>OMJR01000058.1 GCA_900299355.1 Anaerolineaceae bacterium
CAATGGCAAAAGCAAAGACCAAAGCAATCAAGTTGCCGCCTAAGTGTTCCAAAGGTGTTGGCGGAGTGACGGTTGCCAGGATGTACATATACATATTGAATGAAAAAGAAACCATGGCGGATAACATGGCGTAGGCCATGCCCCCATACCATGCGCTTACGAAAACTGGCAACAAGACCAAAGCCGCCGCAATGGAACCAATGATGGGCTCGAGATAGAGAAACAGTGCGCCATATCCCAACCAGGCATACGATATGGCCAGCAGGGTGCTACGCTCAACGGTGTGAAAGGGGCGAATCGTGTTCATCAGCGAATCCGAATATCAAAGAGCAAGCGGGTGCTCTTTCAACAGTAATGGTATCGTCAACCATGGGAGTTGATTACTCCCCCGTTCGGCCTATTTGCGATTGAGCCAGGTTTGGATCTGCTTGGGAGTCCAGGTGTTTATTACGTTCTTGGCTTCAACCCAGCCGCGACGGGCAGTGGCTACCCCAAACTGGATAAAATCCATATGTTCCGGTGCATGTGCGTCGGTATTGATCACCAGATTGATCCCCATGTCAACAGCCCTGCGGGCATACACGTCTTCCAAATCGAGGCGCTTAGGATTGGAGTTGATTTCAAGGGCCGTTCCGGTTTGGGCGGCCTTTTCCAGAACCTTGTCCATGTCCAAGTCCGCGCCCTCACGATCGGGTAGTAAACGGTTGGTGGGGTGCGCAATAAAATCCACGTGGGGATTTTCGAGGGCCTTCAGAATCCGTTGAGTTGCTTTTTTGCGCTCCTGGCGCATGCTGACATGCAGCGATGCGATGACGATATCCAACCATTCCAGGATGTCATCAGGGAAGTCCAGCTTTCCATCGGCGCTGATCTCCATTTCGGTGCCGTGCAAGAGCAGGAGCGAATCGCCCAGTTGCTCCTGTGCAGCCTCAATTTCCTCCCGTTGCTTCTTAAGACGATCGATGGTCAGCCCGTTGGCAATACCCAAGCCAGCTGAATGGTCAGTGATAGCCAGGGTTTTGTACCCGCGCTTTTTCGCCGCCTCCGCCATCTCCAGGATGGTACCCTTGCCGTCGCTCCAGGTGCTGTGGCTGTGCAATTCCGCACGAATATCTTTGATTTGGATTAACTTGGGCAATACGCCATCTTTGGCGGCTTGTACTTCGCCGCGGTCTTCGCGCAATTCAGGTGCAATATAGGGAAGATCAAGAAACGCATAAACTTCTTCTTCGGAGGCGCAAAGGATTTCGCTCTCATCCTCAACATTCGTTATCGCTTGGTCGGATAACGAAAACCCCTTGTCCAGGGCCATTTCGCGCAATTTAACATTGTGGTCCTTGGATCCGGTCGCATATTGGAGCGCGGTGCCAAAGCGAGCCGGCTCGTGGACCCAGATTTGCGCGCGCATCCCGTTGTGGTATTCCACGCTGGCTTTCACCTCTCCTTTGCCAAGCACACGGGCCACATTTTCCGCCTCGGTGAATGCGCTGAACACGGCTTCCTTGTTGGTGGCTGCCACCAGAATATCAATGTCGCCGACCGTTGGCTTCATGCGCCGCAGACTGCCGGCTACCTCGGCGGCCTTGACTCCCTTGATCTTGCGAATCATCTCCAGCAATTCCATGGCAAAGGGCCAAACTTCGCCCAGCGGCAATCGTCCGCTACGGCGCCCCAGTGATTCGATGCCCTCAAGGATTTTGGCTTCCGATTTGGCTCCCATGCCGGCCAGGTCGCGAAGTTTTGCGTCCTCGGCAGCCTTTTTTAGGTCTTCTATGCTTTTGATGCCTAATTCGCTATAAAAGAGACCGACCTTCTTTGGGCCTAGGTCGGGGATTTGGAGCAATTCCGCCAATTCAGAGGGGACTTCCTTTTTTAGCTTTTCGAGGTAATCCAGCTTGCCGGTAGTAAGCAACTCCTCAATCTTTTCGCCAATCGCTTTGCCGACTCCCGGAATATCCAAGAGGGCCTTCAGGCCACCCTCCGCATAGACGTCGTTTACGTCCCGGCCGAGGCTGGTTAAGTTATCGGCGGCCTTCCGGTAGGCGAGGGTCTTGTATACGACTTCGCCCTTAATCTCAAGCAAATCAGCAACCAGGGTAAAGATATCGGCAAGTTCCTTGTTTGTCATGTGGATATTATAAGCGTGCACACTGTATTCGGGCTCTGAAAGCGCAAAAATCGGTTGAAAATGGCGTGTGTTATAATAGGGAAGTAATCGCCAACGCACGTGAAAGCGTGGGTTACGTGCGCCGCCGTGGTTGACCTGAGTTCTCCCAAATAGCGGCCATATTCCATAATCTGGCAATAGTGCAATACGGTCTAACCGATATGCATTCTAGCGCTGTATGGAGCGATGCAAATTTACCCCGAAAGGTGGTGTGCTTTTTTGCCGAAGGTTGAATTACGACCTGGTGAATCCCAGCAATCCTTGCTAAAGCGCTTTCGTAAGAAAGTGGCTCGCAGCAAAGTACTGAGCACCATGCGTAAGAAGCGCTGGTTTGTTTCTGATAGTGAAGAACGCCGCATTGCAAAGCAAAAGGCGATTCGCAAACAACAGCGCCGGGTTCGTACCAAAAAGGGACGCTAAGTTAAACCAGAAAAACAAAACATCTAAATTTCAGAAAGGAACATGCGTGGCCGCAAAAGAAGAAAAGATTCGTGTAGACGGAACAGTAGAAGAGGCCCTAAAGGGCAACAAGTTTAAAATTAGATTGGACAACGGCCACGATGTTATCGGTTACCTTTCTGGAAAAATGAGGCGCTATTTCATTCGAGTTCTGCTCGGCGATCGCGTGACTCTGGAGCTTTCACCCTACGATATGGATCGGGGACGCATCGTCTTCCGCTATCGCAGGGACCAGCGTCGCCCCGCCGAGCAGGCTGGTTAATCACCCCAATCAGAACGACCACAGGAGGTTAATGTGGCTGAAGCAAGCACCTTTTCAAAAGGCGAATGGATTGTTCATCACTATTACGGTGTTGGACAGGTGCGTGGGGTGGAGACGAAAGAGTTGGATGGTGAGAAATCCAAGTATTATCGAGTGAAAACCCGCAACAGTATGTTTTGGGTGCCGGTTGACAGCGAAGAGAACGATCGGCTGCGCCCCTTATCGAGCCCAAGTGAGATCAAGAAAGTGATCCGCGTCCTCAAACGTGAACCCAAGGAAATGGATTCGGATCATATGGCGCGCAAAAAACTGATTCGCGATGTGTTGGGGGATGGCTCCCTTGAGGACATCGCCCGCCTCATTCGCGATCTGTCGGCCCGCCAGTTCCTTTCCAAGCTCAATCCCACTGAAGAAGATGCCCTTAAGCGCTTCAAGGAGCGTTTATTGCGCGAGTGGGCTGTGTGCATGGAAACCGACGTGGACGACATCAAGGCCAGGTTCCAGGACCATTTGCAAAAGAGCCTGGCCAAAGTCGCCCCAGCCTAAAGCTAAAAGACCCGCATCAAGCGGGTCTTTTCTTTTGCATTAAAAAACAACGGGAGCCGAAGCTCCCGTTGTTTTTGATGAAACGATGCTGCGCTTAGGGCATCACCCACTCGTAGACAGTCATGACCAGAGCACCAGCAGCGCCAGCAGCGGCAGCCGTGGCAGCGCCACCGAGGATGCCGGCGACCAGGTTGCCGAGGATATCGACAAACAAAGTACCAGCACTACTATAGAAAGCGCCCAAGGCCAGCGCGGCAATGAAGAAAGCCGTGCGATCACCTTTGGCCAAGTGCATAATGCCGCCGATGAAGGCCAGAGCCACAGCAATGTCACTCACGATGGCCAGGTCCATGCTAACAAAACCGCTCAACGCGCCCATGAGGACGAGGAGGGCAAGACCAATAAGCCAAGCCCATTTACCGAGGTCGTTCATCTGTTTCTCTCCTTTACGGATAGTGGATAGATTCCGTGACACACGCGTGCCACTTACACTTTTTAACCCTGATCTCATATTCGGGTTACGGTTTTTGCCCGGTTAATTAAAACCTTGCGTTCTCTTTTTCACAAAATGCTTGACCGAATAATTGATGTTTCGCGCGCGTAATATAGGGTCGACGCCTTCGTTAGCTGGAACGAATCACCTAAAAAATATGGAGGTTCTAGATGAGCAAAATCGATGCATATCGCCAGAAAATTGAGGCGCGGCTGGAGCAATTGGATGCCAAAATTGATTTGGCAAAGGGGCGCGCAAAAGAAAGTAGCGCCGAAGCCCGGATCGAATGGCAGAATCGCGTGGACCAGTGGAACGCGCAGCGCGAAGATTGGCGCAGCCAGTTGAACGACATGAACGATGATGCTGGCGACGCCTGGGATGGAATCAAGCAAGGCATCGACAATGCCGTGCACGATATCCAGCAAGCCCTGGATGAAGCCGGTGACCGCGTAGGCGTTTGATCCTGACTAACCCGAACACAGAGACCGCTGCTACCCAGCGGTCTCTGTAGTTAACAATCCTGTGCAGGCGTATAATAGCCAAACAAGTGTTCCAAATACGAGGCGACTGTGAACAATTCGATTTTATACGTCATCACTGTATTGATTTGGGGATCAACCTGGCTGGCCATTAAATACCAATTGGGGGTTGTCCCGCCCGAGCTATCGGTTGCTTATCGTTTCTTTCTGGCCGCGCTATTGCTCTTTGCTTACTGCGCGTGGCGGCGGTTGCCCTTGCGTTTCAGCCCCCGCGAGCATGCATTTATCGCCCTACAGGGTTTGTTGTTATTCTCTGTCAATTACATTGTGGTCTATTTCGCTGAGCTCTACATCTCCAGCGGCATGGTGGCAGTGATCTTTTCGACGATCATTATTCTGAACGTTTTCTTTGGTTCGCTCTTCCTGCGCACCCCCGTGCGGCTGCCCATCCTGGCCGGCGCCCTGATCGGCATCCTCGGGTTGGCTGTCATCTTCTGGCCGGAATTGGCCAACTTCAACCTGCAGCAAGGGGCGGCTCTTGGCCTGATGCTGGCTGTTGCCAGTTCACTATCCGCTTCGCTGGGCAACATTGTCTCCGCCAGCAACCAGCGCGCCAATATTCCCGTGATCCAGACCAATGCCTATGGCATGTTATACGGCTCCCTGCTTACCTTTGCGATCGCCATGGCGCGCGGTGTGCCCCTGGTCTTTGATGCTTCATCCGGCTATGTGCTGTCTCTGCTGTACCTGGCCTTGTTTGGCTCAGTAATTGCCTTCGGGGCCTACCTCACTTTGTTGGGACGCATTGGCGCCGACCGGGCAGCCTATATTACGGTCTTGTTCCCTGTCATTGCTTTGCTGCTTTCGGCGCGCTTCGAAGGCCTGCGCCTCAACGGCTGGCAGTTCGCGGGCGTGGGCCTGGTGCTGGCCGGCAACCTGCTGGTTGTGGAACGCCGGCGTAAATCAAAGTAAGCGAGCGTAAAAAAGAGCGGGCCGAGGACGCGGCCCGCTTTTTTTTGGATAGCGCAAAGAGTCTTATTCGCCTTCCAGGATGGCCACAATCTCAGGATAGGCCGCCCGGAAGCTGTCGCTCAATTCACATGGTCCCATGCAATCCGGCAGCCACCAATCCAGGTCGCCATCACTGGCCGGCAGCAGCCAGCCGATGTAGCCGCCCCCGGCAAAGATGGCTTCCGCTTTGTACAACCAGCTCGGATCGTCCTCAAACGGCTGCACATGCACGGTAAGCATCTGGGCCGAATCTTCCAGATCGGCATGGTAATGAATGAAGGGGCCGACCACTCTGGCCATGATGAGTTCACGCTCGGCATCCGCAAACAGGCCGCCGGGCGTAAACACCACTTGGGGCAGGTCAAGGCTCGGCGCGGCTTCGCCCCCGGCTTCCGCGGTGGCCAACGGCGCGACGGTATTGGTGGGCAGGGCGGCGGCTTCATCGGTCTGCAGCTGGGCCGCCACCAGGGTGGCGACTTCGGCCGGGTCGGCCTCACCGCCGCCACATGCGCTGAGCGCTGCAGCCACAAGTGCCAGGATAGGTATTAGTTTCAGCTTGTCCACGCGGTCCTCCATAGGCATTTGATGTATCTCCAGTATAGACGTTCCCAGCGCCATTGTGGTTCTGCCTCTTGACATTCCTATCCAGTTCTGGTATTTTACCAATAAGTTAAATAACCGAACGGTTAAATACAATGACTCTACAAAACGTAATTGCCCTCGATACCACCTTCGCCGCCCTGGCCGATTCCACCCGGCGCTCGATCCTGGCGCGCCTTTCGGGTGGCCAGGCGCTCACCGTCACGGAACTGGCCGAACCCTACGACATGAGCATGCCCGCCATTTCGAAGCATCTCAAGGTGCTGGAGGAGGCGGGTTTGATTTCCCGCAGCCGGGAGGCCCAGTCGCGCCCGGCGCGTTTGCAGGCTGAGCCACTCAAAGATGTATCCGAATGGCTTGAGCGCTACCGCCGGCATTGGGAAGAAAGCTTTGAACGCCTAGATGATTACTTGAAAGAACTGCAGTCCGACGATCAAAATTCATAGTCGCGTTTCTGATTACTTGGAGACTTAGGAGCCTTAATGCCCACATATAAACTTATCGTCACCCTGCCATCCGATACGGAGATAAAGCAGCAGCGCAAATTCGATGCTCCTCGCGATCTGGTATTCCGCGCCTTCACCGACCCCGAATTGATTCCGCACTGGTGGGGGCCGCACGGCTTTACCACCCGCGTCGATCAACTAGACCTGCGCCCCAGCGGGAAGTGGCGTTTTGTCCAACATGATCCCGATGGCAATGAGTTTGCCTTCCGTGGCGAATATCGCGAAATCTCCCCGCCCGAGCGCATCATGGGCACCTTCGAATTTGAGGGCATGCCCGGCCATATCGCCGTGGAAACCACTACGTTGGAAGAAGTGGAAGGCGGCACCTTGCTGACAACGATCTCCGGTTTTGATAGCCAGGCAGAGCGCGACGGTATGCTGCAGTCCGGCATGGAACAGGGTGCGGCCGAATCGCTGGATCGCTTGGAGTCCCTGTTGCCGGGAGTGCAGGCCGCCTCCTGATGGCGTTCGCCAAGGCGATATCCGAACTCGCCGAGGGCGCAGCCGGCAAACCTTTGAACGGCTTGATAACGAAACACGAAACCCACCAGTAAAGAAAAAGGAAGAACAATGACTGCTAACAAAGAAGTGCAAGTAAAGACTGAAGGGAATACCCTGATTTTGTCCCGTGAGTTTGATGCGCCCCGCGATTTGGTTTTCAAGGCCTATTCAGATTGCGAGCACCTGTCCCGCTGGTGGGCGCCCGCCGGTTGGTCGCTAACCCATTGCAACATGGATTTCCGCACGGGTGGCCGCTGGCATTATTGCATGAGCTCGGATACCGAAGATATGCAATCCTGGGGCCTGGCCGACTATTCGGAAATCAATAGCCCCAACCAGATTAAGTACACCGACCATTTCTCTGACGAAGAGGGCAACCCCAACGAGGATATGCCCTCTGCCGATATCGTGGTGGAGCTCAATGAAAAGGATGGCATAACCACGCTGGTTTCGCGCACCACCTACGCCAGCCAGGATGATTTGCAGCAAATCTTGGAGATGGGTGTTGTTCAAGGAGTGGGTGAGACCTGGGATAAGTTGGATACAATGCTAGCTGAGGAGCAAGCCTAGCCGACTATGCCCGCAACCAGCCAAGGAAAACCAAGCGACATTGAACGCATAGAAGCCTATCTGGCCGAGCTCCCCGAGCCATCCCGCCAGACCTTGCTCGCCATCCGGGCGACCATCAAAGAGTTGGAGCCGGACGCGGTCGAGGCGATCAGCTATAGCGTGCCCGCTTTCAAATATGCTGGCAAACCACTGGCGGGTTATGCTGCTTACCAGGCGCATTGCAGTTACTTCCCGATGAGCGGCACCATCACTGGCCAGCTGGCTGCCGAACTTAAGAACTATGAAACATCCAAGGGCGGCTTCAAATTCCCGATTGGCCGGCCGCCATCGAAAGCTCTGATTGCCAAGTTGCTCACTGCGCGCAAGGCAGAAATTGGATCAAAGTAACTAATTAGCCCGAATAACGAGGAACGCCATAGCCTACTCAAGTGTTGATCGCTATATCGCCGCCCAACCGGCGGCTGCCCAGCCGGTGCTCAATGAATTGCGCACCTTGATCCAAAAAGCTGCACCGCAAGTCGTCGAGATGATCAGTTATGACATGCCTACCTATAAGCTCGACGGCCAGCGCCTGGTCTACTTTGCCGCCTGGAAGCAACATGTCGGTATCTATGCGCTACCTAACGAAGTACTCGATCAGTTCGCCGACGAAGTTGCGTCGTTCCGGCAACCCAAGGGGACGCTGCAATTTCCCTACAGCCAGCCGCTTCCCAGCAAACTGATCCGCGCTTTAGTAAGTGCCAACATGAAACGCCTAAAATCAGTGGAGGCCTGAGTATGTGCCGCAACATCAAGCCCCTCTTTAACTTCGCCCCCCCCGCCACAGATGAAGAAGTGCATGAGGCCGCCCTGCAATTTGTGCGCAAGGTCTCCGGGTATAACCAACCCTCGAAAGCTAACCAGGCGGCTTTTGATGCCGCCGTGGCCGCCATCTCCGCGGATGTGCATATCCTCTTGGCCGACCTCGTCACCCAGGCGCCGCCCCGCGATCGTGACGTGCTGGAAGCCCGAGCACGCGCTCGCGCTGCCGAGCGCTTTCGTTAAATAAGAAAAACGCCAGTTCACTGGCGTTTTTCTTATACTGCGCGCCCGGAGGGACTCGAACCCCCAACCTACTGATTCGAAGTCAGGCGCTCTATCCATTGAGCTACGGGCGCA
>OMJR01000059.1 GCA_900299355.1 Anaerolineaceae bacterium
AGGGCTCTCCTAGAGGAAGGGGAAGAAGCACAAAGCGGAGGCGTTACGGATCGCCTCCGCTTTGGTTTAAGCAAGGATGGGAACTAGAGGATGCCGGCCAGCTCGGCCGCCGAGAAGACCAGCAGCAGGGCCAGCCCGATATTGACCATCAGGCGGATACGCGGATTGGATAGATAGCGGCTGATCACCGCCCCGAACAAGGCCCACACGGAACAAGCGCCAAAGGCCAGCACCGCGAAGACCGCCGCGGCCAGGGTCAGTGCCGCGGTTTGGCCCGCCAGCGCGGCCAAAAAAGTCGAAAAGACGGTGAAGCCGAAGACAATAGTTTTGGGATTCACCAGTTGCAGCAGCATGCCGTTTACAAAACCCAGCGGCTATGCCTTGCCATCATCCACCGCATAACCCAACTTGAGCACCACATAGGCCAGATAGAGGATGTAAGCCGCCCCGGCGTAGCGCATCACGGCATCCAGGCTGGGGAAGGCGCTCAGCAGCGAGGCCGAGAGCAGCGCGCTGGCGAGCATCATCAGGAAGAAGCCCAGGGCAATCCCCAACATGTAGGGCAAGGTGCGCCGGTAGCCGTGTGCCAGCCCGAAACTCGCACTGGAAATGTTGTTGGGACCGGGCGTGTACATCGTCGCCAGGATAAAGGCGCCCAGCGGCAGCCACTCAATCGTCATGCTTAGCTCATCACTTCTGCCGCATAGCGGCCGGGGGTCACCCCGATGTGCTGCTTGAAGCGCTGGGTGAAATGGCTCTGGCTGCTGTAGCCCACTTGCAGGGCCACCTCGGCCAGCGCCGCGCCGCGGCTCAAGCAGTGCTGCGCTTGCTGGATGCGCAAACTCTCCTGAAAGCTGTGCGGCGGCAGCCCCACCGCGCGCCGGAAGATGCGCAGCAAATGGTAGGGACTCAGCCCGACTTCCCCGGCCAGCGCATCCAGGGAGATGCTCTCCATGTAGTGAGCTTCAATGTAGTCGCGCGCTCGCCGTACGGCGCGGCTGTCCTCGGCCGCCCGGGGCAAGGGGCCGCGGTCCGAAAAAGCGGCCACCAGGTTGGTCAGCGTATCCAGGTAGAGGCTTTCGATGTCCAGCCCCGGCTGGTTGCCACGCAAGGCGGCGTGCAGGCGGCGCAGTTGGCGCGCCAGCATGGGATGGTCGCCGCGCGGCTGGGTAAATTGCGGCGCCACCGCTTGGCCGCTACCTAATTCGGCGGCCGCCGCCCGCATCTGCGCCAGGCTGGGATACAGCGCCAGGTAGCGGAAGCCGGCCGCATCCGCCGGTTCGCCGGTGTGCATCTCGCCTGGATTTATCAAAATCAGCCCGTCGGGCGGGGTCAGGTGTTTTTGCCCCGCATGCCGGAAGAATTGCAGCCCGCGCTCCACCACCGCCACTACATAGTAATCATGCGTGTGGCGCGTGAAGGCGTAACGCTGAAAGCGCGCCTGAAACAAGTTCACATCCAGCGCCTGGTGGTGCCAGAAGCGGGTCCACTCCTGTGGGCTTTGCGGGCTACTCACCATTCCATTGTAGCCAGCCCAGGCCGGGCTGTATATCAGAATATTGCGGTGCCAGCCCGCAGCGCTATCCGTTGGTAAGATGGGGCGTGTTTAGCGGCCAACGAATTCACGTCTTGGGCAGTTCCGGGGCGGGCAAGACCACCTTTGCCCGCGCCATCGCCCAGCGTCTGGACATTCCCCACTGGGAAATGGACGCCATCTTTTGGCAGCCTGATTGGCAGTACCTGTCCGTTGAAGAGTTTCGCGCTACGCTGGAGCAGAAATTAGCGGCGGATGCCTGGGTCGTGGATGGCAATTACCGCCGGGTGCGCGATATCTTGTGGTCGCGCGCTGATACCGTGGTCTTCCTGGATTACCCTTTCTGGCTCTCCTCTGGCCGTCTGCTGCGCCGCAGTTGGACTCGCGGCCTGCGCCAACAGGAATTGTGGGCCGGCAACCACGAGAGCTTGCGCCGCTCTTTCTTCTCCCGCGATTCAATCTTGCTCTATACGCTGAAATGCCATTACCGCAAACGCCGCCAGAACCTGGCCGACTTGCAGGACCCGGCCTACGCACACCTGCGGGTCCAAATCTTTCGCTGGCCGCGCCAGGCCGAGCGTTGGCTGGCAAGCCTCCGGCCGCTATGAGACAATACCAGCCACCTCACCAGCTTACATGCGCTTAACATCGCGCTGGCACAATTAAGTAGAAGGAAGGTGCATATGCCTGAGAAAAAAGTCATCATTCCCGCCGGGGGCGCCAAGCCGCTGGCCCCTTATTCGCCCGGTATCCAGTATGGCCAACTGCTCTTCACCGCCGGCCAGATTGGCCTCGACCCGGCCAGCGGCACGCTGGTGGCGGGCGGCGTGGGCCCCGAGACGCGCAAGGCGCTGGAGAATCTGGGCGCCGTCCTCAAGGCGGGGGGCAGCTCCTTTGCCAGCCTGCTCAAGGTCACCGTCTTCCTGGCCGACATCAACGATTATGCGGCGGTCAACGAAATCTACGCCGAATACGCTGGCGAGCAGCCCCCAGCGCGCTCTGCGATTCAGGTGGCGGCCCTGCCGGCGGGCGCGCGGGTTGAAATCGAAGCCGTCGCCGCCGTGGAGTAAATCGTGGCGGGCGAACTGATTTTGCTCGTCGACGACGAGCCCAACATCACCGAGCTGGCTGAACTCTACCTCAAACAGGAAGGCTACCGTACCCAGGCCGTCGCCGATGGCGCCGCCGCGCTGAAAGCCGCCGGTGATGGCCAACCGGCCGCGATAGTGCTCGACTTGATGCTGCCCGAACTGGACGGCTACGAGGTCTGCCGTCGCCTACGCGCCGCGGATAACCCGGTGCCCATCATCATGCTCACCGCCCGCGACGACGATGTGGACAAAATCGTGGGCCTCGAAATCGGCGCCGACGATTACATGACCAAGCCTTTCAACCCTAAGGAATTGGTCGCGCGCGTCAAAGCCCTGCTGCGCCGCGCCGCCCGCCAGGACCAGCCCGCCAGCCCGGTGCACCTGGGCGACCTCACCGTCGACCCCGCCCGCCGCGAGGTCACCGTCAACGGCGAGCAGGTCGAGTTGCGCACCCAGGAATTCGATTTGCTGCTGGCCTTTGCCCAGCACAAGGGCCTGGTCTTGGAACGGCCGCAATTGCTGCGCCTGGCCTGGGGCTATGAATACTATGGCGAGACCCGCACGGTGGACGTGCACGTCGCCCACCTGCGCAAGAAGCTGGCCGCCAGCCAGGCCAAAATTGAAACCGTCACCGGAGTGGGCTACAAGCTGGTCGTCTGATGTTTGCCTCGCTGCGTTCGCGTTTGTGGTTGACCTATTTGCTGCTCAGCGGCGTCATTCTGGGCGTGGTCACCCTCTCGCTGCTGATTTTCCTGGCGCGCAATCCGCGCCTGGCCCGCGAAGCCGAAACCAACCTGGTCTTCGCTGCCAACGCGATTCAACGCGAACGCCTCTCCATCCCTACCGGCGCCGGCCTGGATGAAATCCAGGCTGCCGCTGAACGCGCCGAGGAGGTGCTCGGGGTTCGCGTGGCGGTTATCAATCCGGATGGTGAAGTAATCGCTGACTCGCAGCAGGACAGCCAACCGGCCATACCGGCCGGGCTGCAGGCGCTGCGCGGCCAGGGCGGCGGCCAGGGTCCCGGCCCCTTGCCCGCCGAGGTGGCCGAGTTCACCGATGCCGAAGGCCAGGTGTGGCTCTACAACCTGCGCGGCAGCGGCAACCGCTACAACCTGCTGGTCGCTACCCAGCGCCCCAGTTCGCCCTTCCTGGATGTGCTCACCGATGACTTTTTCGCGCCGATTATCCGCGCCGGCCTGATAGCTCTGGTGCTCTCCATTCTGCTGGGCGCCTGGATTGCACGCTCCATTTCGGCCCCGCTGCAGGATATGTCCGCCGCCGCCAAACAGATTGCCGAGGGCCAGCGCGGCCACGTGCGCCCCGAAGGCCCCCGCGAGGTGCGCGCCCTGGCGCAGTCGTTAAATGAGATGAGCGAGCAAGTGCACAGCAGCCGCCAATCCCAGCGCGACTTTGTGGCCAACGTCTCCCACGAACTCAAGACCCCGCTGACCTCCATTCAGGGCTTTGCCCAGGCTATCCTGGACGGAACGGCTAAAAGTGGCGCCGCTTTGCAGCAGGCCGCCAAGGTCATCTACGACGAGGCCGGCCGCATGCACCGCCTGGTACTCGAGCTACTCGAATTAGCCCGCCTGGATGCCGGCGGCGGTTCGCTCAAGCGTGAAAGTGTCGACCTGCCAGTTTTGCTGCGTGCGCTGGCCGCCAAATTTGCGCCCCTGGCAACTGATGCCGGTGTGGAACTACATACCGAATTGGCCGGGCTGCCTGCCCTTTCCGCGGATGGCGACCGCCTGGTGCAGGTCTTCACTAATTTGGTTGAGAACGCCATCAAACACACGCCCCAGGGTGGGGTGGTCAGCATCGCCGCCGCGCGCCGGGCTGGCGCGGCCCACATCACTGTGGCCGACTCCGGCCCCGGCATTCCCGCCGAGGAAGCTGCCCGCGTCTTTGAGCGCTTCTACCAATTGGATAAAGCCCGCGCCGCTGGCCCCGACCGCGGCGTTGGCCTGGGTTTGCCCATCGCGCGCCAGATTGTCGAGGCCCACGGCGGCACGCTGACCCTGGAAATCCAGCCCGGCCAGGGTTCACGTTTTATCGTGCGCCTGCCGCTCGGGGGAGCCAGCTAGCCATGCCGCACGTCTCGGTCATCGTGCCCTGCCTCAACGAAGAGGCCACCATTGGCGCCCTGCTGGAAGCGATTCACACCCAAAGCTATCCCCGCGCCGAGCTGGAGGTCATCATTGCCGACGGCCTCTCCGAGGACGCCACCCGTCAACGCATCGCCGAGTTCCAGGCTGCCCATCCCGATTTGGCCCTGCGCGTGATTGATAATCCTAACCGGGTAATTCCCGCCGGGCTCAATTTGGCGATCCATGCCGCCCGCGGCGAGGTAATCCTGCGCCTGGACGCCCACTCGGTGCCGGCTTCCGATTACGTCCAAAACAGCCTCGCTGCCCTGGAGGCCGGCCGCGGCTGGAACGTGGGAGGCGTGTGGCAGATTCAAGCCCAGCAGCCTGATTGGGTCGCCCAATCCATCGCCGCCGCCGCCGCGCACCCCTTCGGCGTGGGCGACGCCTTCTATCGCTTCACCACCCAGGCCCAGGTGGTGGATACGGTGCCCTTCGGCGCCTTCCGCAAATCGCTGATTGACCAGATTGGTCCCTTCGATGAAAGCTTGCTGGCCAACGAAGATTACGAATTCAACGCCCGCATCCGCCAGGCGGGCGGCACTGTCTGGCTGGACCCCACTATCCGCTCAGTCTACTTTGCGCGCAGCAACCTCTACGCGTTGGCCCGACAGTATGCCCGCTACGGGTTCTGGAAATACCGCATGCTGCGCCGCTACCCGCAGACGCTGCGCTGGCGCCAGGCATTGCCGCCGCTCTTTGTGGCCGCATTTTTGCTCTTGCCGCTGCTGCATTTGCTCTGGCCGCCCCTGATCTGGCTCTGGCTGGCGCAGGTGGTATCATATGCGCTGTTGCTTCTGGCCGCCGGTTTCCTTCAGGCGGTGCGTGCACGCAAGCCCCTGCTTGTGATCGGACTTCCCCTGGCGATCATCACCATGCACTTTTCATGGGGAAGCGCGTTTCTATGGAGTAAGCTGAGCACGGCCCGCAAGGCTGGCTAATCCCGAATTATGGTTTCACCCAAACGTAAGGAACAATCCAGCGCCTGGCGCCTCGGTGTACGAGAGCGCCGCATTATGTTGGTCGTCGGCGACCTGCTGATGTCCGCTTTGGCGCTCTTTGGGGGATTGTATTTCTGGGCCAGCGCCGTCGAAGAGGGTGTCACGATGACCTTCGTCGAGTTCCTGCGCGTGCGCCCGCCCTTGTGGTTCTTCCTGCTGCCCATCTTCTGGGTTGTGCTGCTCACCCAAACCTATGATTTGCGCCGCGCCGCCAGTTGGCGGCGTACCTTTAGCGGCCTGGCCGTGGCGGCCCTGATTGGTATGGGCTTTTACACCCTGGTCTATTTCACCTCTGACCCGGGTTCGCTGCCCCGCCGCGGCGTGGCCGCCTTTGCTGCCGCTGCCTGGGTGCTGACCCTGCTGTGGCGCTTCATCTATATCCGCATCTTTACCGGCCCCCAATTCGTGCGCCGCGCCGTGATGGTTGGCGCGGGCCGCGCCGGCGTAGCCATGACTCAGGTGATCCAGGATATCCGCCCCGCGCCCTTCCATTTGATTGGCTTTGTGGATGACGATCCGGCCAAACAGGGCAAAGAAATCCAGGGCTTGCAGGTGCTCGGCGGCAGCGAAGTCCTGCCCGGCCTGGTCGAGAATGAAGAACTGTCCGACATCCTGGTCGCCATCACCGGCCGCATCCGCGAGGACATGTTCGCCGCCTTGCTGGATGCCCAGGAACAGGGCGTCGAAATCATCCGCATGCCGGTCGCCTACGAAGAATTACTCGACCGCGTGCCGATCCACCACCTGGAAGCCGACTGGATGCTGCGCTCCTTTGTGGACGAGGCGCGCGTTAACCGCTTCTATGAACTCGCCAAGCGTTTCCTGGACTTGGTGGGCGGCTTATTAGGCGTGGCGATCCTGATTCTGCTCAGCCCAGTCATTATTCTCGGCACCTTGCTGGATACCGGCTTCCCGCTCACCTATGTGCAGACCCGCGCCGGCAAGGGTGGCCACCCCTATCGCATTATCAAATTCCGCACCATGATCCCCGACGCCGAGAAGGACGGCAATCCAGTGCTGGCCCAGGAAGATGATGTGCGCACCACTCGCTGGGGCCGCTTCCTACGTAAGACCCGCCTGGACGAATGGCCGCAGTTCATCAATGTGCTGGCTGGTGATATGTCGCTGGTTGGCCCCCGCCCCGAACGTCCGGAACTGGTCGAACACTTCGAGGAACTGATCCCCTTCTATCGCGCGCGCCTACTAGCCAAGCCCGGCATCACCGGCTGGGCCCAGGTCAATTTCAGCTACGCCTCCAACATCGAAGACATGGCGGTCAAGCTGGAATACGACCTCTATTACATCAAGCGCCGCAGCATCATGATCGACCTGTTGATCATCCTGCGCACCACCGCCACCGTCTTCGGGTTCCGAGGCCGCTGATGGCGCGGGTGCTGGTCACCGGTGGCGCTGGGTTTATCGGCAGCCACCTCGTTGAAGCGCTGGTGGCCCGTGGCGACCAGGTGCGCGTTTTGGATGATTTCTCATCCGGCCAGCTCGCCAATCTGGCGGCCGTCGCCGACCAGGTGGAGATCGTCGAGGCGGGCCTGCTGGATACGGCCCTCAAAGCGGCAGTCGAAGACATCGAATTGATTTTTCACGAAGCCGCCTTCGTCTCCGTGCCCGCCTCGCTGGAGCGGCCGGCCGATTGCTATGCCACCAACGTGCAAGGCACCATCGAACTGTTCGAGGCCGCCCGCGAAGCCGGGGTGGGGCGCGTGGTGCTGGCCTCCAGCGCCGCCGTCTACGGCGCCCGTGAGCAGATGCCGCTCGCCGAAGACGACCCCACCGATTGCATTTCCCCTTACGCTTCCTCGAAATTGTTCAACGAGAATTTGGCCGCCCTCTACACTGCCTCGCTGGGCCTGCCCGCGGTAGCTCTGCGCTACTTCAATGTCTACGGCCCACGCCAGGCGCCCGATTCGGATTACGCCGCGGTGATCCCGCGCTTCATTGAGCGGCTGGCGGCGGGCAAGGCGCCCCATATTTACGGCGACGGCCGTCAAAGCCGCGATTTCGTGTACGTCGGCGACGTGGTGCGCGCCAACCTGCTGGCCGCCGAAGCCAAAGACGCCCCCGGGCGGGCTTTCAACGTTTGCTCCGGCCTGGAGACCAGCCTGCTGGATTTGGCCGAGACCCTGGGCCGCCTCTACCCCGATGCCCCGCCAGCCGAGTTCAGCGATCCGCGCCCCGGCGACGTGCCCAAATCCCTGGGCGATCCGGGCCGGGCCGCCAAGGTGCTCGGCTTCCGCGCCCAGACTGAGTTAGCCGATGGCCTGCAGCGCATCGTGGAAAGTCTCTCCGAATGAAGAACTGGCTGCGCACCGATAACCTATTGCTGGCCGACATCACCGTGATCCTGGCCACCGTGATGGGCAGCTTTGCCGTGCGCCTGGACCTGACGGCCTGGATTCTGGATTATGTGCCCACCATGCTGTGGATGATGCTGGCCGCCGTGATCGTTAAACCGCTGGTCTTCCGCCGCATGGGCCTCTACCGCCGCATCTGGGCTTACGCCAGCACGGAAGAGCTGCAACTGATTGTCCGCGCGGTCACGCTGTCTTCCCTGATTGTCACTGCAATTATTGTTGGGCTCTACAGCATCGGCTGGCTCTGGCCGCTGCCCCGTTCCGTATTGGTCATTGATTGGCTGGCCTCGATTGTCTCCATTGGCGGCCTGCGCTTCAGCTTCCGCATCCTGGCCGACCGCGGGGTGGGGGTGGGCAGCCATGACGACACCGCCCGGCGCATTTTGATCGCCGGGGCCGGGGATGCCGGCGCCCTGGTAGCCCGCGAACTGCAGAAGACGCCCCAGCTGGGCTTGCAGCCCGCCGCTTTCGTCGACGACGACACCGAAAAGCATGGCCTCAAGATTCATGGTGTGCCGGTGGTCGGTAGCCTGGACGAATTGCCCCAGCACGCCAAGCGCCTGCACATCGACGAGGTGATCTTTGCCATCCCCAGCGCGCCCGGTTTGGTGCTGCGCAAAGTGGCCGAAATCTGCCGCAAGGCGGGCATCTCCTTCCGCACCATGCCCGGCATTTACGAGTTGATTGGCGGCACGGTCGGCATCAACCGCCTGCGCAAAGTGGATATCACCGATCTTTTGCGCCGCAAGCCCGCCGAAGTGGATCGCGAACGGGTGGCCGCCAACCTGCGCGACAAGCGCGTCCTGGTCACCGGCGCCGGCGGCTCAATTGCCAGTGAACTGTGCCGATATGTGGCTCGCTGGTCGCCCCAACAGCTGGTGCTGCTTGGCCATGGCGAGAACAGCATCTTCGAGATATTGGTCGAACTGCGCCACGCTTTCCCCAATCTGGATATCAAGCCGGTGATTGCCGATGTGCGCGATGCGCGCCGCCTCTCCGATATCTGGGCCAGGTACCAGCCCGACCTGGTCTTCCATGCCGCGGCCCATAAGCATGTGCCTCTGATGGAAATGAACGTGCCCGAATCGGTGACCAACAACATTCTGGGCACCCGCAACGTGGTCGCCGCCTGCCTGGAGCACAATGTGGAGCGGCTGGTGATGATTTCCACCGACAAAGCTGTGCGCCCCACCAGCGTGATGGGCGCCACCAAACGCCTCGCCGAGTGGATCGTGCTGGATGCCGCCCATCGCAGCGGCAAACCTTTCTCAGTGGTGCGCTTCGGCAATGTGCTCGGCAGCCGCGGCAGTGTCGTGCCGATCTTTGAGCAGCAGATTGCCGGCGGCGGCCCGGTCACCGTCACCGATCCGGAGATGCAGCGCTACTTCATGACCATCCCCGAGGCGGTGCATTTGGTGCTCCAGGCGGCCACGCTGGATCGCGACGGCCAGATGTATATGCTGGATATGGGCGAGCAGGTGCGCATTGACGACCTGGCTAAAGACCTCATCCGCCTCTCCGGCCTGGAGCCGGGCACGGATATCGAAGTGGTCTACACTGGTTTGCGCCCCGGCGATAAGCTCAAGGAAGAGCTGCATGACCCCGGCGAAGGCTACGAGCAGACCGCCCACCCGGATGTGATGCGCGTGCTCGAAGGCGAACGCCTCAGCGGGGCCGACCTGGCCCGCGTGGTGGATGGTATGGCTGCCATGGCCCAAAAGGGTGAATCAGAGGCCTTGCTGGCTGAACTTAATCGTGTGGTGCCCGGCGCCCAAATCAAAGCCTAGTAAGATAGTCGCATGCAAGCTCCGCAATGGAATAGCCTGATTGCCGGCCTCACGCGCCCGCACCTGTTGCAAACGGCGCAGTGGGGCCTCGCCAAGCAACCCTTTGGCTGGACCCGTCATTACCGCACTTGGGAGGACGCCAGCGGACAAACCGTGGCCGCCGCCCAGTTACTTCAGCGCGAAGTTCGGCTCCCACTCATTAACCGCCGCCTATGTATGTTCTATGTGCCCAAGGGCCCCACGCTGGCCGATTGGTCGGACGCGGACCTGCGCCGCAGGGTGCTTACCGATATCAAAGACTATGCCGCCGATCATGGCGCCTTCACGGTCAAGGTCGACCCCGATCTGCCCCTGGGCTACGGCGTCCCCGGCGAGGAGGGCGCGCGCGACAACCCGGACGGCCTGGCCCTGCGCGAAGACCTGCTGGCCGCGGGTTGGCGCTACTCCAACGAGCAGGTGCAAATGCCCAACACCCAGTTGGTCGACCTCACCCACTCCGAGGATGACTTGCTGGCCGCCATGAAGCAGAAGACGCGCTACAACGTGCGCCTGGCTGGACGCAAGGGCGTTGAAATCCGCCGTGGGACGCCGGCTGACTTTGACCACATCTACGAGATGTATGCCGAGACCGCTGTGCGCGATGACTTTGTGATCCGCAGCGAGGAGTACTACCGCACGGTCTGGGACACCTTTTACGAAGCCGGTATGCTGATTCCTTTGCTGGCCGACGTTGAGGGCCAAACCGTAGCGGGCCTGATGCTCTTCATCTTTGGTCAGCAATCCTGGTACATCTACGGCATGTCGCGCGACGCCCACCGCGACAAGATGCCCAATTACCTGCTGCAATGGGAAGCCATTCGCGCCAGCAAGGAGGCCGGCTGCCACACCTATGATTTGTGGGGCGCGCCGGATGTATTCAATGAATCCGACCCGATGTGGGGCGTCTACCGCTTCAAGCAGGGCCTGGGGGCCTATGAAGTGCGTGGCCTGGGCGCCTGGGATTTCGCGATCCAGCCCGAGGTCTATACCGCCTACACGCAAATCCTGCCGCGCCTGATTGCCGTCATGCGCTGGCGCGGCCGCCGCCAGACCGCCGGCCAGGTGGCCGGCATCGACGCATGAAGCGTCCCCCGCGCCTGGACTTGGCGCATCTGCCCACCCCGATCGAATCTTTGCCTTCGCTCAGCGCAGCCCTGAGCGGCCCGCGCCTGCTGGTCAAACGCGACGACCAGACCGGCCTGGCCTTCGGCGGCAACAAGACTCGCAAGCTGGAATACCTGTGCGCCGCGGCCCAGGACGCGGGCGCTGATATGCTCATCACCGCCGGCGCGGTGCAATCCAACCACTGCCGCCAGACCGCTGCGGCTGCTGCCCGCTTGGGCCTGGACTGCATCCTGGTGCTGGCGGGCGAACGCCCCGCACAAGTCTCGGCGAATAATCTGCTGGATGGTTTGCTGGGCGCCGAGATCCGCTGGGTGGCCGCCGACGAACGCGACGCTCAATTGCAGGCCGCATTCGAGCAGGCCCAGGCGCAGGGCCGGCAGCCCTATCTGGTGCCCTATGGCGGCTCCAGCCCGCTGGGCGCGGCCGCCTATGCCTTCGCCATCGAAGAGATGCTCAGCCAGGAGTGCTATCCCGATTGGATCGTCTTCGCCACCTCGTCGGGCGGCACCCAGGCCGGTCTGCTGGCGGGCTCCAGGCTCTTCGGCTACGAAGGCCGCATTCTGGGTATCAGCGTGGACGAAGCCGCCGCTGACCTGGCGCCGCGTGTGGTTACGCTGGCTAATGAGACTATTGAGTTTTTAGACGGGGTGGGGCCGATTGAGGAAAAGGATGTGCTGATCAACGACAGCTACCTGGGTGCTGGCTACGCCGTGATGGGCGATCCTGAGCGCGAGGCGATCCAACTCTTTGCCCGCCACGAAGGCCTGCTGGTCGACCCGGTCTACACCGGCCGCGCCGCCGCCGGTCTGATCGACCTGATCCGCCAGGGCTACTTCAACTCCGATGACAGCGTCCTCTTCTGGCACACCGGCGGCACGCCGGCTATCTTCGCGGATACCTTTCAACAGGATTTAGCTACCAGTTAGGCCAGCCAGACCCATAAACCTTCAATTTTCAATAGTCAACCCTTCAACCTTCAACTTTTCAATGTGCCTTTACCAACCCCATCCTCTCCACATGCCCCCTAATCAACCCAATCGCCCGCTCAATCAGCACCTTATTCTCCTCAATTTGGTGCCAGCGGCTGGCCCCCGAAGGATGCGGTAGCGGCACGATCCAGCGCCCCGCCACCTGCTTCTCGGTGCCAATAATCTGGTCCAGGCGCAGCTTCTTATCGAAGAATAGATTGATCGCCAGCCCGCCGATGGGGATGATTAATTCCGGATCCACCAGCGCGATTTCCTCATCCAAGTAGGGGCGGCACAGCGCTTGCTCGGCGCGGCTGGGCACCCGGTCGCCGCTGCCCGAAGTCTGCTTGCCGGGATAGCACTTGGTCACGCTGGTCATGTACTGTTTCTTGCGGAACCAATCTTCTTCGATCCCTGCCTGGCCCAGCCACTCAAACAGCCGCGTGCCGCTGCTGGCGTTGAAGGGCCGTTTGCCCTCCACCTCGGTGACGCCCGGCGCCTGGCCGATGGTCATCACCCGCGCCCGCAGCGCGCCCTGGGTGACCGCCTCGGGTTCGATGTAGTGGCCCGCCTCCAGGCACAGGCGGCAGGCGCGCATCTCGCGCTGCAGCGCCGCAAAGCGCTCGGCGCTCACGCTTCTCGCTCCCCGCTGATCCGCATCCAGGTCTGCTTGTACAGCTTGGCGTCTTCCTCCATGATTGGGCTCTCGCTCAGGATGCGGCCGGCGCAGCCTTTTTCGTGCAGTGCGGCGAACAATGCCTCCTGCGCAAAATCAGCCTCGGCCATCACCAGGTGCTGCTTCTCGCCCTTGGCGGTGTATTCAATCCCGCTGAGGTGGCAGCCCAGGTTCTTCAGCGCCGTGCTGCCCAGCGCCTGTTCGTAACGGTCCAGCACCTCCAGCCATTCCTTGCGGCTGTTCATGCTGCCGTCGCACGGGCGAGCGTGCAGGTGCGCGAAATCCAGGCAAGGTTCCACGCCCTTGATCATCTTGGCGATCTGCAGGCAGTCTTCCAGGCTGCCCAGTTGGCCCTGCTTGCCCATCGTCTCCGGGCGCAGAATGATCGGGTTGCCCGCCTCGCGCAGTTCGTCCACGCAGCCGCGCAGGCGGTCCTTCACCGGCGCCCAGACCTCATCCGGCGCTTTACCGCCACAGGAACCGGGATGGAAGACCACATAATCAGCTCCGGACAGGTGGCCGTAATGCGCCGCGTCCATCAGCCGCTTGCGCGACTTGGGCCACTCTTCCTCATCCCCATTCAAATTGATGTAGTAGGGGGCATGCACACTGATCGCAACGTCGTTCTCAGCCGCCGCCGACTTGATCGCTGCACAGGTTGTCTCCGACACGCGCACCGAGCGCACCCAGCCCAATTCGAGCGCGCTCAAACCCAACTCGGGCATGAAGGCGGCCGCGTTGGCGCTGCCGCTGCGCGGGGTGGAATTCGGCGACCCCACCGTGCCGAAGCGAAACGAGAGGCTCATACAGCCCTTTCTTGGATTGATGAACTTGATTGACTGGAAGGATTATAGCAAGGGCGCTATCCGGGCCCACAGCGGCGGCCCCAGCACCAACAAGCCCAACACTACAGCATTGATCGCCGCGATCAGGACTGCTGCCGCCCCAATGTCCTTGCCCACCTGGGCCAGCGGGTGCCGGTTCGGGCTGGCCAGATCCACCACCGCTTCCAGCGCGGTGTTCAGGAATTCGGCGATCCACACGAAGGCCACCGCCACGATAACGAGCGCCCACTCCAGCCGCCCGATGCCCAGCCACGCGCTGAGCGCAAAGACCGCCACGCTGGCGACGGCATGCAACCAGGCGTTCTGCTGGCTGCGCAACACATAGGCCCAGCCGCTGAAGGCCGGCCCGAAGGAATGGATCCGTTCGCGGATGAAAGCCCAGATCTTAGTCATGCGGCGCCTCGGCGTGGCTCGTATCGATGTGCAGGCCCAAGCCGGCCAGGATCGCCGTTTGGGCGGTCCACATGGCGGCTTTGCCCTCATCGTCGGCGTGGTCATGCCCCGCCAGGTGCAGCACCCCGTGAACCGCCAAAAACTGCATCTCCGCCACGGCGTCGTGCGCCGCGGCCTGCGCCTGGCGCTCGGCAGTGGGGTAGGCGATTACGATATCGCCCCAATAGGGCTGCCCGCTCTCCGGGTTGATCTCGCCGCTGGGGAAGGACAGCAAATCCGTGGCGCGGTCCTCGTCGCGGTGCTGGCGGTTCAGTGCGCGGATTTCCTCGTCGCCGATCACCACCAGGCTCACTTCGCCGCTCAGGCCCTGGTGCTGCATGGCGGCCTCAATCGCCGCCCGCAGGCTGCTTTCCAGGCCCACTTGGCGAAAGGTTTTCTCAATGTGAATATCAATCATGTATTGGGAGTCGGGTCTTAGACCGCCGGCTGCACGTCCAGGCTGGTAGCCGCTTCCTCGTCTACCTTGGGGTAGGCCAGCCGCGGATGGTACACGCCGCGCAGGGTGGACACAAAGGAGTCCTGAATGATTTTTAAGTCCTGCATCGTCAGCCGTGTGTCGTCCAGTTGGCCGCGCGAGAGGCGCTGCTCAATCACGCTGCCCACCAGCTCTTCCAACTCTTCGCGCGTCTTGGGCCGTTCGGCGCGGGTGCGCGCTTCGCTGCCGTCGGCCAGCATCACCAGCGCGGTCTCGCGCGATTGCGGCCGCGGACCTGGATAGCGGAAGGCTTCGCGATCGACCTTACTCTCGTCGCCGCCGGCCGCATCCAGCGCCTGGGCATACTGGTAGCGCGTAATCATCGTGCCGTGGTGCTCTAAAATAAAGTCATGCAGGCGTTTGGGCAGGCGGTGCTTGTTGGCCAGTTCCACGCCGTCGGGCACATGCTTGATGATCACGTTGGCGCTATCCAGCGCACTCAGTTCATCGTGCGGGTTGATCGAACCGGGCACCTGATTCTCAATAAAGAAATGCGGATGGCGCGCCTTGCCCGCGTCGTGATACAGCGATCCTACGCGGGTTAACAAGGCGTCTGCACCGATCGCTTCCGCGGCCTGTTCGGCCAAATTGGCGATCTGCAAACTGTGCTGGTAGGTGCCGGGCGCATTGCGCAGAATGAATTGCAGCAGCGGATGGTCGGGACGGGCCAGTTCCAGCAATTGGATCGTGGTGGAGAGGCCCAGCAGCTGCGCCAAAACGAATTGCAGCACGATCGTCAGGCTGGCGGCAAAGAAGCCGTTAAGCACCGCCGCCCCCAGCAGGGTGAACATACCCACCAAATCGGTGGAAGCTAACGGCAGCCGGTAAGCCAAAATGATTGCCCCGCTGGCTAGCGTGATCGCGGCCCCGGCCACGAAATAGGAGAACATGCGCCGCGCGCGGTTGAGCACCAGGATGCCGATCACGCAGCCGAACAGGTGATAAGGCATCAGGTCTAGCGGATTGGGCATGTTGTAGGCGGTTAGGGTGGTCAGGATCACCGAGAACACCAGCGCTGCCTGGGCGCTGTATAGCGTGGTGGTCAATAGCGCGAAGCCCGCAATCGGGAACACGTAGGGCATCACCGTGCGGTCCACGATCGAGAAACGCGCCGCCAGCAGGAAGCCCACGAAGAGCAGGGCGACCAGCGCCAGCGCGCGCAAATCAATCAGCAAGTCGGAACGGAAGCGCAAGTACAGCGCAATCGTGGTGAACAGCACTGCCACCAAGGCGGTCGCGCCCACATAGTCGCGCCAGGTGATTTCGCTTTGCACCAGCCCAAAGGCCTCCAAGGCCTCCAGGTCGGCGTCGGTGACCACCTGGCCGCGCTGCACCACCGTCTCGTTGCTGAGGTAGGTGCGCACCACTGGTTCCACGGAAGCGCGCGCCTCTTCGCGGGCGGCCTCACTGAGGCTCTCGGAATAAAAACTGTTGGGGGCTACAAAGGCCTGGGCCAATTGGGCCGCCAGGCTGGCCTGGCTTTCGGGGATCGACAGGCTGACCAAAGCGGGCACGCTGCGGCGCGCTTCTTCCAGGCGGTCCTGGCGGATTGTGCTGCGCATCACCTGTTCTAGCACGGCGATGGCTTCCTGTTCCACGCTTTCCCAGCCTTGTTGGGACAGGTTCAACAGCGCTTGGGCATTGTCCTGCCCTAAATTGACATTTTGTAATGCGGACAGGTCGGACAGCTTCTGCTCGGTGGTGGCAAAGCTGTCGTTGCGCACGATGCTGATGAAATCCAGTGCGGCGCGCAACCGGTCGACTTGCTCGCGTGCCACGTTGGCGTCCGGCGGCCCGTATACATCCTCAACCGCCGAAGCGGCGTCCTCCTGGCGCTGGGCAGTAAGCACATCGCTGGTGAAGCTTAGCGCGCGCGGAGCCAGCACATCCTGGCCGGCCACATCGCCCACCGTAATCGGCAGCGTTGTTTGCCGGCTGCCATACGGCATCAGCAGCACCACTAGCGAAATCAACGCGGTGATGGCTAAGAGGGTGCCCAGGAAGAGTCGCCGGCGCACCGGGGGTGTCGCCGTACGCTCGAGGAAGCTTTCAGTCATGGGAAGGGATTAACCGCCTTGCAGTTTGGCCTTCACCGTCTGGCTAATCTTGCCGCCATCGGCGCGGCCCTGCACTTTGGGCATCAGCGCGCCCATCACCTTGCCCATATCGGCGGGCGAGCTGGCGCCGGTCTGCGCGATGGCTTCATCCACCAGCGCCGCCAGCTCTTCGTCGCTCATCTGCTTGGGCAGGTAATCCTCCAAAATGGCGATTTCGGATTCTGCCCCGTCGATCAGGTCCGGGCGGCCGGCTTTTTCGGCGTCGGCAATCGTCTCGCGGCGGGATTTGACCTGCTTCTGCAGGATGCCCAGCACGCCGTCATCGTCCATCTCACTTTGGTCGCGCACTTCGGCTTCTTTGATCGCGGTCAGCACCAGGCGCAGCGTGTTCTTGCGCTCGGTATCGCCGGCGCGCAAAGCGTCTTTCATAGCGTTTTCGAGTTCAGTTTTCTTGCTCATAGTATGAAAATTATACCGTTCGGGGCCTCAGCCCATGGGATGCTGCATGCGCGCGCCACCCAGCACATGCAGGTGCATATGCATCACTTCCTGGCGGCCATCCGGGCCATTGTTCATAATCAGGCGGTAACCGCTCTCGGCGATGCCTTCCTGGGCGGCAATCTTAGGGGCTGCCAGCAGCAACGCCGCGGCTATATCTTTGTGCTCATCACGCAGCTCATTGGTATTGACCACATGCTCTTTGGGGATGATCAGTACGTGGGTGGGGGCCGCCGGGTTGATATCCCGGAAGGCGTACACCCACTCATCCTGGTAGACCTCATCCGACGGGATCTCCCCCGCCACGATCTTGCAAAAGATGCAGTCCTCATTCATCGTCGTCCTCCGTTCAGCCGTTAGCGAACCACAGCGCCTCGGGCGCCGTGCGCAGTGCGCCGCGCAGCCCTCCCGGGGCCAGTGCCGTTAACTGCACCCGGTCCAGCTGGTTCCAGCGCGACTGCTCGCTGGCGGCCTGCACCCGCAGGTAGTTGTCGGTCAGGCCGCTCAGCCGCCAGCCGCCGTCCCCCAATTCGTCTTCACCCTCCCACAATACATCCATTTCCCGGCCCAGGAAAGCCCGCCGATAGGCCGCCCCGCTCGCCGCCACCAGGGTGCGCAGCTGCGCGCTGCGTGCCTTGCGCGCGTCATGCGGCACCGGATTGGGCATGCTGGCGGCCGCGGTGCCCGGCCGTTCGCTGTAGGTGAACACATGTGCGTCGGCGAACTGCATCTGCGCTACAAAGGCCAGAGTTTCTGCGAACTCCGCCTCCGTCTCGCCGGGAAAGCCGGCGATTAAATCGGTGGTAATCGCGACCTCGGGGATCGCCGCGCGGGCCGCTTGCACCAAGGCTGCAAATTTGGCGGGCGTGGTGTTGCGCGCCATGCGCCGCAGGGTTGCCGCGCTGCCCGCTTGCAGTGGCAAATGTAGGTGGCGGCACAGGCGTGGGTCGGCCCACAGCGCGAAGAAATCGGCGTCCAGATCCCAGGGCTCCAGCGAGGATAGCCGCAGGCGCGGCAAGTCCGGCAAGTGCAGCAGTTCGGCTACCAGATCCTGCAGGTGCCGCGGCGCCGCAAAATCCTGGCCCCAGGAGCCCAGGTGTACCCCGGTCAACACGATCTCCTTTGCACCACCCTTTAGCGCGGAGTAGATGTCGGCCTGGATTGCGGCTACCGGCCGGCTGCGGCCCGCGCCGCGCGCAATCGTGGTCACACAGAATGTGCAGCGGTTGTCGCAGCCGTCCTGGACCTTGATGTAGGCGCGGGTCTTGGCGCGGCTGCCGGGCAACGGCTGGCGCTCGATTGGTTCGAAATCAAAGTCGTCAAAGTCGATCTGCAACAAGTCGCTGACCAGTCGATCTTTGTGCTGGTTGGGCACCACGGCTGCCACCCCTGGCAGCTGCCCGGCCGCCTCAGGCTCCAGGTCCGACCAGCAGCCGGTCAGCTGGATCTCGCCCACGCCGGCGCGGCGTGCGTAGCGCACCTTCTTGCGCGAATCAGCGGCCGCAGCGGCGGTCACCGCGCAGGTGTTCAGCACCATTAAGTCGGCCCCGTCGGGGCTGGAGACAAGCGTATGCCCGGCGCTGCGGAACTGCCGGGCATACTGCTCGATTTCACTTTGGTTGAGGCGACAGCCGACGCTGTCCAGGTAGACCTTCATCGGTCTTGGCTTATTCTCCGGGTTCGCTCACCACGAAGTTGTCGAATTGCACCTCGGTGCTGCTGACGTCAAAGGTCTTGGCGTACAGGCCTACATCGCCAGAGCCGAGTCGGCTGTCAAAGGTCTCGCCCAGGAATTGGCCGTTTACGTAGAGCGTCAGCGTATTGCCCACGCAATCCATGCGCAGGGTATTGTTGGCGCCGTCGAGTTTGATCGCGTCACTAAACTGCATGCTCTCCATGTTTAGAAATTCCAGATCACCCTCATTGCGCTGGGAGAAGCCGTAGTAGCCGTCGCTACTGATCATGCCGATGTAGAAGTTATCAATATCGGCGTAGCGGCAGATGATGCCGAAGGCGTTGTCGTCCGAGCCGCCGATCAGGCTTGTATCCACGGCGACGCTGACGTCACCAAAGGCACGGTAGGGATTGGTCCAGGCGCCGTAGTTGTTAGCGCTGATTGCAATGTGATAAGCGCCGTTCTGGTAATCAGTAACCGCGTTTTCACTGCTGGCACGGTCCCAGCCGCTATCTACATCTGAAAAATCATCCTGGAATAAAATGCCGTTGTTCAGAACTACGTTTTCGTCGCTGCCCCCGCCCCCGAAAGCGCAGGCCATGCTGACCGTGGCCAACACCAAAAGCATCAATCCAATGCGTTTCATATCTGAGATCTCCTTATCAAAGTCTGATGCGGCATTTTAGCACGGCCTGTCCGCCGACCTTATCGCCCATAATCCCTAATTAAATCTGCCGCTAACTCAGCCTGGCTGCTCTGCGGCGCCAATGCAATCACTTGTTCAAAAGCTTTCACGGCAGCTTCCGCTTTGTCGGTTACCAATTGCGCCAGGCCCAGATAGAGCCAGGCTTCGGTGTTTTCTTTGTCAAGGTCAATCGCCAGTTCCAGTTGGGCAATGCCGCCCTCGGGGTCCCCACGCAGCAACAGGATCCGGCCCATCAGTGCATGCGCTTCCGCATCCTGGGGCGCCATGACCAACGCACGGTGGGCGGTAATAACCCCGACTTCGTCGAGGTAGATTTCAAATTCCGCGCTATAGCGCGCCAGCGCTTTCCAGCTATCTACATCGTCTGGCGCCAGGTCGCGCGCCGCCTCAAAGTAGCTGCGCGCCTCCAATACGTCGCCGGCTAAGGCGCTATTCCAACCCAGTTGGATTAAGGCATTATGATTTTCGGGGTCCAGGCTGTGGGCCGTCTGCAGGAAGGTATCCGCTTGGGCATAGTTGCCCTGGCGCTGCCAATACAGGCCCAGAAACAGGTTAGCAGCCACCGATTGTGGGTCGAGGGCCAGGGCTTTTTCCAGCGCTTCCAGGCCGCTGCCGCCCAGTTGCTGGCGCGCCTCGCCCAGATAAGCCCAGGCTTCGGCGTAGTCCGGCGCAAAGACTACCGCCCGTTCCAGCGCGTTGGCAGCCAGGGTCCACTCGCCGATAAGGGCCAGCGTGCGCCCGGTACTCACCAGGCTGAAGGCCGGGTCGCCGGCCAGTTGAGCGGTGCGAATGCTGCGGGCCAGCAGTTGCGCGTCGGCGCGGTAGGCGCTCCCGGCTCCGGAGGCGGCGTCCAAATGCTGCAGGGCCGCTTGGGGTTCCAGAGCCGCCAGCAACAAGCCCAGGCGATAATGCGCCTCAACCGAATCCGGTTCGAAAGCCAGTTGGGCTTGCAGGCGGTTTAGCTCATTATCGGCTTTCACCTGATTAATCGCTGCGGGCTGCAGCATGGCCGCCAGGCTGGCCATCAAGGCCGCTGAAATCAGGATTACGCTCCAATGCAAACGCATGCTGCGATTATATTCTTTGGCCGCCAGTGGGGTAGCGCCCTCGCGGTATAATGACTGCGCAATCTATCACAAGTGGCGCTGGGGAAGCCAGCGCCTGGCGAATCACTGAGGTGATTCGCCCCGGAACGAGAGCATGGCCGCCAAGAGCCATGCGCTAAAAGAGCGAGATTATGGACTTTCAATTAAGCGAAGAACATCTGGCTGTGCAGAAAATGGTGCGAGATTACACCCACAAAGAGGTGATCCCCACCATCAAGGAATGGGATCGCAAACAGGAAATGGATCCCAACATCTTGCCTCGCATGGCCGAATTGGGCATTTTGGGCATCAATATCCCCGTGCGTTATGGCGGCCAGGGCTTTGATTACATCAGCCTGGGCCTGGTGTGTGAGGAGTTGGAAGCCGCTGATAGCACCCTGCGTGTGGTGATGTCGGTACATACGGGCCTCAATAGCATGGCGCTGCTGCAGTGGGGCACCGAAGAACAGAAGCAAAAGTTCCTGGTTCCGCAAGCCAGGGGTGAAAAATACGCCTGCTTTGGCCTTACCGAACCCGGTGCCGGTTCCGATGTGGCTGCCATGAAGGGCACCGCCAAACGTGACGGCGATGAATATGTGCTCAATGGCGAGAAGATGTGGATTTCGCTGGCTAGCAAGGCCCACCACGCTCTGGTCGTATTGCGCACCAGCGACGACGTGGAAGACCCGCATGACGGCCTCTCTGCTTTCATCCTGGAGTTGGATCGCAAAGGCGTCAAAACCGGCGACATTCACGGCAAAATGGGCGTGCGCGCCGGCTCCACCGGCTGGATCTCGATGACTGATGTGCGTGTGCCCGCCGAAAATCGCCTGGGCGAAGAAGGCGAAGGCTTCAAGATCGCCATGTCCTGCCTGGATAACGGCCGCTACACGGTCGGCGCCGGGGCCACCGGCCTCATCCGCGCCAGCCTGGAAGCCAGTGTGAAATATGCTAAGGACCGCAATGCCTTTGGCCGCGAGATTGGTCGCTTCCAGCTCATCCAACAAAAGATTGCCTATATGGTCCAATCCTATGAGGCCGCCCGTCTGCTCTATTTGCGCGCCGGCTGGATGAAGAACCAGGGCCAGCGCAACACCCGCGAAACCTCGCTGGCCAAGTGGTTCGCTACCGATGCATCCTTCGACGCCGCCTCGGAGGCGATTCAGGTGCACGGTGCCTATGGCTATTCGGACGAATACGATCCGGAGCGCTATCTGCGCAATTCCAAGGGCGCTGTCATTTACGAAGGTACCAGTGAAATTCATCAACTGATGCAGGCCGGCTATGCCCTCGGCTACCGGGATGATGGTGAGCTACGCTGCGAACTGCCTGCCTATGATCCCGATTTCTGGCAGGCCGAAGCATAAGTGCTTTTTCCAGGCACTTTCATGACCTCACCCTATTTTGTCATTCCGAGGCGAAGCCAAAACCCCGTACCCGGACGCCGAATCGGCATAGCCGAGGAATCATTGAAACGTTCTATTCGGAATAACCTTTTACTGCACGCCACGGCCTCAGCGCCTGCCTTGCAGCGATCTTAACTAGGAGGACCTCTTGAAAATAGCAGTCTTTGTCAAACTGGTCCCGGATTCGGCCGCCACCTTCACGGTGGACAACGGCCAACCCAACTGGGGCGACGCCCCCTTGGTGATCAATCCCTGGGACGAATACGCGGTGGAGGCCGCCCTGGCTCTCACCGAGGAGCATGGTGGCGAGGTGGTCGCCGTCTCCCTCGGCGGCGAGAACGCCAAGGAAGCGCTGAAGCACGCCCTGGCCATGGGCAGCAGCGAAGCCGTTCTGGTTTCCGATGATGCCCTGGCGGGCTTGGATGCCGCCGGCGCCGCCCGCGTGATGGCCGCCGTGGTGCAAAAAATCGGCGATGTCGATCTAGCCGTCTTCGGCAAATCATCCATTGATAGCGACCACGGAATGAGCAGCGCCATGGTCGCCCGTGTGCTCGGCTGGCCCAGCCTCAGCCTGGTGGCTGCCGTCCAATCGGCGGGCGACACGATTACTGTCGAGCGCAGCATGGAGGAAGGCCGCCAGGTGGTCGAAAGCCCGCTGCCGGCTACCATGAGCGTGGTCAAGGATTTTGGCGAGCCGCGCTACCCGTCCTTCATGGGCATCCGCAAGGCCTCCAAAGCCGAAATCCCGCTCTGGTCGCTGAGTGACTTGGGTATTGAGGTCCCCACCGCCGCAGTCACCCGCAGCGAGATCATGGCCCCGCCCAAGCGCGAGGTCACCAACGAGATCATCAAAGGCGGCAGCCCTGAAGAAATCGCCGCCACGCTGGCCGACAAGATCATCGCCGAGGGGGTGCTCTGATGGCTGGCAACGTGGTGGTATTCATTGACCAATTCAAAGGCGAGGCTCAACCCGCGTCCTGGGAAGCGCTCAGTGTCGGCCGCAAACTGGCCGATGAGAACGGCGGCTCGCTGGCCGCGCTGGTCTTCGGCCAGGGTGTAGAAGGCCTGGCCCAGACCGCGATCCACTACGGCGCCGACCAGGCGCTGCTGGCCGACGACGCCAGCCTGGCCGATTACCGCGCCGAGGCCTACGCCGACCTGGTCGCTAAGCTGGCCCAGGAACACGAGGCCGAGATCATCCTCTTCTCCACCACCACGCGCGGCCGCGAACTGGCCGGCATGGCCGCCATCGACCTGAACAGCGGCGTGCTCGTGGACGTGATTGAGCTGACCCGCGCCGGCGATAAGCTGGCCGCCACCCGCCCGATCTATGCCGGCAAGCTGCTGGCCAAGGTCGAAGGCGGCGCCAAGCCGCAAATCGCTACCCTGCGTGTGCGTGCCTTTGGCAAGCCCGAACTGGACGAAAGCCGCTCCGGCGAAATCGTCACAGTGGAGGCTGGCCCTGAGGCGCCCACCAAAGTCACTGGCTATGTGGACGCCGAGGGTAGCGTGAGCCTGGGCGACGCCGGCATCATTGTCTCTGGCGGCCGTGGCACGTCCAACAACTCCGATTTGGAACCGCCCGCGGATATCACTGACGAGAACGAACAGGAGATCTGGCGCGCCCAGCAGGGCTTTGCCCTGATCGGCGATCTGGCCGAGGTGCTCGGCGGCGCCGTGGGCGCCAGCCGCGCCGCGGTGGACGCCGGCTACGTGCCCTATGCCCACCAGGTCGGCCAAACCGGCAAGGTGGTCGCCCCCGACCTCTACATCGCCTGCGGCATCTCCGGTGCGATCCAGCATCTGGCTGGCATGCGTACCAGCAAAGTGATCGTGGCGATCAACAAGGACCCGGATGCTCCGATCTTCAAGCTAGCCCGCTTTGGCGTGGTCGGCGATCTCTACGACATTGTGCCCGCGCTTACTGCCGCTTTCAAAGAGAAGCTGGACAAATAAGCGCACTTGATGCAGAATGACCAACGCCGGGGCTCACCGCCTCGGCGTTTTTTTTCTCGGACCAGGAAACAGACGCGGAATGTTCAAAACACAAAATCTGACCATCGGGATCACCTTTCTGAGCTACTTGCTCATCGGCCTCAATCACGGCATTTTGGGTGTGGCCTGGCCCTCGATGGTCGCCACCTTCTCGGTTTCACTGGATGCCTACGGCGCATTGATTACGCCCGCCGTGATCGGCGCCACACTGGTGTCTTTTGGCTACGGGTGGCTGGTTGGGCGGCTGGGTCTGGCGCGGGTACTGATCTTCGGCATCCTGGTCAATACTGTGGCGACGGTATTCTTTGGTATCGCGCCGGTCTGGGCGGTCTCCCTGAGCGCCTTCTTCTTTATGGGCGCCGGCTCGGCCGCGCTGGATACCAGCCTCAATACTCACGTGGCCACCAACCACAATACTCGCGTAATGAATTGGATGCACGCTTTCTATGGTGTGGGCACTACCCTCGGTCCCTTGCTGGCCGCTCGCGTGCTGCTTGACCTGGATTCCTGGCGACCAGCCTACCTGATCGTGGCGGCCCTACAGGTAGTGCTGGCGGTCTTGTTCATTGCTACCCGCAACCATTGGGTTGACCGTGACGGGGCAGAGGCAGACAACGAAGAGAAGGCCAAGATGCCCCTGGCCAAGACCATGCGCCTGCCGGCCGCCTGGCTGGCCTTCCTGCTTTTCTTCGTCTATTCCGGGGTGGAGGTCTCGGCTGGCCAGTGGAGCTTTACCCTCTTCACGGCCGGCCGCGGCGCGGATACCCAAACCGCCGCCCTATGGGTCAGCCTCTATTGGGCCAGCTTTACCGGCGGCCGTTTCCTGCTGGGCTTGCTCCCCGAGCGGTTACACGCGAGCCAGATTCTGCGCACCTCGATCTTGCTGGCGCTGGCGGGCATGGGCCTGCTATGGTGGAGTCCGCAGATCTGGGTCGGCTACCTGGGATTGGCGCTGGCCGGTTTGGCGATGGCCCCGGTCTTCCCCACCTTGATGAGCGACACGCCCCATCGATTGGGTCGTGCGCACGCAGCCAATGCAATTGGCATGCAGGTGGCTGCCACCGGCCTCGGCATCGGCCTGTTGACCAGCGGGGTGGGTTGGTTTGCGGAAAATATGGGCTTGGAAACGATTGGCGCGCTGCTTTTTGGCGCTACGCTGGTCTTGCTAATCTTGTTCGAGGTGATGGGCCGTCTGCAGCAGACGTCGGCTAGCGCCTGATCGGCAATCGGTGAATCGCAATCACCCGGCTTTGATACAGCAATTCGGCGTCATCCAGATTAACCCGGTCAAGTAGCGCGTTGCGCGCTTCGACAACTTGCGCCACGCTATGGCCTGACTCAGTGTTGAGCACCACAAAGACTTCATCTAAATCTTCGCGCAGGAATTCGAAATTGCTGGGCGGAATGCCGTATTGCCGCGCGTAATACCAGAAGGCCGGGCTATCCGGCGAAATCACCGCGATTACGTCTTCGGCCTCCACCTGCTGGCTGAGGAAGGCCGTCGCCCGCTCTACTTCGCCGGCCGCGCCGCGCAATTCGGCCGTCGCGTCGCCCCCGCGCAGAGTCCAGGCCGTAGTCAGGTACCCGTAAACTAGCGCGACCAGCACCAGGAGCGCCGACTTCCAACGCTGCCCCAATCGTCGGCCCAGCCAACCGACTGCCAGGCTGTAGCCCGCCGCTACATAGACAAAGTAGAAGGGTAAGCCGAAGCCCCAAATCCGCACCCAGCCCACCACGCGCTGCAGCAGCATGATTGCCAGCACGACCGCCAGGCCCACCAGGGGCAGCGGCACGCGCCAGCGCCGCTCACTACCTACATGGCGCAGCAAGCCCAATACGAAGGCTGCCACCCCCACCGCCAGCAGCACCGGACCGAGACCCTCGTGCCATTGGCCCCAGCTATCCCCCCAGCGTGCACCCAAATTTTGGAAGAAGCCTTCATAGCTGTCATCGCGCATGATGCTGATGATGCTGTTATTATTGAAGACCGCGTTGAAGCCCCAGTTGACGAAAATCGGGATGTAGAGCACCAGCATGATCGCGATCGTGCTGGTGCCTGAAATGAACGCGTCCCACCAGAAGCGGCGGGCTGGATAACCCGCGTCCAGATCGCCCAGCAGCGCGCTCAGGCCCAGCCAGGCCATCACTGCCGCGTAGGGATAGACCATCGTCGGCATAACCCAAAATCCCAGCGCCGCCAGCAGGGTAAGCAGCAGCCAGGCGAAGCTATTCCGTTCGCGCAGCAGCTGCATCGTCAGGCACCAGCACAGCACCGGCAGCAGGATCATCAACGTGTAGCCGCGCCCATCACTGCTGAAATGCATGAAATAGGCATTGAAGGCCACCAGCGCGGCCGCCAGCAGCCCGGTTGCCCGCCCGAAGGCCAGCCGCCCGGCCGCATAGCTGGCCGGAATCAAGGCCACGCCCGCCAGGTAGGCCGACAGCCGCAGCGCCCAGGGGGCCTCGCCGAACAGGCTGCTGGACAGCCACATCAGGACCGTGTGAAACACGTGGTTGTTGGGCAGGTGGTAATCGGTCAGCACCACGCGCAGGCCGCGCGAGGCAAAAGCGATAAAGCTGTAGGCCTCATCGTGCTGCATCGGCCGGTTGAGCCACAGTCCGCGCAGGATCGCTCCCGCCAGCGTGATTGCTAGCAGCAGCCACAGCTCGCGACCCCGCGGCCGGGCCGCCGCCAGCCGCGCCCAGTAGCGCTGCCTATCCGCCCGCAGGTGGTCCGCCCGCGCCGCCAGCCAGCCCAGCGCCCCCTCAACCCAGCGTTGACTGCGCCGTTTGTCTAGTAGAAAGACCGCCCCGATGAATAGATTAAGCGATCCAAAGATGAGTATCCACACTCGCGTCGCTTCGTATACACCCCGGCTCAGCCGTTCAAAATTGCCATCTGGCGCCAGCCCGTCCAGCGCTCCCTTGACTACCTCAAAGCCCAGCAGCCCATAGGCCAGGCCGCCGGCCGCCGCAAACAGGGCTGCCAGCAACACCAGCAGCCAGGCACGATGTGCAGATTTCATAGCAAGGTTTCCAACCGCGCCCGGTACTGCAGGGCTTCTGCCAGGTGGGCGCTCAGGATCTGGGGCGCGGCGGCCAGGTCGGCAATTGTGCGCGCCAGCTTCAGCGTGCGGTGGTAGGCCCTTGCGGTGAGCTGCATCTGGCTCATCGCGCTCTTCAGCAGCGCGCCGCCTTCCTCGTCCAATTGGCAGTACTTGCGCACCTGCTCCACGCCCATGTCGGCGTTCTGGTGCACGCCTTCGTCCTCGGCAAAGCGTTCGCGCTGCAGCGCGCGGGCCGCCTCCACCCGCTCGCGCACTGTCGCCGAAGGCTCGCCCAGGCGCTCATCGCTCAATTTCTGGTAATCGACGCGCGGCACCTCCACATGAATATCAATGCGATCCAGCATCGGCCCCGACAGCCGCTTCTGGTAGCGCGTGATCGTGCCCGCCGAGCAGCTGCAAGCCTTGAGCGGGTCGCCGTAGTAACCGCAGGGGCAGGGGTTCATCGCCCCCACCAGTTGAAAGTTGGCCGGAAAGGTTAGCGAGCCCTGCGCCCGGCTGATCGTCACCGTCTTGTCCTCTAGCGGCTGGCGCATCACCTCCAGCACGCGCGGCGGGAACTCGACCATTTCGTCCAGGAAGAGCACGCCCAGGTGGGCCAACGAGATCTCGCCCGGCTGCGGCCAATTGCCGCCGCCCACCAGCCCGGCGTGCGAAATCGTGTGGTGCGGCGCGCGGAAGGGCCGCGTGCGCACCAGCGGCGTGCCCTCGGGCAGCTGATCCGAGACCGAATAAATGCGGGTCACATCCAGCGCTTCGTCCACGCTGAGCGCCGGCAGTATCCCGGGCAGCGCCCGCGCCAGCAGGGTTTTGCCCGCGCCCGGCGGCCCGACCATAAGTGCATTGTGTCCCCCGGCCGCCGCCACCTCCAGCGCACGCTTGACCTGTTCCTGCCCCTTGATCTCGCGCATATCGGTCACCTGCATTTCCAGCGTGTTTAGGTCGGGCGTTCGGCCAGAGTAGGGGGCCAGCGGCTGCTCTTCAATCAAATGAAGGTACAACGCCTGCAAGGAGGGCACCGGTATGACCTCTAAATCGGGATCAGGGCCGCCTCGCCGGCATCCTCCGCGGGCACGAAGAGGCGCTCAAAGCCTTCCTCGCGCGCCAGCGCCGCCATGGGCAGCACCCCGCGCACGTGGCGCACGCTGCCATCCAGCGACAACTCGCCCAACACCAGCGCGCCTTCCAGCGCCTCGGCTGGCACCTGTTCGCTGGCGGCCAGGATGCCCAGTGCGATCGGAAGGTCGTAGACCGGGCCGGCCTTGCGCACCGAGGCCGGCGCCAAATTGACGGTGATGTGTTTGCGTGGGAAGGACAATCCGGAGTTCTTGATCGCCGATTGCACCCGTTCGCGGCTCTCCTGGACGGCGGCATCCGGCAGCCCCACAATAATGATTTTGGGCAAGCCGGGGCTGGTGTCTACCTCTACTTACACCACCACGCCATCCAAACCGAGGACGGCGCGGGAGAACACACGAGCGAGCATTCAGGAAGTGTAGGTTTGCCGACTGGAATTGTCAATGGCAGATGAAGCATTGCCTTTTTCCAGCGCGCCGTTCCAAGAGATAATCTGTCAGACTGAACTGGTTTCTGGGTGGATTCTTCGGTCGCCTTGCTCCCTCAGAATGACATTGAAAGGGGCCGATCTTAGCAAACAGAGAGCTAGCGCCCCGCTTCTAGTGCCATATCAGGCACTTCTTATAAAGTCATCAAGTTTCAGGGGGTCCTAGGGGGCATGAAATGCCCCCTAGCGGGGTGTGGGGCCGGAGGCCCCAAAAAGGAAAAGATGTTTTATACGGCTAGCCAGCAAGCCTCGCTCAAACGACCTGGCAATTGTTATTCCTCGTTTCGCTCAGAATGACACGGTGAAAATCGATTACGGCAGCGGCTCGCGGCTAATTGCCACTTCCAGCGTCACTGGGTCATAGCGCACCGCCACCTCTTTCCCCGGCTGGAACTTCGGGATCTCGATCAGTTGCACCAGCAGCTCTGCCTCCGCGTCGAAAGGCCCCCCGGTCACCGGCTGCACCTCCAACTCAAAGCGCACTACCGGATTATCGTTGATATAGGTGCCAGTCTGCGCCGCGCTCTTGATCGTCGCCCGCGCCAGCGTGCCGCCGCACGCCAGCCGCCGGTTGGCGATGGCTGCCAGCAATGGCGCCCCCAGCAGCAAACCCATCGACACAAACATAGCCCCAAAGGTCATTACGAAGGCCACCCCGCTCAGGGTGGAGAAGCCGTCCGCGTTCGGCGCCAATAGCAGCGGGAAGCTGGCGGCCAGCTGGCGGCCCCAGCCGCCGAATTCGGCGACCATGCCGGCAAACACGCAGGTAAAAGGCACCCACATGGCGGCAAAAACAATCCAGCCCAAGCGGCGCATGCGTTCCACGGTGCGCATATTCATGCTGGCAGTCTAATGATGGATGTCGGATATGTCAATTCGATAACAATGCAGATGCCATCGAAACGTTGATATGGGTGGATTCTTCGTCGGGCGATTATCGCCCTCCTCAGAATAGTATTTGATGGAGGCCGTTTTTTTGTGAAGCACGAAGGTATCACCCCATTTCTAGTGCCATTTCAGGCGTCACTTATAACGGTATCAAATTTCGGGGGTACATAGGGGGATGAAATCACCCTATGCGGGGTGTGGGGTCGGAGACCCCACAAAGTAATAAACGGGAACCCAAGCCACGATTCGGATGGATTCTTCGGTCGCCGCTACGCGGCTCCCTCAGAATGACGCAGATTTTTTTGGGGCTTATGCCCCTCTAATCCCCCTCACTTGTCCCCACCCACGCCCACAGCTACAATCTAATCAATGTCCTCCCCCCTCTCTCGTCGCGAATTCCTCAAACTCGGCGCGCTCTCCCTCGGCGCCGCGGCGGCTCCCCGCCTGCGCCCGCTGCTGGCTGACTCCAGCCTGGGTCGCGTCACCTACCAATCCGTCAGCGTCTTCGATGCCCCGCGCCTAGCAGCCAACCAGGTCGCCTACCGTTTCCGCGATGAACTGCTCGATCTGGAATACGCGCTCACGCCCCTGCGCGGCCCGGCCTACAACCCGCGTTGGTACCGCATCGACGCCGGCTACGTGCACAGCGCCTTCATCCAGCCCGTCGCCTACGAGGACAGCCAGCCGCTGGCCGAGCTGCCCGCAGCCGGCCGGCTCTGCCGCGTCTGCGTCCCGATGACGACCCCCTATCATTTGAGCGGCGGCCAGTGGGAAGAGGAAACCCGCTACCAGCTCTATTACGATTCCCAGCATTGGGTTACCGGCATTGTTGATGGCCCCGACAGCGCCCCCTGGTACCGAATTACCGAAGCCTGGGAGGGCATCACCTATTACGCCGCCGCCGGCCACCTGGTGCCAATCGCCTATGAAGACTACGCCCCGCTGGCCGGCGATGTGCCCGCCACCGAGAAGCGCATCCAAGTTAGCCTGGCCGCCCAGACCCTGACCGCCTACGAGGGCAGCCGTGTGGTGCAGCGCTTCGATGTCTCGACCGGCGTGCCCAACTCCGGCGCCGCCGGCCTGCCCACCGAGACGCCCACCGGCAGCTTCAACGTCTTCAGTAAGCTGCCCGCCAAATACATGGGCGACAGCCGCCTGACCGATAACCTGGGCGATAAATTCCTCACCGGCGTGCCCTGGACGATGTTCTTCGCCGAGGGCGGCTACGCGCTGCACGGCGCCTACTGGCACAACAACTTTGGCACTCCAATGAGCAAAGGCTGCATCAACCTGCGCCCCGCCGATGCCCAGTGGCTCTACCGCTGGGTGACCCCCGTCGCCGAAACCGACGAGTGGGACGCTCGCGGCTTCGGCACCCGGCTGGTGGTGAGTTAGACCGTATTGCAATTCGGGTCTATTCGATGCTTAATGGGGAAATGACAATGGGGAACACATGGTGAACCTGAAATCCAACAAAAGGTCTTTGCTCCTCCTCGTCGTGTGTCTCCTGGTCGCCTGCGGCCCGGCGCTGCCTGCCGTCTGGTCCAGCGCCACTCCCTCGGCCGCCACGGTTACCCCCCTGCCGAGTGCGACGCCATCCGCCACCTCAGGGCCGCTAGTTCACTACGAACTGGAAGAGCGCTGCTTTCAGGTGGCTGAGGAGCCGCTGCCGGCAGATGTGCGCGGCACGCTATGGATCGAGCTTCGAAGGGAGGACAGGGTCTACGAAGAGGCCGTTCTGGATTTAGATACAGACGCGATTACCCGCAACGAGGACTGGCATATTTTTTCCATATCGCCGCGTTCCACGCGTGTTTCCTATTACGGGCCGAATTTTGAAAGCATGGTGGTTGCTGATACTGGGTTCCGGACCATTTGGCAATTGCATCAGCTTGAAGATGCTGAAGGTAGCCTGCATTTCGCGGATTGGGTGGGCGACACCCACATCATATTAGCCAAAATCGGGGAGGCGCCGAAGGGCAGTCGTTTCTTCCCCTTGTTGGGCTATGTGCTAATTGACCTCGAAAATGGGGCGAGGCGCGAATTTCAAACTGACGATTACCCCGGACATTTACTGTTAGCGGCTCCCCATACTTGGTGGACCCCCGAACTAGTCATAAACCCTAAC
>OMJR01000060.1 GCA_900299355.1 Anaerolineaceae bacterium
CTGTTGGGCTTAGAGCACGATATTGACCAGCTTGCCTTCAATCACAATAATCTTCTTGGGCGTCTGGCCGTCCACATGCTGTTTGACCGCTTCACTGGCCAGGGCCATTGCCTGGGCCTCAGCCTCGCTGATGCCCGCCGGAACCGTGATGCGGTCGCGCACTTTGCCGTTGATTTGCACCACCAGGGTGATCTCGTCTTCCTTGGCAGCGGCCGGATCGTATTCGGGCCAGGCCTGGGTGTGCACCGAGTAGGGCTTATCCAGCGCAGCCCACAATTCTTCGGCGATGTGGGGCGTGATCGGCGCCATCAGGCGCAATAGGGCATCGACGGCGGCGTCCCAGGCGGCCGGGCCAACCTGGCTCTGCACTTCCTGTAGAGTGTTGGTCAGTTCCATCAGGGCCGAGACAATCGTGTTGAATTCAAATTCCTCGATGTCGCGGCTGACGCTGTGGATCGTCTGATGGACTTTGCGTTCCAGGGCGCGCTCGGCCGAAGCGTCGCCCTCGCCGGAGACGCCTTCGTGCACCAGGCTCCACACACGGTGCAGCCAGCGCACCACGCCCTGGATATTTTCGGTCATCCAGGGGCCGCCCTCGTTCCAGCGATAGCCGAACATCAGGTAGGCGCGCACGGTATCCGCGCCGTAATTGGCGACCTGCTCATCGGGATCGATCACGTTGCCGCGCGATTTGGACATGCGCTGGCCATCCGGGCCCAGGATCTGGCCCTGGCTGCGGTATTGGATCATCGGCTCGTGGCCTTCGGTGATGCCCATGTCGCGCAACGCCTTGTGGAAAAAGCGCGTATAAATCAAGTGCATCGTGGCGTGCTCGGAGCCACCGGTGTAAGTATCCACCGGCATCCAGTAGTCATACTCCCGCTGGTCGAAAGGCCCTTCGGTGTAATCGGGGCTCAGGTAACGCAGGTGATACCAAGAGGAGCACATAAAGGTATCCATTGTGTCGGTTTCGCGCTCAGCCGGCTCGTCGCAGGTAGGACAGGTGGTTTGCTTCCAGGTGGGATGGAATTTCAGTGGGCTTTCGCCGGTGGGCCGCCACTCGATGTCGTCGGGCAGCAGCACCGGCAGCTGGTCCTCGGGCACCGGCTGCACGCCGCAGGTTTTGCAATAGACCATCGGGATCGGTGCGCCCCAGTAACGCTGACGGGAGATCAGCCAGTCGCGCAGGCGGTAATTGACCGTGCCCTGACCCTGTTGGTTCTTCTCCAGGTAGGCGATGGTTTTGGATACGGCCTCGTCGGCGTCGGTGCCGGTCAGCGGGCCGCTGTTGACCATCTGGCCGTAGTGGGCGGCGGCCTCGTTCATGCTGGCACCATCCAGGGTTTCGGCGTCAGGATCCTGGATCACGGGGCGTACTTCCAGATCATATTGGCGCGCAAACTCAAAGTCGCGTTGGTCATGGGCCGGCACGGCCATGATTGCGCCGGTGCCGTAGCTCATCAGCACGTAATCGGCGATCCAGATCGGGATTTTCTCGTCGTTTACCGGGTTGATGGCATAGCCGCCGGTGAAGACGCCGGTCTTCTCGCGATCGGTGGATTCACGCTCAATATCGGTTTGGCGGCCGGCGGCTTCGATGTAGGCGTCCACCGCGGCGCGCCGCTCATCGCTCACCACCTTTTCAACCAGCGGATGCTCGGGGGCCAGCACCATGAAGGTGGCGCCCCACAGCGTATCCGGGCGGGTGGTGAAGATTTCAATGTCGTCGCCATCCTCGGTGTGGAAGGTGACGGATGCGCCCTCGGAGCGGCCGATCCAGTTGGATTGCAGGGTGCGGATCATCTCCGGCCAATCCATACCAACATAGGTCAGCAGTTCATCGGCGTAATCGGTGATTTTGAAGAACCACTGCACCAGCTCTTTTTTGATTACCGGCGTACCGCAGCGGTCGCAGACGCGGTCCTCGCCCTTGACCTGTTCGCGGGCCAGGGTGGTGTTGTCTTTGGGGCACCAATCCACCTGGGCCTTCTTGCGATAGGCCAGTCCTTTTTCATAGAGCTTGAGGAAGAACCACTGGGTCCATTTGTAGTAATCGGGGTCCGCCGAAATGGCCTGGCGGCGCCAATCGAACATGGCGCCCATGCTCTTCATCTGCTTGACCATGTTATCGATGTTGGCGAAGGTCCACTCTTTGGGATGGATATTGCGCTGGATGGCGGCATTCTCGGCTGGCAAGCCGAAGGCATCGAAGCCCATCGGGAAGAGCACGTTGTAGCCTCGCATGCGCATGTAGCGCGCGCGCGCATCCGAAGGCGTCATCGCGTACCAGTGGCCGATGTGCAGGTCGCCGGATGGATAGGGCAACATGGTCAGCGCATAGTGCTTGGGGCGCGACTCATCGATATCGCTGTGATAGAGCCCGTCGGCCTCCCACTTTTGCTGCCATTTGGGCTCAATCTCAGCCGGGTTGTATTTGGATGCCATGCTCTTCTCCTGTTCGTCCAACGTCCGACGTCAGACGTCTATTTGGCTGGCGTTGACGTTGGACGCTTTGACGCAGGACGTTTAAAACAAAAATCCCTTCGTCACTCAGGGACGAAGGGAACTCCGCGGTACCACCCCGATTTGTAAGCCTTCGGCCAGGAAGGATTACCTCTCGAATGCGCGTTATCGGGCGCTCTCCGTCGCCAGCTAGCGGTTGCCCGTTCACTGGCGCAGCCTGCCCTTGCGGGCGGCGGGCGAGTTCGGCCAAACTGAGCAATAGCTCAGTAGTGTTCTGTGGACACGGTGTCGGGCTTGCACCGGGTATTCCCGACTCGCTGACAGATGGCCTACTACTCCTGCTGTGGCTTTGTATGCGGTTTTTAAGGTGGACCCAGTGGGATTCGAACCCACGACCTCCTCAATGCCATTGAGGCGCGCTCCCAACTGCGCCATGGGCCCAGGGTGTTGTGCTACAGGGGCTCGCACAGTGGACCTGGCGGGATTCGAACCCGCGACCTCATCAGTGCGATTGATGCGCGCTCCCAACTGCGCTACAGGCCCCAATGTTAACGTGGCGCAATTCTACAGCAGGGGTATGGTGATGTCAAGCAAGGGGCCTTTGGCCGATCTTTCAGGCGGCCGATTACAATAGCGGCAAGGAACTAATATGAAGAATGAGTTGTTAATCGCGCTGGCGACGGCGATCTTTGCCGGGATCCTGATCGGCATCCAAGCCACCTTTATCAGCCGCGGCGGAGCGGCGATCGGCGACACGCGCAGCGGTATGTTGACCACCGTGCTGGGCGCGGGCTTCGCCATCCTGGTGCTGGCGGTCACCTGGCGGCAATCCTCCGGCGTGGAGATCGGGCGCGCAACCTGGATCGGGCTGCTGGTGGCGGGCATCCTGGGCACGATCATCCTCAGCAGCATCTCCTTCGCCACCCAGAGCCTGGGCATTACCACCACCCTGGCGACGCTGTTGCTGGGCCAGATGTTGGTGACCGTCTTCGTCGATCACCGCGGGCTGGCCGGTGGCGAGAGCATCCCGGTGACCTGGGTGCGCCTGGGTGGAATCCTACTGCTCTTTGCAGGCGTCTATCTGACGCTCTGGAGGCAGCCCTGAAGACCTTGCTGCTGATGCGGCACGCCAAATCCAGTTGGGATGACCGCGCGCTGAGCGACCACGACCGGCCGTTGGCGCCGCGCGGCGAGCGCGATGCGCCCCGCATCGGCCAGCTGATCCAGGACAAGGATTTGATTCCGGAGCAGATCTTGTGCTCCACGGCGGCGCGCACACGGCGCACGGCTGCGGGATTATTCAGCGTGTGGGGCGATTTCAGCCAAATTGACTATCTGGGCGACCTGTATCATGGCGACTTGCAGGATTATTGCGAGGCGCTGCAGGCGCTGCCGGCCGGCACCCAACGGGCGATGCTGATCGGGCACAATCCGACCAGCGAGTATCTGGTGACAGCGCTGACCGGCCGCCAGGAGCGCATGCCGACTGCGGCGCTGGCCCACATCCAACTGGGGATTGATAGCTGGGCCGATTTAAGCGATGATGGCAGCGGGACGCTGCGCGCATTGTGGCGCCCGAAAGAGCTTTAAAGTCTGGTTAATGGCGAATTTTTCGCGCTAAGATGAGGGCACGGTGTCAGACCAAAACGTGGCATTCATAGATATTGGCACCAATTCAATCCGCCTGCTATTGACGCGGGTGAACAAGAGCTACACCGTGCTTTCCGAACAAAAAGAAGTGGCCCGCCTGGGCGAAGGTGAGTTTCCCGATGGCCTGCTGCAGAAAGCGGCTATGGACCGGGCGGTAATGATCTGCCGTGAATTCGCCGAGATGGCGCGCGCCAACCGGGCGGATGAAATCATTGCAGTGGCCACTTCGGCCACGCGCGAAGCAAAGAACAAAAACGCCTTTCTGCGGTTACTGCGCAAGGAAACCGGCCTGGACGTGCATCCGATTTCCGGCCTGGAGGAGGCACGCCTGATCTATCTGGGGGTGGTCAACGGCATCCACCTGGAGCAGCAGCGGGCCTTGTTCATCGACATCGGCGGCGGCAGCACCGAAGTAATCGTCGGCGACCACCAGCAACACTACAACCTGGAATCGCTCAAGCTGGGCGCGATCCGCATGGCGGCCCAATTCGCCCATTTCGGGGATGGGCCGATTAGCAGCGAACAGTACCAACAGATGCAGGATTACGTGCGCAATTCAGCCGTGCGCGCAATGGAACGCATCCGCCAGCATCCCTTTGACCTGGCCTATGGCAGCTCGGGCACAATTGAAAATCTGGGCGATATCGCGATGCAAATGTTTGCGGAGCGGCCACGGGAGCGCGAGGACGTGCTGAAGCTGGAGCAGCTGGAAGGCGTGGTGGCGCACCTGTGCAGCCTGCCGGTCAAACAGCGCGGCAAGGTCAAGGGGATCAACTCACGTCGGGCCGATATCATAGTGCCCGGGGCGGCGATCCTGCATACGCTGATGCTGGATCTGGGCTTCAACGAGATCCACATCACCGACCGGGCGATGCGAGAGGGCATGCTGATTGATTACCTGATTCGGCACGGATTGGGCGGCTTCGAGGAGTCGCTCTCGGTGCGCAAGCGCAGCGTGATGCAATTGGCGCACAAGATGCAGGCGGATATGCCGCATGCTTACAAGGTGGCCGAGCTGGCGTTGAGCCTGTATGACAGCGCCGCGGAGGCTGGCCTGCACAGCCTGGGCGGCGATGAACGCGAGTTGCTGGAATACGCCGCGATCCTGCACGATATCGGCATCTTTCTGGCTTACGACAACCACCAGGCCCACAGCCATTATTTGATCCAAAACGCAGACTTGCTGGGTTTTGACGAAGACGAGATCGACATCATCGCCGCTACCAGCTATTTCCACCGCAAATATTTCCCGCGACGCGGCTATGCGCCCTACGATGCCCTGGAGCGCGAGGCGCAGCCGACGGTCAAGGCGCTCTCAATCCTGCTGCGCATCGCCGAGGCGCTGGACCGCGGCCACAAGGGCATCGTGCACCATGCCTACTTCGAAGCGGCGGGCGACAAGCGGGTGGAGTTGCACATCGAAAGCGAAGCAGATTGGCAGCTGGAAGCCTGGGGATTGGGCAACCACCGCGCGGCTTTCAAACGAATTTTTGGTTCCACTTTCAAACCAGTCAGCGGCCACCCCACCCGACTGAATTAGGACGCCATGACGGAAAAAAGCAAACCCAAGGCCAAGCGCCTAAACCTGGACGACGCGCAGCACTACATCAACCGCGAGTTGAGCATGATCACCTTCCAGGAGCGTGTCTTTGAAGAGGTGGAGGACACCAGCAATCCCCTGCTGGAACGGATCAAATTCTTGGCGATCGTCGGCTCCAACATGGATGCTTTTTACATGGTGCGCGTGGGCGGCCTCAAGCTGCAGGCCGAGGCGGGCATTCCGCGCCTTTCGATTGACGGCCAGACCCCCGCCGAACAGCTGGCCGCGATCCGCAAGCAAGCCGCCAAACTGATGGCCAGCAGCCGCGACGTATTCCACCAAAGCTTAGTCCCCGAGCTGGATGCAGCTGGTATCCATATCCTGAATTATGAGCAGCTGGATAAGAAGCAGAAATCGCAGGTGGACGCCTATTTCCAGGAAGTGGTCTTCCCAGTGCTGACCCCGCTGGCCTTTGACCCCGGCCACCCCTTCCCGCATATTTCCAACCTGAGTCTCAACCTAGCGGTAGTGATCCGCGACGACAAGGGCCAGGAGCGCTTTGCGCGGGTGAAGGTGCCGACCTCGCTGCCGCGGCTGGTGCCGATTAAGCGCTCATCGGGCGGGGTGCGCAAGGACGGCACCGTACCGCACAACCATTACTTTGTCTGGCTGGAACAGTTGATCGCCCACCACCTGGATAGCCTGTTCCCCGGGATGACGATCAAGGAATACCACCCCTTCCGTGTGACGCGCCATGTGGACGCCAGCATTGACGAATTCGAAGGCGACGATTTGCTGGCGATGATGGAGCAGAGCGTGCGCCAGCGCCGCTTCGGCTCGGTAGTGCGCCTGGGGGTACATAAAGACATGCCCGATGGCGTGCTGCGCATTTTGCTCGACAACCTGAATGTGGATGAGAACCAGGTCTACCGGGTGGACCCGCCGCTGGGGTTGGCCAGCCTGATGGAATTGCACAACATCGACCGCTTTGATTTGAAGGACGAGAGCTTCCTGCCCTATCTGCCGCCGGCTTTCAGCAGCGACAACGTCGAAGAGAGCGTCTTCGCCGCCATCCGCCAGGGCGACATCCTGATGCACCACCCTTATGAGAGCTTTGACGCCTATGTGCACTTCTTGCGCGCGGCGGCGCGCGACCCCAACGTGCTGGCGATCAAGCACACGCTGTACCGGGTGGGCAAAGATTCGCCGGTGGTGCAAACCCTGCTGGAGGCGCGCCGCGAATACGGCAAGCAGGTGGCCGTATTGGTGGAATTGAAAGCGCGCTTTGACGAAGAAAACAACATTGAATGGGCCAAGCGGCTGGAAAATGAAGGCGTCCACGTCACCTACGGCTTGATGAACTTGAAGACCCATTCCAAGGTCAGCCTGGTGGTACGCCAGGAGGGCGACCACATTCGCCGTTATGTGCACCTGAGCACCGGCAATTACAACCACGTGACCGCCCGGCTCTACGAGGATTTAGCGCTGTTCACCAGCGACGCGCGCATTGGCGCGGACGCCACCGACTTGTTCAACTACCTGACCGGCTATTCCTCGCAAAAAGATTTCCGTGATTTGTTGATTGCCCCGGTCAACCTGCGTCAAAATTTCGAGAAGTTAATCAAGCGCGAAATGAAACACGCTCAGGAGGGCCGCCCGGCGCACCTGATCTTCAAGATGAACGCCCTGGTGGATAAGGGCATGATCCGCCGCTTGTATGAAGCCTCGGCCGCCGGGGTCAAAATCGAACTGATCGTACGGGGTATGTGCTCGCTGCGGTCGGGCGTGCCGGGCTTGAGCGAGACGATCAGTGTGCGCAGCATCCTGGGGCGCTTCCTGGAGCACAGCCGCATTTATTACTTTGCCAATGGGGGCCAAGAAGAAGTATATGTCGGCAGCGCGGACCTGATGGATCGCAACCTCAACGACCGGGTGGAGGCGATCTTCCCGGTGAAGGATGCCGCGATCCGGCGGCGGATCAAGGATGAAATCCTGCGCAGCTATTTAGCGGATACGGTCAAGGCGCGCATCATGGATGCCGAGGGGCGCTACACGCGGCCCAACTCCGAGAACGGGCGCGAGCCTTATTATGCGCAGGGGCGTTTTCTGGCCCAGCACCGCTGATTCTTCGAAAAATTTAGCAGATTATCAAAAATCTTGATTTTTACTTTGGATTTCTTATTCTCATTTGACAGAATTGAAAGATGCTTTATAATTCCCTGACCTTTTTGAAGATCATCTCGAAAATTGGAGCTTAGATAGCTGAAGCAAGCCGCAATAAGCCCAGTTCGCAGACCATGCGAACTTTTTATGTGATCTGGTTTGGGCAATTAATCTCGACCCTGGGTTCCGGCCTGACCGGTTTTGCCCTGGGTGTCTACGTTTACGAAAGCACGCGTTCAGCCACCGCTTTTGCACTGAGCATTTTGGCCTTCACCATCCCGGGCGTGTTCTTTTCCCCGATTGCGGGTGCCCTGGTGGATCGCTTCCCGCGGCGCTGGATGATGATCCTGAGTGACACCGGTGCGGGCCTATCCAGCCTGGCGATCTTTATCCTGCTGCTGAACGGTAACCTGGAGATCTGGCACATTTATGTGGCCAACTTCTTTGCCTCGTTGTTCAACACCTTCCAGTGGCCGGCCCATTCGGCGGCAACGACGATGCTAGTGCCCCAGGAGCATCTGGGGCGGGCGGGCGGCATGGTGCAAATCGGTGAGGCAATTTCGCAATTGATCTCACCGGCCATCGCCGGTGCGCTGTTCGTGACGGCTGGCATGCAAAGCATCATCCTGATCGACTTCGCCACCTTCGCCTTTGCGGTGGGCACGCTGCTGCTGGTGCGTATTCCGGAACCAGTGCGGAGCGCCGAGGACCAGGAAAGCCGGCGCTCGATTACCAAAAACATTCGCTTTGGTTTCGATTACATCCGCCAGCGCCGAGGCTTGTTCCTGCTGCTGATGTATTTCGCTTCAGTGAACTTCTTCTTTAGTATGGTCGGTCCGTTGTTGACGCCGATGATGCTTGAGCTGGGCAGCGCTGACGAGGTCGGCCTGGCCGACTCAGGTATTGGCCTGGGCATGCTGATCGGCACCCTGATCATGAGCGCCTGGGGCGGCCCCAAGCGGCGCGTGTTCGGCGTGCTGGGGGCCGGCATCTGGATGTCCTTGATGCTGATGTTGATGGCGGGGACGCCCTCACTACTCTTGATCGGTGTGATTGGCTTCCTGCTTATGCTAGTGATGCCAATGATGAACGGCTCCAGCCAGGCCTTATGGCAAAGCAAAACCGATCCGGATGTACAGGGGCGGGTTTTTTCGGTGCGGCGCATGCTGGCCCAGTTCACCGCGCCGATCGCGATCCTGTTGAGCGGCCCGCTGGTGGATAAGGTCTTCCGCCCGGCCATGCTGGAAGGCGGTGCGCTGGACAATACCTTTATCGGCGATATCATGGGCGTAGGCCCAGGCCGGGGTGTAGCCCTGCTGTTTGTGACCGTGGGTCTGGCCCAATTGTTGATTACGCTTTTCGCGCTCACCAGACCCCGGCTGCGCAATGTGGATGCTGAGATTCCCGACGTGCAAGTGCACGCTCAAGCCGAGGACGGCAAGGTGGCAGAAGGCGAAGCAGCGCCAGCCTGATCCTTTCTTTACAGACAAAAACGCCCCGCAATGCGGGGCGTTTTTATTACGCGGCGGGATATGCCTGCTCACCCACCGGTATGGGTATTTTTAGCCAGTTATCCTGGGGCGCCAGCGGGCAATGCCAGCGATGATGATAGGCACAGGAGGGATTGTAGGCAAAGTTGAAATCGAGCACCAATTTGCCGTTTTGCTGGCCAAATCAGCGCCCTTGATGGTGTCCAACAGGTAGCGGGTACCCGGATAGGTATTCCCCTCCTCAGCGCTTGTGTCGCGAAAAGGCAGGAAAACCCCGCCGCCGTAGCCGAGGACCCAGTACAGGGTCAGTTCCGCGGCTTGACCGGCGAGATCAAAATGCAGCCGCCCCACCCTGCACATCTGGAACTCGCCGTCATCCTGCAGCGGGATGGCGATGATTTCGGAATCCTGAATGGGTTCAAGCTCAACCAGAAAGCGGTAAGCGGGGTCATATTGGTAATAGGATAAACCGTCGAATGCGGTGACCTGTTCAGGGCTAAGGGGTGTCTGCGGGTGGTGCGCGAAAAGGTCATCGCGGGTGGCCATCCACTGCCGCCAGCGGTCTTCAATGGGCTGGCTTTCGTCGCGGACTGCGGCGTACAGCCCGTGGATGCGGCGGCGGTAATCGGCCAGGTCGAGCATCATTCGCCGACGCGGATGCGCGGATTGAGGGCTGCGTAGAGCAAATCGGCGCCGAGGTTAGCCAGCGCGAAGGCCAGCACGGTGACCATGGCAACGCCTTGCAGCAGGGGCAAATCGCGGCGGCTGATGGCAAAGACCATCAAGCGGCCCAAACCCGGATAATTGAAAACGTTCTCGATGACCACCAGGCCACTGATCAGCCAGCCGAATGAAATCGCCACCACGGTGATCGTCGGCGCCAGCGCGTTGCGCAGCACGTGGCGCAGGATCACGACCCAACGCGGCAGGCCCTTGAGGGCGGCAGTGCGCACATAGGGCTGCTTCAACTCTTCAAGTACTCCGGCACGGGTAAGGCGCGCAATGTAAGCCAAGAGCACCAGCGTGGCGGTCAGGGCGGGCAGGATCAGGCTGGGCAGGGCTTCAAAGAAGCCGGTGCCGGGGCGGATCGACGAGTTAGCCGGCAGGCCGACTCGGAAGGCCAGCAATTCGATCAGCACGATGCCGGTCACAAATTCGGGCAGGCCGACCACCGCCAGCGAGAAGACACTGATCAGGTTATCCAGCCATTTGCCCTCGTTGAGGGCGGCCAGGGCGCCCAGCCCGGTCGCCAGCGGCACCGCGATCGCCAGGGTAAAGCCTGCCAGCATCAGGGAGTTACCCAGGCGCTCGGCCACCAGCGGGCCGATTTCGGCATCGGTGGAGTAGGACAGGCCCATATCACCGCGCAGAAAGCCGCTCAACCAATCGCCATAGCGCACCAAGGCGGGGTCATCCAGGCGCAGCTCGGCGCGACAAGCCTGCGAGGCGGCCTCGCCAACTTCGCGCCCGAGGATTACGCGGCAGACGTCGCCAGGCAGCAGCTGGGTGATCACGAAGATCAGCAGCGAGGTAAGCACCAGGGTCAGCGCCAGGAAGGCCAGCCGGCGCAGGATATAGCGGGCCATTAGTCGCCCTCCCCATTGAAACGCAGTACCGGAGATTGAGCCGCTTGCAGTTCCTCAATCGGGATATGACAGTAAATCGCCTTGCCGTCCTGGGTCTCGCGCCAGGGCGGCTCCTGCTCCACACAGATATCACCCAGGAAGCGCGGGCAGCGCGTGTGGAAGGGGCAGCCCGAGGGCGGATCGGCGGCGCTGGGCACCTCGCCGGAGAGGCGAATGTGCTCCTGCTTTACGAAGGGATCGGGCGGCGGCACGGCGGAAAGCAAGGCTTCGGTGTAGGGGTGATAGGGCGGATCGAAGATGATCTCGGCCGGGCCTTGCTGCATCAGTTGGCCCAGATACATCACGGCAATGCGGTCTGCCAGGTAGCCAACCACGGCGATATCGTGGGCGATAAAGAGCATGGCGGTGTCGTGCTCATTTTGCAACTCGGCCAGCAGGTTGAGGATGTTGGCCTGCACAGAGACATCCAGGGCGGAAACGGGTTCATCGGCCAGCAATAAATCGGGATGGGTGGCAAAGGCACGCGCAATCGCCACGCGCTGCTTCTCGCCACCGCTCAGCTGGCCGGGCAGGCGGCGGGCGTATTCGGCGGGCAGGCGCACCGACTCGAGCAATTGCGGCACCATGGCCTGCGCCTCGGCATAGCTCATGCCGCGCAGGTTGCGCAGCGGGCGGCGCAGCGATTCGGCAATCGTGAGATAGGGATTGAGCGCTTCCTCGGGATTCTGAAAGACCATTTGCAGGTGCGCCAGGGTCTCGGTGCTGCGGGCATCCAGGCGGGCCGGCAGCTGCACACCCAGCAATTCGACCTCGCCGCCCTCGGCGGCCACCAGGCCGATCAGAGCGCGCGCCAGGCTGCTCTTGCCGCTGCCGCTTTCGCCGACCACGCCCAGCGTCTCGCGCGAACGGATGCGCAGATCGAGTTGATCGACGACCTGCACATAGCGGGCCGGCTCCCCGGCCAACACATCAGCGAGCGAGCGCTGGATCGGATACTGCACGTCAAGTTGTTCGACCGTCAAAATCGTTTCGGGCTGGTAATCTTCGACCTGGATCGGTTCGACGGCGTCGCGGCCGGCGTCCACCTCGCCGGCCAGGATCTCGGGCCAGCGATGGCAGCGCACGCGGCGATCGGGCGTGGGGTGATCCAGCGGCGGGCGTTCCTCCCAACATTGATCGATGGCCAGCGGACAGCGCGGTGCAAAAAGGCAGCCGCTGGGCAAATCGGTTAATGAGGGGATTTGCCCCTCGATGCCCTGCAGCGGTTTGACATCCTTGCGCTGGCCCAGGCGCGGCACGCTATCCAGCAAGCCGCGGGTGTAGGGATGCAGCGGCTGGCGGTAGAGCTCTTTGGTGGGCGCATCCTCGACCAGTTCGCTGGCGTAGAGCACCGCCACGCGGTCAGTCAGTCCGGCCACCACGCCCAGGTTGTGGCTGACATACAGGGCGGCGGTATCGCGGTCGCGCACCAGCTCGCGTAATAGGTCCAGCACAACGGCTTCGGTGGTGACGTCCAGAGCAGTGGTGGGCTCATCCAGCACCAGCAGGCTGGGCTGGCGGCCGAGGGCGATGGCAATTATCACGCGCTGCTGCTGGCCACCACTGATCTCGTGCGGATAAGCGCGCGCGACTCGGGCCGGATCGGGCAGCCGCACCTGCGCCAGTAAATCCAGCACGCGGGTTTCGATTTCAGGCGCATCGATCTCACTGTTCAGCGCAATCGCTTCGGCGACCTGCTCGCCAATGCGCATGGAGGGGTTGAGGGCGGTAAAGGGGTTCTGGGGCACGTGGGCCATGCCGCCCTGCCAGAGGGCGCGCAAGCCGGCTTCATCCAGGGCAGCCATATCAGCGCCCTCGAAGAGCACCTGGCCCGATTCTATGTAGCCATCCTTACCCAGATAATTCAATACGGCCAGCGCCAGGGTGGTCTTGCCGCTGCCGCTTTCGCCAACCAGACCGTAGGTCTGGCCCTTGGCGATCTCCAGGCTGAGGTCGCGCACCGCGCGCAGGGCGCCACGGCGGCTGCGGTAGGCGACGCTCAGGTCTTTGAGCTGCAGCAAGGGGACGGCCACGCTAATCCTCCACCCGGAAGAGAGTCTTGAGACCGTCGGCCAGCAAATTGACGGCAATCACCAATATGGAAATCGCGCCGGCGGGGAACCACAGCGCCCAGGGCGTCTGCGAGACGTTGTCGCGGGCCTCCTTGACCATCAGGCCCCAATCGGGGCTGGGCGGCTGCACGCCGACGCCGAGGAAGCCCAGCGAAGAGGCCAGGAAAATCGCGTAGGAAAAACGCAGGGCGGCTTCCACCGCCAGGGCGGGCAGCACCGCGGGCAGGATTTCGCGGAAGAGGATGCGGGCCGAGCTTTCGCCCTGCACGCGCGCGGCCTCAATATAACCGCGGGTTTTGACCGAGAGCACCACGCTGCGCACCACGCGGGCCACGATGGGGATATAGACCACAATGATGACCAATAGCACACTCTGGCGCGAAGGGCCAAGTGTGCCCAACAGCAGCAGGGCCAGCAATAGCGCAGGCAATGACAATAGGCTGTCGAAGAAACGCATCAACAATTCATCGAATAGGCCGCCACGGTAGCCGCTGAGCAGGCCCAGGCTGGTGCCGACCAGGACCGCCACCAGCGTACCCAATCCAGCCAGGCTAAAGATGTCGCGCGCGCCCAACAGCACACGACTGAAGACATCGCGGCCCAGGCGGTCGGTGCCGAACCAGTGGGCCGCCGAAGGCGCTTGGCGGGCATCCTCCACGATTTGTTCGTTGACGCCGTAAGGCGCCAGCATAGGACCAAAAATAGCGATGAGCAGAAAAAGGATAAAGATGATCAGCCCGGCGGTGTGGGCCGGGTTGCGCAGCAAAGCGCGTAGTGAAACCAACCAGCGCTGCCCCCGAACGGGGGCAGCGCTTTCAGACGCAAGGTCTGGGTTGGTCGTGGTTGTCAAGGGGTCTTACTCAGACTGAGTTTATTCAGTACCGATGGTGTGTACATCCGTGCGCCCGGCGAAGGCCTCCAGCTGGAAGCCGGTGAAGCCATCGCGGATGGCGGCAAACTGCGGGAAGTGATAGGGGATGATCACCGGGCCGCGTTCAGCCAGCAGCTGCTGGATTTGGGAGTACGCATCAATGCGCTCCTGGTCGTCCAGGGTGCTGCCCGCCAGGGCGGCGAGGGCGTCGAATTCCTCATCCGAGAAGTGCGATTCATTCCACACCGCACCGGAGACCAGCATGGTATCCAGATAGAGCTGCGGATAGGGACGCGCGCCCCAACCGGTGATGCCCAGATCGACTTCCAGCCAACCGTTCTCGCCGTAATAGACCTCTTCGGGCTCAACGCTGATTTCCAAGTTGATACCAGCATCCGCCCACTGGTCCTGCAGCACCGCCGCCAGATCGGGGCGGCCGCCGGAGTTGGGTACATGGATGGTCAGATCAAGGCCATCTTCGTAGCCAGCTTCGGCCAGCAAGGCGCGGGCGGCTTCCACATCGCGTTCCGGCGCCTGGACGCCATCATCATGATAGGCGTCGAAGATCGGGCCAATCGGGCTGTCGTTGCCGACGGCGCCGTAGCCCTGCTGCACCAGTTCGAGGATCGCAGCGCGGTCGGTGGCCAACTTCATGGCCTGGATCACGCGCGGGTCGTTGCCAGGCTCGCGGTCAGCGCGCAGGCGCACGAGGTCGAAGCCGCCGGTGGGGATGTTGTAGGTGGTGATGCCATCGACACCCTGCAGGCTCTCAAAGAGCGGGGTGCTCATACGCATGACCAGGTCCACCTGGCCGCCGCGCAATGCGTCGACCATCGCGTTCTCATCGCTGAAGAAAATCACCTCGACGGTGGCCAATTGCGGCTGGCCATCCACGAAGTAATCGTCATTGGCGGTGAGTAAGATGCGGTCCTCCGGGCTGTAGCTTTCCACCACGAAGGGGCCAGTGCCGTTGAAATCGGAGGGGTCTTCCGTATCCGAGGACATGACCAGGGCGTGGTTGTCGCTGAGGTCATACAGGAAGAAGGGGTTGGTTTGGTCGAGCGTGAAGGTGACTTCCAGTTCGCCTGTGGCCTCGATGCCGGTGATGTTGGCATACAGGTCGGCCGTCGGGTAGCCGTTATCGGGGTCACGCAGGCGGTCAAAGGTCCACACCACATCCTCGGCGGTGAGGGCGCTGCCATCATGGAAGCTGACGCCCTCGGCGAGGGGGAAGGTGTAAGTCAGGCCATCATCGTTGATGTCCCATTCGGTGGCCAGGCGCGGCACGACGTTGGAGTCAGGATCCACGTCCACCAGATAGTCATAGACCGCATTGGCCACGAAGACCTCGGTATCCGATGAAATGGTGGCCGGGTCGGTTTGCACCAGCGGCTGGAAGGCCACGCGCAGCGTGCCTTCGGCCGGCGCGGCGCCCCCGCAGGCGCTGAGCACCAGGCCGAGCAGCAGGATGGCGGGCAACGCGGTGTTCAACGCCCGCCCAAAAATTGAGTGTGTTGTCATCAGTCTTGCTCCTGCTTGAGAGCAGTCGTTTGGAACTTGGGATGCTTGTCGAAACGGCCCAAGCGATCCCCGTGATTTTTTCGGCAATCGGGACAAAGTCCCATAAATACGTAGTGTTCGCCGAGCACGCGGAAGCCGGTTTCCTGATCAATACGCTGGAAGAGGCGCTGCACCTGAGCATCGTCCAGGCGGATATCACCCCAACAGCGGTGGCAGATCAAGTGATGGTGCGGCGGTTCACCCACCAGTTCATAGACCCTCCCACCGGCGACTTCATTACCGTGAATCAGGCGGTAGCGGCTGAAGGTCTCCAGCGTGCGGTAGAGTGTGGCGCCGCTGATGCTGGGTTCCACGGCGCGCACCTGCTGGTAAAACTCGTCGAAGGTGGCGTGTTCGCCGCAGCGGCCGATGGCTTCCAGGATCATTTAGCGCTGGGCGGTCATGCGGAAGCCGAGATCGCGGGCGCGTTGCTTCAGAAGGGGATTGGCGACTGGGATCATATGCAATACCTTGTTGAGAATTTTTGCAACAAGCCATCTTAACACTGAAAGCGCGCCAGACCCCTTACAGGCGATTAAGAGTGGATGAGCAGCGCTTGACACAGTCAACGTATAATGCAAGGAAGCATTACGAGGAGCGATTATGAGCAATCCGCACAGTCCCGAAAATCTGGAAACCCGCCAGGCCAAGCTGGCCGCCCTGCTGCCCGAAGTGGGCCTGGATGCGCTGGCGCTGAACGCCGGCCCCAGCCTGAGCTACTTCACCGGCCTGCCCTTCCATTTGATGGAGCGGCCAGCGGTGGCGCTGTTCAAGCCGGGGGTGACGCCAGCGCTGGTGCTGCCGGAACTGGAGTTCGGCAAAACGCGCGGCCTGAGCTATGCGCTGGAGACCTTCGCCTACAGCGAGGATTTGACGCGGTGGCAGGCTGCCTTCGACAAAGCCGCCGCCCAGAGCGGCGTAACGGATGGACGGATTGGCCTGGAGCCGACCCAGGCGCGCGTGCTGGAGCTGCGCTACCTGGAAGCGGCCTTCCCCAAGGCGGACTTCGTGGACGGCACGGCGGCCATCGCCGGTCTGCGGCGCATCAAGGACGCCGGCGAAGTCGCCGCAATGCAGCGCGCCGCCGAAATCGCCGAAGCGGCATTGAGCGCCACCCTGCCCCAGGTCAAGATTGGCATGACCGAGCGCCAAATTGCCGGGCTGCTGGTGGCCGAAATCCTGCGCGCCGGGTCGGATGCGCACCTGCCTTTCGCGCCGATTGTGGCTAGCGGTCCCAACAGCGCCAACCCCCACGCCGCGCCGGGGGACCGCCAGGTGCAGGCCGGCGACCTGCTGCTCTTCGATTGGGGCGCCAATATCGACGGCTACTATTCGGACATTACGCGCACCTTCGCGGTGGGCGAGATTAGCGAAGAGTTGAAACGGATTTATGAGGTGGTCAAGCTGGCCAACCAGGCCGGGCGCGAAGCCGGGCAGCCGGGCGCAGCCGCGGCCGAGGTGGATATCGCCGCCCGCGACGCTATCGAGGACAATGGCTACGGCGAGTATTTCATCCACCGCACCGGCCACGGGCTGGGCATGGAGCCGCACGAGGAGCCCTGGATCCGCGGCGACAACCAAGCGACTCTGGAAGCGGGCATGACCTTTACCATTGAGCCGGGGGTGTACCTGCCGGATAAGGGCGGGGTGCGGATTGAGGATGATGTGGTGGTGACGGAGGATGGTTTGCGGAGTTTGACGACTTTTCCGAGGGAGTTGCAGGTTATTGGGGGGTAGTTTCAGCAGAATAGCGTTATTCCGAATAGGTCATTGTATGGATTCCTCGGCTGGCGGGGTTCGGCGGTTCGGGTGCGCGCTTATGTTTCCGCCTCGGAATGACAAAGATGGGATGCCGTTGATTCAGGAGAATGCTGCGCAAGCGCCGCTACGCCAAAGACCCACCAGTTAGCAAGCACAAAGATAGGTCACCATTTCTAGTGCCATATCAGGCACCGGTTATTAGGACACCAAATTGGCTGGGGGTTTGGGGGAAAGCCATTTCCCCCGACGGGGTGTGGGGCCAGCGGCCCCACAAGGAAACAATTGGCACCGGATGACTCTTGTGAATTCAACCGTTATTCCGAAGACGTCGTTTTATGGATTCCTCGGCTGGCCGGGGTCGGCGGTTCGAGTGAGGGTTTTTAGCTTCGCCTCGGAATGACAAAAGGGGGGTGCCATTGATTCATGAGAATTGCGTTCGTAAGCGACCGCTGCCCATTCTCCACCTGCGATTACAATCAACCCACCGGCTCTTAGGGACAAGGAGTAAGCATGGACGCACTCATCCAAAGCGGCATCAACATCACGCTCGCGCTGCAGGCCTCGCTGGGCGGCCTAGCCCCGCTGTGGGATGCCATCTCGCAACTGGGCACCACCGAATTCTATTTGCTGGTCATGCCGCTCATCTACTGGACCGTGGACCCGCGCCTCGGCATCCGTCTGGGCTTCCTGCTGGTGCTCATCGCCAGCCTCAACAACATCGGCAAGCTGCTACTGCATTTGCCACGGCCCTACTGGGTGGATAGCCGCATCGCCGGCCACTGGTTCGAGCCCAGCTTTGGGGCGCCCTCGGGGCACGCGCAGATGCCGCTGGGCATCTGGGGCCTGGCGGCGGCCAGCGTGCGCAAGGGCTGGTTCACCGCGCTGGCGATGGTCGTGCTGGTGTTAATTGGCCTGTCGCGGGTGGTGCTAGGCGCGCATTTCTATTTCGATGTACTGCTGGGCTGGGCTATCGGCGGCCTGCTGCTGTGGCTCTTTTTGCGCTACGACCGGCCAGTGAGCGCCTGGCTGGCGGGCCTGCGCCCCGGGCGGCAGGCGCTGCTGGTGGCGGGCGTCACCGCGGTCCTGCTGGTGTTGGCCGCGCTGGCGGGCGCCGTGGCGCAGCAGGCGCCCTTCCCGCCCGAGTGGGAGGCCAACGCCGTGGCCGCACTGGGCGATAGTTTGCACGAGGTGGCCTCACTGAACGAGACCATCACCCCGATTGGCACCTTCTTTGGTTTGGGACTGGGGCTTATCTGGCTGCGGGCCGTGGGCGGCTTCCAGGTGGCCGGCAGCCGGCAGCAGAAAATCCTGCGCTTCGTGCTGGGCGCGGCGGTGGTGCTGGTGCTGTGGCAGGGGCTGGGCGCGGTCTTCCCGCGCGGCACAGATTTAGTCAGCTACGCGGCGCGCTTCTTGCGCTACGCGCTGGTAGGCTTGTGGGCCGGCGGCGGCGCGCCGATTGTGTTTGTTAGGCTGGGGCTGGCGGGGAAGCTCTATGCAAGCTCAAATGATTGAATAGTATCGGCCATTCACTCGAGTCCAGATTACTTCGATATCCCCACTACTTGTTTTTCATCTCCCTTGACCCTTAGGTATATCCAAAATGTCTTTACTATAGGAGTGCCGTCTGGAACAATGACTCCCTGAAATTGAAACTGAATATCATGAAGTCGCTCGTCCAGAAAACGGTTTGGGGAATTTTGTGGATAGAGGATGTATTTCATTTCACCATCTTTGTCCTCATAATTTCTAAAATAGGTGACGTAATTCCTTTGGTCGATTTCGAATCGCGCTCGGTATGTTGAAGAAGACACCCACCCCCAAGGAATGGTTGCATCCACCCAAAGTGGTCTTTGTTCTGGACCCTCTAGGTTTCTGTGCCACTTAACTGAAAGCGTACACTCAACTAATTGAAAACTCGTTTTATTGAAAATTTGGATTTGTTTCCAGTCATTGTATGGATGCGCTTCGATGATGATTCCAGGACTCTGTCGAGTGTCGAAAAAAGCTAGGCTGATGATTGCCCCAATGTAAAGTATGAAAAAGAGATTGACAATTAGAACAGGATTATCGGCAAAAACTGGTGGAAAGATTTGCTGAAAGAAGTAAGAAAGTTACCTTATTAGCTGAACCACAAGAGGAGGAGTATTTTCAACTAGGTCAATCACAACCAACGCCACTAGCGCTAAGAAAGCTATAGCGATTCCCCTTCGCCAAGCAACCTGCCTAAAAATGGAATTCCGACGCAACCTATTTAAGGCTGCCTCTCTTATATGGACTAGCCTTCTTTGAAACGCGTTTGGGACTTTCATCTGTTTTTTCGTCCCTGCCCCCTTTTCAACTTATTCTTCCTCTTCGTCCATATGGGCGCGGGCGTCAATGATTTCCTGCGCCAAGTGGGCCGGCACCTGCTCGTAGTGTGATTCTTCCATCGTAAAGGTCCCGCGGCCGCCGGTCATCGAGCGCAGCTCGGTGGTGTATTTGAGCATCTCGGCCAGCGGCACCTGGGCGTTAATCACCGAGCGGCCCATCTCCTGGTCCATGCCCTGGACGCGCGCGCGGCGTGAGTTGAGGTCGCCCATCACGTCGCCCATGCTGGCTTCGGGTACGGTCACGCGCACATTCATCACCGGCTCCAGCAGCACCGGGCCGGCGTCCTTGATAGCCAGCTTGAAGGCCTGGCGGCCAGCGATTTCGAAAGCCACCGGCTTGGAATCCACCGGATGCTCCTTGCCGTCGGTCACAATCGCCTTCACCTTTTGCACCGGGTAACCGGCTACCGCGCCACCCGCCATCACCGAGCGGATACCCTTCTCGATGGCGGGGAAGAAATTCTGGGAGATGGCCCCGCCCACCACGGCGCTCTCAAACTCGAAATCGCCTTCGGGCAGCGGCTCCACGCGCAAGTGCACTTCGCCAAACTGGCCGGCGCCGCCGCTCTGCTTCTTGTGGCGGTATTCAGCCGCGCCGGGCTGGGTAATCGTCTCCAGGTAGGGCACATCCGGCTCTTCCACGTTGAGGCCTACCTGGAATTTCTCTTCGGCCTTGCGGATGGCGACGTCGATGTGCTGGTCGCCCATGCCCTGCAAGATGGCCTGGTGGGTGGCGGCTTCGTTGTACCAGGAGAGGGTCATATCCTCTTCGCAGAGGCGTGTGAGGGTGGTGCCCATTTTGCTGGCGTCGGCCTGGGTCTTGGGGCTGACCGCCACGCGGTAGAGCGCGCTGGGGTAATCGGGCACCGGCAGGGTCAGCGGATGGCCCTTATCCACCAGCGTATCGCCGGTGCCGGTCTCGCTCAGCTTGGGCACGGTGAACAGGTCGCCGGCATAGAGCGTTTCCAACGGTAATTGTTCGCCGCCGCGCATGGTCGCCAGCGTACCGAGGCGCTCCTCGATTTCCTTTTGTTGGTTCCACAGGCGCCTATCCGACTTCAGCGTGCCGGAGACCACCCGCCCGTAGGTAATCTTGCCCACGAAGGGGTCGGCGGTGGTCTTCCAGACGTAGACCGCCAGCGGGCCGCTATCGGAGGCTTTGAGTTCCTCCTCGCGCTTGGCGCCCTGGGCTTTGACCGCCGGGGCGTCGGCCGGGGAGGGCATCAGCTCCAGGAAGGCGTCCAGCAATTGCTTCACGCCGACCTGGTCGCTGGCGTCGCAGGCGAAGACCGGCACAAACAGGCCGCCAGTGACCACGCCTTTGAGGCCCTGCATAATTTCCGCGCCGCTCAATTCGCCGCCCTCCAGGTATTTCTCAAGCAGCTTGTCGGAACCTTCAGCGGCGGCCTCCACCAACTCGGCACGCGCGCTTTCGGCGGCGGACTGCATATCCTCGGGAATGTCCTCGGCCGCGCCGCCGCCAATCGGATAGGCTTTCATATCCAGCAGGTCGATGATGCCTTTGAAATCGGCGCCTTCGCCCCAGGGCAGGTGCACCGGGATGAGGCGCTTTTGGGTCAGTTGGCTGGCCGAGTTCATCGCCTTAAAGAAATCGGCCGAATCGCGGTGCATGCGATTGACCAGCAGGAAGCGCGGCAGGTCAAATTTACTGGCATAGCTCCAGGCCAGCTCGGTGCCCACTTGCGCACCGGCGACCGAATCGACCACCACCAGCACGCCGTCGGCCACGCTCATCGCCGAGATGGTCTCGCCCACGAAATCGGGCGCACCGGGGGTATCCATCAAATTGATTTTGTGCTTCTGGTATTCAATCGGCAGCAGCGAGGTGGAAAGCGACAGGCCGCGGCGCTGCTCTTCTTCCTGGTAATCGGAGACGGTGCTGCCGTCCTCCACCGAGCCCATGCGGTTGATGGCCCCCGTATATAACAAAAAGGCCTCACCCAGCATCGTCTTTCCTGCGCCGGAATGTGAGACCATCGCGATATTGCGGATATTGGCAGTGGCGTACTCTTGCATGGGGGTGCGACCTTCCTTTGTTAAGGATATGTGGAGCGGATTTCATTTTAAGTGAACTCATGGGGCTTGTCAAAGGTAGCCGTCGAGACGGCTTGCAGTACAATGCCGCTGTGAAATTTCTCTTTTTATTCATGGATGGCATTGGCTTGGGGGAAGATGTAGACCACAACCCACTGGCGCGCACCGCGATGCCCAATTTGGAACGCCTGCTGGATGGGAAGCGCCTGCTGGCTTCGACCGCTCCCCATAAGAGCGCCCAGGCGACCCTGCTGCCGCTGGACGCCAATTTGGGCGTAGCCGATTTGCCGCAATCGGCCACCGGCCAGGCCACACTGGTGACCGGCAAGAACGTGCCCGCCCTGATTGGCAAACATTACGGTCCCAAACCGACCCCAGATATCGGCTCCATCCTCGAAGAGAGCAACCTGTTCAGCGAGCTGGCCGCCCGCGGCTACCGCAGCACACTATTAAACGCCTACCCACAGGGCTATTTTGACGCCATCGAAAGCGGCAAGCGCCTCTATTCGGCGATTCCCTGGGCGGTGACCAGCGCCGGGGTGGCGCTCAAGACCGCCGAGGATTTGATGGCTGGCGGGGCCTTCTCGGCCGATTTCACCGGGCGCGGCTGGCGCGAACAGTTGGGCTACAAGGACTCGCCGTTGATGGAGGCAGCCGAAGCCGGCCGCCGGTTGGCGGCGGTGGCCGCCAGCTACGACCTGGCCTTCTTCGAATATTGGCCCAGCGATTTCGCCGGCCACCGCCAGGATATGGAAGCCGCCACGGCCCTGCTTACCAACTTCGATGCGGTGCTGGGCGGCCTGGTCGAGGCCTGGCCGCATGATGAGGGGCTGATACTGATTACCTCGGACCACGGCAACATGGAGGACCTCAGCACCCGCCGCCACACGGCGAACCCGGTGCCGGGCTTAGTGATTGGCAGCCCGGATTTGCGCCAGCGCTTCTGCGCCGATTTGGAGACGCTGGTGGATGTGACCCCGGCGATTTTGGGCTTTTATCCGGAGGGGTAACTAGGTTGGCAGAACGTGGCCATTCCGAAGAAAACGTCTTATGGATTCCTCGGCTGGCGGGGTTCGGCGGTTCTGATGAAGGCTTTCTTCCTCGCCTCGGAATGACAAAAAAGAATGCGCTGACTTCATTGATGACGCTTTGACGGCTTCGCTGTTCCCTAAAGAAGGGAACATGTTTTACAGCCAAGTGAGTTGTTAATCAATCGCATTAAATATTCTTCGCTTCGCTCAGAATGACACGTTGTGGAATGAGACACTGCTTGGGGGAAAGATAGTGAGCGATTTCTAGTGCCATATCAGGCGTCAGTTATGAACAGGTCAAATTTCGGGGGGTCACGGGGGGATGAAATCCACCCGTGCGGGGCGTGGGGCCAGCGGCCCCACAAGAAGACAGTTAGCAATGAATGACTCTTGCTGATTCACCAATTATTCCGAAGAAAATCTGTCATCTACTTCTTGCTGACCACAATTGAATCTTCAATCCCCTTCCCCAGCCTTTATACTTACTCAATGACCGACCCCAAGGTCTTTATTCCCGGCGCTGCGCGCGCCGCGGATATCCCCCTATCCCGTTTCCTGCCGCCCCTGCCCGCCGGGGTGGTCAGCACTTGGCTGGCCGACAACCTGGAACCCGGCGCCTGGCTGCTGGACCCCTACGGCGCGTCGCCCCATCTGGCAGTCGAAGCCGCGCGGGCCGGCTACCGCGTGGCCGTGGCGGCCAATAACCCGATTGCGCGCTTCCTGATAGATATCCTGGCCCAGCCACCCACCGCGGACGAGTTGCGCGGGGCGATGGCCGAGCTGGCTGCCGCGCGCCGTAACGAAGAACGCCTGGAGCCGCACATCCTGGGCCTCTACATGAGTGTCTGCCCCGAATGCGGCGCGCAGACCTCGGCTGAAGCCTTCATCTGGGAGAAAGAGGCCCCCACCCCGCACAAAAAGCTCATCCATTGTGAAAGCTGCGGCCACAAAGGCGAGCATGAAACCGACGAGGCTGACTGCGAGCTGGCCGCCAGCTACCAACGCGGCGGGCCGCACCGCGCCCGCGCCCTCGAGCGCATTGCGCCCAGCGACAGCCCCGACCGCCAGCACGCCGAAGAGGCCCTGGAAGCCTACCCACCGCGCGCGGTGTATGCGCTGTTCACGATTGTGAACCGCCTGGACAGCCTGCGCCTGGAGCCCGGCGAACGCCGCGCGCTGGAGGCCCTGCTGCTGAACGCTTTCGACCGCGCCAACAACCTGTGGCGGCACCCCAGCGGGCGCGAGCGCCCCAAGCAGCTCGGCGCGCCGCCGGTCTACCGCGAATACAACATATGGCGCGAACTGGAGGCCTCGCAGGCGCTCTGGGCCGGGGAAGGCGAGATGGTGGTGCTCACCGAGTGGCCAGACGCCCCGCCCGAAATCGGCGGCATCAGTCTTTACGAAGGGCGCCTGCGTGAGATGGTCGCCGACTTGGGGCCTTTGCCTTTCCAGGCGGTGCTGACCGCCTTCCCGCGCCCCAACCAAGCCTACTGGACGCTGTCGGCCTTGTGGGCCGGCTGGCTGTGGGGCCGCGAGGCGATTGGGCCCTTTACCAGCGTGCTGCGTCGCCGCCGCTATGACTGGGCCTGGCACACCGAGGCGCTGCAGGCCAGCCTGGCGCGCCTGGGCGGCCAACTGGAGTCCGGCACCCCCATGTTCGGTATCGTCGGTGAGAGTGAGCCGGGCTTCAACGCCGCGGTGCTGCTGGCCGCGCGGCTGGCCGATTTCCATTTGGAGGGGCTTTCCATGCGGCGCGAAATGGGCCAATTGCAGGCCAACTGGCGCAAGGGCGCCGCGGCGGGCAGCGAAAGTGATGCGCCCGATTTGGTGGAAGCCGCCGCCAAACAAGTCTTAAATAGCCGCGGCGAGCCCAGCCATTTCAGCCTGCTGCATGCCGCCGCCCATGCCGCGCTGGCCCGCGGCCTCAGCCTGGACACGAACAAGGAGTCCGGCGAACAGTTCAGCGAGCTGCGCAGCCAATTGGAACAGGGGTTGACCTACCGGCGTGGCTTCCTGCGCTATGGCGGCAGCGACAGCTCGCTGGAGACCGGCCACTGGTGGCTGCGCGCGGAAGGCGAGGCCCGTTCGCCCCTGGCCGACCGGGTGGAGATTGCCCTGGTGCGCCACCTGCTGCGCTACCCAGGGCGCAGCCTGGCCGAGATTGACCGCGCCCTGTGCGCTGTCTTCCCCGGCCTGCTGACCCCTCCGCGGCGCCTGATTGAGATTGGGCTGGCCTCCTATGGCGCGGACGCGGAGGGTGCCTGGCGCCTGGATGCCGTCGACCAGCCGCGGGCGCGGCGCGACGACTTACGTGAGATGCGCGCTTTGATTGCTGATTTGGGGCAGCGCTTGGGTTTCGAAGTCAGCGGGCGCGTGCCGATTGAGTGGCGCAGTCCCGATGGAGAGGTCAGCCAGCGTTTCTTTGTGATTGCTTCGGCGCTGGTGAGCGAGGTGCTAAGCAGCAAGGCGCCCGAGGGGGCCACTTCATTGGTGGCGCTGCCCGGCGGCCGGGCGCAGTTGGCGCTCTACAAAATCGAGCGCGACCCACGCCTCAAACAGGCGCTGGACGCAGGCTGGCGGCTGGTCAAATTCCGACACCTGCGGCGGCTGGCCGGCAACCAGGCGCTGACCCTGGAAAGCTTTCTGGATTTATTGGATTTGGACCCGCTGGCTGAGGAACAGATTTAGCCGCCCCTGCTCTAAGCTAAGGCTCAATCGAAACGACCGCCCCGGCCCCGTTCACGTTGAGGGTCAGGATGGCGCCGTCCCGGCACAAGCTAAACTCGTTGGCCGAATCGGTCTCAAAGGTGTAGCTCTCACCGTCCTCACCCTGGAAGAAGCAAGTGTAGCTTTCGATTTCGTCGCCCAGGCGTTCGTTGGATGACAGGTTGGGGCTGGGCCAGCGCGGGCTGAGGTTGACGCCAGTGAGTACTTCGGTGGCAATCTGCGCCCAATCCTCGCTGGTGTAGCTGCAATAGTCTTCATAGACGCGGCATTCGCAATCCTGCACGACTTCAGCGAAACCGCTGCCAGTCTCTTCGTTATAGGGCGTTCCGCAGACCTCTTCATAGCGCCCGCCGCTGGGTTGCTCGGATTGGGTATAGCGGTATTCCTCGCTGCAGCTATTAATATCCGCGCCGGAGGGAATATCCGAGCGCCAGCCCTCGAATGCAAAATCACCGAAGGCTTCAATTACCACCGCGCGTTCCCAACGCGCGCCGGTCACCTGGGCTTCCACCGGCGTGGTGCGCAGGAACAGGAACCATAGCGCACCGCACAGGCCCAAAAGGATAATGCCACCAATCGCCAACAGGCGGGGGTTGGCTTTGGGACCCGCCCCCGTTTTGGTCGCCGCTTTTGGTCTGCTGGCACGCGGAAGCCCGGTGCCGCACTTGGCGCACTTGAGGCGCTTGCCATCGTTCATCGTGCCGCAGGAAGGGCATTTAATCGGGTCCGGCGCGCCCGCCTTGAAGGCGCCAACTACCCGCCCGGCGGAGGCGCGCGCCTTGCCCTCGGTGAGGTCGGCGCCGCACTGCGAACACATGGCCGCGTCGCCCGGGTTGCGCGTACCGCAAAAACCACAGTGGATATCCGCGCCGGCTTTGGCGCGCTTGAGCTTGCTTTCATCCTGAACCAACTCTTGCTTGCTGGCCTGATGGAATTCAACGTCGTCGGGCTGCGGGCTGCCGCATGCGGCGCAGGTAGTCACCGAGCCCAGATTCTCCCCATTGCAATTGGGACAAGTCCAATACAGTTCTACGTATCCACGTTTTTTGCGGGCCATGGGTCCTCCGGTCGCTCAGGGGCTTAGCTAATTAATAAACGCAAAACCGCCGCGGCGCAAGGTCAGGGGGTCGGTGTGAGGGTGTTGGTGGGAGTTGGCGTGTTGGTGGGCGTGAAAGTATTGGTGGGCGTATTGGTGGCCGGCGGCGTGTTGGATGGCGTGGGCGTAATCGAGGGCGTCGGCGTGATGGTGGGGGTATTAGTGGGCAGCGGGGTGGGCGTGGGCAGGTTGATTTGCACCACGTTGATGATTTCGGCATAGGTTCCCACCGTGCTGTAAATGCGCAGCCGTATGGTCAGCGCCTCGTTATTCAGCTCGCTGAAATCCCAGTTGAGCACTGTGGTGGGGGCCAGCACCGGGTCGTCGCTGCTGTAAATCTCAAGCCAGTCCCAATCATCCGGGTCGGTGCCGTAGGCCACTTCCACCACCACGCGGTCATACAGGGCTGTGGCGTTGGCCTGGATGCTGAGCGGGATGGGGCTGGAACCCAGCGTGGTGCCATCCGCGGGCGAATTGAGCGCCAGGATAGGACGCGGGTCGTCCTCGTCGCACGCCTCGGTGGGCATGAAGAAGAGCGGGTCCTGGTCGAAGCCGTGGTCCTCGGCCCAGGCCTGGCCCTGGCTGGTTTCGGTGAGCCACTTGACCGCCCAGGGGTCGGAGACGTTAATGCCGAAGCGCTCATCGCTGAAGCCACTGCAGGCCGCCGAAGCGCGCTTGCCAGTCCAGGTATCCACATCGCGTTCCTGCCACAGGTCTTCGGTGGCGGGTTCGGGCGGCTGGCCGTCCGCGAAAATTTCCGTGCGTTGGCTAGGGCAATAGCTGGAGGGTTCGGCGCCTGAAACAGTACAGATGATTTGCTCCTGGATGCCGGGCGGGCGCGTGAAGGGACGGCTGACGCCCTCAAACAGGTAGTCCACCGCCTCCTGCATGAACTCATTCCAAATCGGGGCCGCGCCACTGAGGCCGCTGGTACCCTGCATCTCGCTGAAATCGGGATTGCCGACCCACACACCTACCGCCAAATCGGGAATGAAACCCATGGTCCAGTTGTCACGAAAATCATCGGTGGTGCCGGTCTTGGCCGCCGCCGGGAAGGGCAGATTGAGCAGGGAATTGGAACCGAATGCAGGGATGCGCGCCTGGTTATCGGAGAGGATAGAGGTAATCAGGTAGGCATGCTGGGCGCTGAGCACCTGGGCCCCGCTGGGTTCGGGCGCTTCGTAGACCACCTCGCCCTCGTGGTCGACAATACGGGTAATCGCCATGGGGGTCACGCGCTGGCCGCCATTGGCGAACACGCCGTAGGCCGCCGTGAGGTCCAGCAATTTAACTTCGCCGCCGCCCAGGGTTAGCGAGAGGCCATATTGGTCGCCTTCCAAATCGGTGATGCCCATGCGGTGGGCAAAGGCTACCAGGCCTTCCTGCTCGGTGGTGTCCGGATCGTCGTAGATGCCGACGAAATCCAGGGCCTTGACCGCGGGGATGTTGTAGGAATTGGCCAGCGCGGTGCGCACTGTGACCGGGCCGTGGAAGCGCTCGTCGTAGTTTTCAGGGATGTAGGGTTCGCGCGGGTCGTCGGGATTGCCGGAAGGCGGGAATTCGGATTCAACATCCCAAATCAGGGTGGCGGGTGTCCAGCCCTGCTCGAAGGCGGCGGCATAGGTCAAAGGCTTAATTGAGGAGCCCGGCTGGCGCGGGGAAACCGACATGTTGATTTGGCCGTCAATCTCTTCATTATAAAAATCGGCCGAGCCAATCATTGCCAGGATGGCGCCATCCGAGGGCCGCAGGGCGACCAGCGCGCCGCTGCCCACATTGCGGTCGGCCAGCAATTCCACGTTCTCGCGCACCGTGTCCTGGGCCAAATCCTGCAAACCGGGCACCAGGGTAGTGTAGACCGTAAAGCCCGAGCGGTAGATCGTCTGCGGTTCGTACTGGGCTTCCAGCAGGGAGCGAATGTAATGCACCCAATGCGGATAGCGGATTTGCACATCCGGCGTGTTGAACTCGTAATCCAGCATGTTTAGGGCGGCCGTGGCGGCATCATCCAGGCTGACGCAGACCGGCGTCTCGCTGTTGCTGACCGTGATGCAGTTTTGCTCATTGGTGAGTTCGTACATCAGGCGCAGCACATCCTGCTGGCGGCTCAACGTCGCCTCGGGGTTATTGTAAATATCGTAGACCGAGGGCGATTGCGGCAAGCCGGCCAGGAAGGAGGCCTGCTCCAAATCCAGGGCGCCGGCGGTAGTGCCGAAGTAGGTCTCGGCCGCAGCTTCAATGCCGTAGGCCAGGTTGCCGTAATAGATTTCATTCAGGTACAGCTCCAGGATTTCGTCCTTGCTGTAACGGCGGGTAATCTCGGCCGCCAGGATGGCTTCACGCACCTTGCGCAGATAGCTTTGCTCGGCGGCCTCCTCGGGCGTGAAGAGCAGCGCCTTGGCCAATTGCTGGGTAATCGTGGAGGCGCCAGAGACCACTTCGCCGCTGGAATAGTTTTGATAGAAGGCGCGCAGGATGGCATCCGGGCTGAAGCCGGGATTGCTGTAAAAGGCCTTGTCTTCGGTGGCGATGGTCGCTGCTACCAGGTAGGGCGAAATGTCTTCCAATTGGACATAGGTGCGGCGGCCAGCGTTCGGATCGAGGATTTCGTAGAGCAGGTTGCCCTCAGAATCGAGGATGCGGGTGGTCTCAAACTGGGAGGCGCGGTCGCGCAGCCCGTCCACACTGGGCAGGGTCGAGGCAATAGCATAATACTGGTAGAGCGCAAAGGCGGAGCCCAAGGCAAGTAGCACGATCCCGGCGAAGACGGCCACAATCAGCGCGCGCCACAGTCCGCTGGTGCTGCCAAACCAGCGCCGGAAGCGGTCGCGCCAGTTGCCGTTGCCCCCTTGGCCACCCTGGCCACCATTCCCGCCGCCGGGCACCGTTGTCGGGCCGGAGTAGGCTGCGCGGGTTACGCGCGTGGCATCGGGGTCGCGTTCGGTGACGCGGCGCGGCAGCGGCATGCCGCTGGTATCCATGGCGGGTGGCGGCGTGGGCGGGGTATGCCCCAGGGGTGGTGGGGCGGGGGTAAAGGCCGAAACACCGGGCAGCGGCGCAATCGTCTCCGCTTCGTCCGGTTCCAGCTCGCCGGACTCGTCCGGGGCGGCGCGCACCGGCGCCGAGGGGCTGGTATCGCTCAGGTCGGCCGGCGCTTCAACCGGGATAGCCTGGCTGGGCTGGGTATCGGCTAGCGCATCGTCCTGGTCGTCGTCTATCAACTCGTGGTCGTCTGATTCCATCAAACGGCGAAAACGGTCGCGCGACTCCTGGCTGGATGGCTCTTCCTGGGGGGAAGGCGCCTGGTCTTCGGGCATCTTATTCGGGCTTGGAACGCACCAATACGGTCCAGGTACCCTTCATCACGGTTTCGTTGGCTTGGTTCTGCACATCCAACTCCAGGATGAGGGACCCGCCGCCGATGCGCGGGATGGCCTTGGTCTCTTTGACCTCGACCTCGACATGAATGGTGTCGCCGATAAAAGTCGGCTTGATGAAGCGCCAGCTATTGATTTCGCGGAAGGCCATAATGGTGCCTTCCATTACGCCGCTTTGCACCACCAGGCCGGAGGCAATCGAAAGGCCCAGCAGGCCGTGCGCCACGCGCTGGCCGAAGCCGGCATCCTTGCTGAATTCGGCATCGACATGTATCTGGTTGTAATCCCCGGAGAGGCCGGCAAAGAGCACGATATCGCTTTCGGTGACCGTGCGGCCGGCGCTGGAGACGCGGTCGCCGACCGAGAATTCCTCGAAGTAGCGACCCCGATTTTCAGGCTGATTGTGGCTCATGCCATGTCCTCTCCAACAGCGTGTTTCGTTTAAGTGCGCGCGATTCTAGCATAAGGGCGCGGCCATTATCGGCGCACAGCGGCGGCAGATTGACCGCCTTTCATCTAGAATCAACACCGTGATGGTGATATAGATGCATAAGACGAGCGCCCGCTTCAACATTCTCCTGATTCTCTTATCTTGGCTGCTGGCCGCTTGCGCGCCCGGAGTGGCGCCGGCCAGCCCCACCCTGGATACCGCCGAGCTGGCCACCATCGTGGCCGCGACCTTGAGCGCCGAGCCGCCCCCGGCTACGGCCACGCCCTCGGCCACCAGCCCGGCCGCAGAGGCGCTATTGCCCTCGGCGGTCTATTTTCTTTCGGACCGGAGCGGCAATATGCAGGTCTGGCGGTTGGCCGTAGACAGCGCAACGCTCAGCCAACTAACCGAGGTCGCCGACGGGGTGGATGATTACGATATCGCCGCCGATGGGCAGCTGGCCTATGTGAGCGGTAACCAGTTGTGGCTGCGCACAGCGGATGGCGAGGAGCAAGTGCTGGTGGACGGCAGTGCGGCCGAGCCGCAGGATGAGGGTTTTCATTACTCGCAGCGCATCAGCGCGCCGCGCTTTACGCCCGACAGCGCCCGGCTGGCCTATGCGTTGGACGGTGTGCACGTGATTGAGCTGGATAGCGGCGAAGACCAGCACCTGCTAGTCAACCAATTGAACAACAACGACAACGATTTCATCTTCCCCGAGGAGCTGTACTACCCGGAGACCTGGTCACCGGATGGCAGCCGCCTGCTGGTCAGCATCGCCTTTTTCGAGGGCGGCAGCCTGGGCGTGCTGCGAACGGGCGGCGCGGAGGGCCTGGTGCGCTTTGAGGCGCAAGGCAGCCTGTGCTGCCAGGCGGCCTGGGCGCCGGATAGCGCCAGCGTGCTGGTCGCCAGCCCCTATGCCGGCATTGTCGCACCGGGCCTATGGAGATACGATGCGGCCAGCGGCGCCGAAAGCGTGTTGCTGGATGCCAGCGACCCGGATGGCGGCTTCCACTTTGTGGGCTGGCCGCTGGCCAGCGGCGAGGGCCTGTACGCCTTCTACGCCAGCAGCGGCAGGCTGCCCGAGGGTGAAGTGCCGCTCTTCATGGTGCGCAGTGAATTGGCGGATGTGGCAAACCAGACTCAGTTGCGCCCCGAATCATTCAGCATTCGCGAAGCGCTATGGGCGCCGGATGGCTCGCTGGCGCTGTTGATTGAGAATCCCATAGTGGTCGCCGAGGGCGTGACTGGCGGCACGATTTTGCTGGTGCGCGCGGATGGCAGCCCGGCCGCCCCGCTGGCCGACCAGGCGCACGCGATGCGCTGGGGGCCGTAGGCCGACCGGTAGCGGCCAATTCCAACGTTTGGTTGAAAGACCCTTGTAGGACGATAATGCGGGTGCTGCATGATGCAGCACCCGCTCCGCTACATATCCCTACAGGGCCAACCTGCGAGGGGGTCCGGGGGAGAC
>OMJR01000061.1 GCA_900299355.1 Anaerolineaceae bacterium
GCGCCGAGGCCGAGGAAATGCTCACCGAGATCCGCAGCAGCGCGCTGTTGGATGGCGTGCGCGGGCAGCCACCGGTCGATAAGGAAGCGATTGTGGACACTCTGCTGCGTATCAGCCAACTGGTACAGGATTTTCCCGAGATTGTGGAACTGGATATTAATCCGCTCACCGTTTTTTCCAAAGGGAGCGGCGCGATTGCAATTGACATGCGCCTGGTGCTGGTTAGCGCCGCGGCGAATGGAGGCCACTCATGAAATCAATTTACGTCACCTCTGTCGAGCGTTATTCAGGCAAGACAGCTACCTGCCTGGTCTTGGGCAAGAGGCTGCTGGCCGATGGCCGCGCGGTGGGTTATCTCAAGCCGCTTAGTTTGCAGCCCTGGCGCAGCGAAGGCCACTGGGCCGACGAGGACGCTGGCTTTGTGAAGCAAGCGCTGGACCTGGAGGCGGAACCCTGGGAGATGTCGCCGGTGGTGGTCACCCACGATTATTTGCAGGCCCATTTGGATGACGACGCCGAGAATGATTTGCTGGACAAGGTGCGCGCGGCAATGCAGGTGGCGGGCAAGGATAAAGAGGTGCTGATCCTGGAGGGGGGCGGCAGCCTGCGCGAAGGCTATGCGGTGGGGCTGCCCACCCCAGAGGTGGCCGTGGCGCTGGACAGCGCCGTGCTGGCAGTGGTCAAATACCGTGACGAGATGCGCCTGCTGGATGACGCGCTAACCGCCCAAACGCGGCTGGGCGACTTGCTACGCGGCGTGATCATTAACCGCGTGCCGGCCGATGCGGCCGATTATGTGCGCCAGGATGCGATCCCGTATCTGGATCGCCAGGGCATTGCCGTGCTGGGCGCGCTGCCGGAAGAACGCGGGCTGGAGGCGATTTCGCTGGGCGAATTGCTGGCGGTGGTGGGCGGCGAGGTGCTTACTACGGAGCATGATCCCGATGCGCTGGTGGAGACGCTGACGGTGGGGGCGATGACCTCGGATGTGGCGCTCAGCCGCTTTCGCAAGCAGGCGCGCAAGGCGGTGATCACGGGCGGCGACCGCGCGGATATTCAGTTGGCCGCGCTGGAGACCTCCACCGTGTGCCTGATCCTGACCGGCAACCTGCAGCCAAGCCCGCTGATCCTTAAGCAGGCCGAGGAGTCGGGCGTGGCGGTGGTGCTGGTGCCGGAGAACACGCTGGAGACCGTTGAGGCGGTCGACGCGATTTTTGGCAAGACGCGCATGGCCCAGGCGGCCAAACTGGAGCAGTTTCAGGCGTTGTTTGACGAGCATGTGGATTGGGTGCGGCTGTTTAAGAATTTTGGGCTGTAGTTTTGGAAGGCTAGTCCACCACAGAGGACACAAGCGCATGGAGAAGAACCAGGATCCTTTGCTGTCATTGCGCGGGAGCGTGGCGACCGAAGCAATCTACCGGTTTATTTTTTGAAATTGCTGATTTCGCAAATTCAACATGGTAATTAGTTAGGGATGTAGATTGCTTCGTCGTCCGGAACTACGTTCCGAACTCCTCGCAATGACGATCAATGGCTTGGCCATTGATTCAGGAGTTTGCTCCGCAAACTCCAACGCTGATTGGCAATTCAGGATGGTGCTGGTATTCGCCGTTCGAAGCTAGATGATGATTGATTACCTTGCCGCCCTCTCCCCTGTTGAGTGTTTGCTGTTGATAAGGGTCGTTGCCCCTCTCCCGCTGGCGGGAGAGGGGAGATATGGGTCGTCAGCGTCGGAAAGAGTCTTGGGGAGAGGGGTAATAAAAATTCGACTTTGAACCGTGAGGTAATTTCAGCCCTGTATAAACTCCATAATGCGTTGGATGACTGCCGGATCGCGCAGGATTTTGCGGTGGCCCAGGCCTTCGGTGCTCAGCAGCTCGGCATCCGGGTAGGCGCGCTTGAGCGCCAGGCTGCTGACGTAGGGCGTAACTTCGTCCTGCTTGTCGTGGATCAGCAGGGTGGGTAGGCCGATACCGGGCAGCTGCAGATCGAGGGCGGTGACTTCCCACACGTCGTCGCCAAAACGGTCCAGCATGGCGCTTTCCACTTGGTGGGCGACCTCTTCGGCCAAGTTGTGCATTTGCAGGAAGGCGCCCATGGCATCGTGCAGGCGGCGCATCGGCCCCGTGTAGACCAGGCGCTGTGCCCGCAGGCCTTCCTGCAGCGCGATGGTGGTGGACATAGTGCCCAGCGAGTGGGCCACCACCGCATAGGGCTGGCCGAGTTCGGCCACCAGGCCTTTGATTACCTGGGCGATCTCGTAGCCGTTGGTTTGCTCGCCGGGCACATCGCCGTGAGCGGGCGCGTCAAAGGCGGTGGCGCGATAGCCGGCTGCGGCCAGAGCGGCGCCAATCGCGCTGAGTTGGCCACGGTGGCCACCCCAGCCGTGCACCAGCAGCACGAAGGGATTGCCGGGCTGGCCCCAGGAAGAGAGCGGCAGATCCAGATCGCCAAAGGTGAAGTGGCCACCTTCGGCAGCCTCCAGGGTGCGGCGCATGGCGGCTGAGATGGGTCGGCGGGGCACCTGCAACCAGAGGTCGATGGCTTGCTGGGCGCTGAGGGTGCGGGCGGGGTTGGTCATAAAAGCTCCTTATTCACTTACTATTTAGTAAGTGTGACTGGCAAAAAAATTAGTTGAGCGGTTGCAAATCGGCTTTGAGTTGGGCAATGACGGTATCGAGTTGCTGGGGACGGCCCAGGCGGGACATCTGGATCGCGCCCTGCAGCGCGCCGATGACCAGGGCCGCTTTGGAAGCGGGTTCACCGGCGAAGTGGAAGGCGCCCGCCTGGCGGCCGGCGTCCAGCTCGGCGCCCAGCCAATCCAGCATCTCGCGGTTGAGCGCCGCCGACTCCTGTTGGATGCTGGCGGGCAGGTCGCCGAAGCTGCTTTCCAGCGCGCCGAGGAAACAGACGCGCGTGCCGCCTTCGGAATAGTGCTGATATATGCTGAAGAACCAGTTGAGGCGGCCCCAGGAATCCAATTCGCGGATCTGTTTGCGCTCGATCCACTTTTGCAGGCGGCGGCGTTCGCGCGCCAACAGCGCCACGCCGAGGTCTTCCTTGCTGGGGAAGTGGTAGTGGATTGCGGCGTTCTTGACGCCCAGCGCTTCGGCGATGTGCCCGTAACTGAAGCCGTTGTAGCCACGCTCGCGCAGCAGGTCCTGGGCCAGTTCCATGATTTTGAGGCGGGTGCCGGTGGCTGCCTTGGTGGCGTGCATGGGGGCAGTATACTTACTAACTAGTAAGTATGTCAAGCTTTTTTACCACAGAGTACACAGAGGGCACAAAGAAAAAAGCTTTGTGTTCTCTGTGTTCTTTGTGGTGAGAAATTAAATGCTCTCGAAATAGGGCATCAATTCGGCCTTGAGGGCATCGAGAGACTCGAATTCGAAGAGCACTTCATTGAAGGTGTAGATCGCTTTCTCGTAGCCGATGACGTTCTCAATGGTGAAAGGCCGCACGGGGGTGTTGCCGGCCATGATGTGGTGGATCTCACCATGCGAAGAGATCAGGCCGGCGCCGAAGATCTTTAGGTCGCCGTCCTCGCGGATCAGGCCGAATTCGGTGCTGAACCAGGCCAGGCGCTTGATGTTCTCGCGCTGCTCGTCGTTGGCGCGCAGAAAGGCTGGCGCGAAGAGTTCCTGCAGGGCGGTGTATTCGGGCAGCACCATAAAGGGCAAGTGGCCGAAGATACCGTGGAACATGTCCGGTTCGGGGGTGAAATCCAATTCGTGGCGGCCGCGCATGTAATCGGTCATCAGGAACTGGTGCTTAGCGAAGTGGTGGTACCAGGGCACGGCGTCGCTGTAGCGCACCACGGTGCGCACGGTGCGCCAGCCAGTGCGCGGGGTGATCTGGGCGCTCAGGTCCGGCAGGCAGGGGATTTGCTCGGCGGCCATATTGAGGATGTCGAAGCCTTCCAGGTAGAGCCGGCTGGCGTGCTGCTGGACGACGGGCAGCTGGCGGGCGTAGAGCGTGGCCCACACATCGTGCAGTTCCTCGCTGAATTCGATATCCCGCTGGCGTAGGCGGGGTGCGGCGGTAGTGGTCATCTTCTGCTCCGTGGAGGACTTAAAACAAAAAGCCACAGACTGGTGTCTGTGGCTTTGGGGGTCCGAGAGGTTTTGCTTAGTCTTCGATCTCCACACAAATTAGCACCAGCCGCTTTTTCTTGCCGTTGGCGTAATAGTAAGAATAGGTGTAGGAGACGTTGACGTTGCTCATGTAGGGGTCATTATAGAGCGGGGCGGCGATTTGTCAAGCTAGGTGCGCTGAGCACAAGCAAAAAGCTCGTTGGTTACTTTTGTGGGGTCTCCGACCCCACACCCCGCCGGGGGACAGTGGAGTTTGGCTACGCCAAACTCCTTGGGCGAACGCATAGCGTTCGCCACGCGCTCACCCCGGACCCCCAGCCAGGTTGATTCGGGTTCGCTCGGATGCCGTAGGGGCGAGGCATGCCTCGCCCCTGGCACAGGCGTCTATAATGGGAAATCTAAGTAACGGTGTCAAGTCAACCAGCACAAGATAATTAGTAAAAAAACTGAGCCGCTAACGGAAAGCCCTAAGTCAGTTGCCACAGCGGTGCGCAGCTGATGAGGGTTTTCTTTATGCTCTTTGTGTACTTTGTGGTGAACGCTGTTTCTAAAATCGGTAGCGTTGGGCGCGTTCGTAGAGGGCTTCGTAGCGCTGTTCGCGCGGCGGCTGGGGCACCACGATTGAGAACAGGCCGGCCAACACGGCGCCGACCACGAAGCCGCCGATGTGGGCGAAGAAGGCCACCCCACCGCTCTCGGCGTTGACCGCGCCCATCGAGGCCACGCCGTTCAGCGCCTGCAGCAGGAACCACATGCCGAGCACAATCCAGGCCGGCCATTGCACGCTGCGCATGTAATAGCCCAGGAAGACCACACCACGCACTTTCACGGCCGGATAAAAGACGAAATAGGCGCCCAGCACGCCGGCGATGGCGCCCGAGGCGCCGACGAGCGGAATCTGCGAGTTGGGATTAATCAGCACCTGGGCGATGGCGGCGCCGAAGCCGCTCACCATGTAGACGAAGAAGTAGAGGATTTTGCCGAAGCGGTCTTCGACGTTGTCGCCGAAGAGCCACAGGTAGAGCATGTTGCCGCCGATGTGGGCGATGCCGCCGTGGAAGAACATGCTGCGCAGGATGTCCAGGAAGGCTTCCAGCGAGAAGGGGTTGCGCATGATGTCGGCGGGCACCACGGCCAGGTTGATGAAGGCGGCCTGCAGCTGGCCTTCGCTGAGGCCCAGCTCCCAGGCGAAGACGGCGATATTGATGCCGATAAAGAGATAATTGAGCAGCGGGAAGCGGCGGGTGGGGTTCATATCGCTGATGGGCAGCATGTCGGCCTCCGGGTGGGGAGATAGAAAAAAGCCCCTTGCAGGGCTCGAAGAGTGGGCGGGATAGGGCTCGAACCTACGACCTTTGCGATGTCAACGCAACGCTCTAACCAACTGAGCTACCCGCCCGGGAACGCGGATTATACCATTTTGAAAGAAATGCAAATATGCTATGGAAAGGAACATTGCCGAGTCGGGCTTGTGAGTTACTATTGGTAAAGAGTGGTTATCAAGTTGAAAGCAAACTATGAAAAGTACTCCCCCTATTTTTGTTTTTGGTGAATATGGTGACCTTGCATGGTTTCCTACAGTTGAGGAAGCAGCGAGCTGGTTGGAACCCGTAGGCTTAGAGGACGCTTTGTCTTGTGACAGTGAAGGCAGGCGGGTGAATTATCTTGTTAAGCCCCACAGTAGTGGAAGCTGGTACAACGGGATAGTGCTGTTTGGCAATATAGAATCCGAACCTTCCCTTGGGGAAACCCTGAAGATATATATCGCCAGATACCTAGTTGTGCATCATGCTCAGGAAGAGCGCACCCTTTCCCCGCTTACCTTGAATCAATTGATAAATAGACTACAAGTGATTGCTGGTCAGTCCTACCCTAGATAAATCGTTTTTAGAATCAAGGGATTTTAAGATGTATCCTGCTGGCGGGCCCAGAGCGCCAGGCAGAGCAGGGCCCAGAGGCGCTTGCCGTGGTCGCGGCGGCCGGAATCGTGCTCGGCGATGAGCTGCACCAGCGCCTCGCGCTGGAACCAGGATGCCAGCACGCCGTCCGTTGCCAGCAGCGTCTCGCGGGTCCAGGCAGCCAGCGGGCCGCGCAGCCAGGCGCCGATGGGGATGCCGAAGCCCTGCTTGCCGCGCGCGGTGATTTCCTCGGGCAGCAGGTGGGCGAAGGCTTTGCGCAGCAGGTATTTGCCCTGGCGCCCGCGTACCTTGTACTCCACCGGCAGGCGCGCGGCCCACTCGGCCAGCTTGTGGTCCAGGAAGGGCGAGCGGCCCTCCAGTGAGTGGGCCATGGTCATGCGGTCGGCCTTGACCAGCAGGTCGCCGGGCAGGTAGGTTTTGATGTCGGTGTAGAGCGTGCGGTCGAGCCGAGACTGGGCGGGGGCATTCTGATAGACGGCGACCAGGTCTTCTTCGGCGCGGCGCAGGTTGAGGCTGCGCGCCCATTGCGGCTGCCAGAGCGCTTGCTTGTGGGCGGGCGAGAAGTAGGACCCCCAGCGCAGCAGGCTGGCCTGGGGCGCGATGCGGGCCAACTGCGGCAGGCGCTTCAAGCCGTTCACCGCGCTGCCGCCAATGGGTGCATCGGCGCGGTCGGGCAGCAGGCCGACCAGGCCGGGCACCAGGCCCCTGGTGATAAAGCCCGGGAGCTTCAGATAGCGGTCGGCCAGCGGGTCCAGCCAGTAGCGCTGGTAGCCGGCGAAGGCTTCATCGCCGCCATCGCCGTTGAGCGCCACAGTAACGTGTTCGCGGGTGAGGCGGGAGAGATGCCAGAGCGGCAGCGCCGAGGGGTCGGCGAAAGGCTCGCCGAAGTGGCGCAGCAATTCTTCCATGGTGGCGGGGATGTCGCCGAAGGTCAGCGTGAATTCGTGATGCTCGGTGGCGTAGCGTTCAGCTACGGCGCGGGCATAGGGCAGCTCGCTGAAGTTGGTTTCTTCGAAGCCAACTGCGAAGGTCTTGACCGGGGTGCTGCTGGCTTCGGCCATCAGGGCCACCACGATGCTGGAATCAATCCCACCGCTGAGGTGCGCGCCCAGGGGCACCTCGCTCATCAGGCGCATGCGCACCGCATCGGCCAGCAGCGGCTGTAGTTCTTCAATCAGCGCTTCTTCGCTGGCTTCGTGCTTGGGTTCAAAGGGCAAATCCCAATAGGCTTCGATGGTGGCCTGGCCGCCTTGCCAGACCAGGCGGTGGCCGGCGAGCAGTTTGTGGACGCCCTTGTAGGGCGTAATCGGCTCGGGCACATATTGCAGGCTGAGGTATTGGTCTATTGCGCCGAGGTCGAGTTCAGGTTGGCGGGGCAGCACGCGCAGGAGGGCGCGCAGTTCGGAGGCGTAATAGAGGCGGCCATCGATGATGCTGTAATAGATGGGCTTTTGGCCCATTCGGTCGCGGGCCAGCAGCAGGCGTTCTGCGGTGTTATCCCAGAGCGCGAAGGCGACCTGGCCGCGCAGGTGCTCGACGCAATCCACACCGTGCTCTTCGTAGAGATGGATCACGCATTCGGTGTCGGTGTTGGTGCGGAAGCGGTGGCCGCGGGCCTCGAGGTATTCGCGCAGCTCGAGGTAGTTGTAGCCCTCGCCGTTGTAGACAATCCAGATGGTTTCGTCTTCGTTGGCGATGGGCTGGTCGCCGCCGGCCACGTCGATGATGGCCAGGCGGCGCATGGCCAGGCCCACGCCGGGGGCGCGGTGGTAACCGTCGCCATCCGGGCCGCGGTGACGGATGATGTTATTCATGCGCTCCAGCTCTTGCTGGGCCACCATCTTGCCGGTGCTATCGGCGATGCCGCAAATGCCGCACATCAGTCTTGCTCCTGGGTGCGTTCAAATAAATCCACATAAGCCTCAGCCGTATTTTGCCAGTTATATTGCTCGCTGACCAGCTCGCGGGCGGCGGCGCCCATCTCCATGCGGCGCTTTTCGTCTGGCAGCAATTCAGCCAGGGCAGCGGCCAGGGCGCTGACAGTATCGGGCGGCACCAGAAGGCCGGTGCGGCCATCCTGCACCAGCTCCTCGTTGCCGGCGATGGCGGTGGCGACCACGGGCAGGCCGCTGGCCATCGCTTCCAGCACGGCGTTGGGCATACCCTCGTGCCGCGAGGGGTAGACGAAGAGGTTGCTTTCGGCCAGCAGCTTGGGCAGGTCGCTGCGGTCCCGCCAACCCAGGAAATGCACGCGCTGACTGATGGCGTATTGCTGGGCCAGGCTGCGCAGGCGCGGCATCTGGGGCCCATCGCCCAC
>OMJR01000062.1 GCA_900299355.1 Anaerolineaceae bacterium
CCTGGTGACGGCAATATTGATGGAGATCAGTGAAAATTGGGAGACTGGAAGGATCTACTTGAACTTGGATGGCCAATGAACTCAGGCCAACTGAAAGGCACTTGACCAACTTCTACAGAAAAGATGTTGCCCAATCATTGAGAACTTGAAGCGGCAAGAAAAGCCGATAATTAATCTTTATCATTACTTATCTAGTGATTTCTTAAAATCCGTTAGCGGCCAAGCTTTGGATGCTATTCTCACCGGCTTACCACATGATGTTCAGGGCATCCACCTTCGATCAATTGAGAGCGTAAAAGAGATATATTTTGACAACCTAAGCGCAAAAAGGCTAGCCGAATCTCACTTGTTCTTGGTAGAACTCAATTTCAAAGCTTTGATAACCTTAACTTTCATTATAGATCGCTACTCTGTGCATGATAGTTCATATTTCCGGAGTTTGGACATAGCAATTTGGGATTTAGCAGCTATGGAGGAAGAGCTATATGTAGGTGCAGAACTCACAGCAAAATTGACAATCGAATTTATCTTAAACAGTCATACAAAGTCTATAGAAGAAGCACGCATAAAGCATATTGAACGAACAATAAGCTAGCGCTAACCATCTTTCATTATTGCCCAATTCATGATTTTGGTAAAACCTTCTCCATCACCACCGCGTCCTCGCCGCCCACATAGTATTTCGGCCAGACATCAATCTGCTCATAGCCGCGCGCCTGGTAGAGGCGCAGCGCTTCGCGGTTGCTAGCCCGCGCGCTGAGGCGCATCGCCCGCGTGCCCACCGCCTCCTCGGCCAGGGTCAGCAGCCGGCCGCCCAGGCCGCGCCGCCGGTACTCCGGGTGCACCGCGATCGTCGCGATCCAGGCTACATTCTGTGTGCGGCGCACATCCGCGGCCACGAAGGCCACCAGCCGCTCGCCATCGCTGGCCTTCCAGCGCAGCACGCTCGGCAGGCTGAGCACGCCCACCATCTCCAGCAGCGGCCAGGCGTCCTGGGGGAAGCACACCCGCTCCAGTTCGCGGATCGCGGCAACATCCCACAGCGTGGCCGTTTCGATCGTGATGTCATTCGCTTCGTTGTGTGTCGTCATGGCAGCAATGCGCGCCGATTATAAACCGCGCACCCCGGATCGCCTCGCTTTGTAGGGGCAGGTCTATGGCCCGCCCTGAAACCCGCCTGCCCATCATTCCCTCCGGCCACAGGCTACCCAGAGCAAATGCTTGATTTGCACCCACCATCAGCCCATCGGCGCCCAAAACCTGTCACACTGGCTCCATGTCCACCGCCAATTGACCACCCGCCCGCTTCGCGTAGGGGCGCAGCATGCTGCGCCCGCCTGTCTCACCAGCGTCATTGCGAGGGAGCGCAGCGACCGTGGCAATCTCCCGGACTAGTAACAACGCAGGCATTTCGCCTGTGGGGTCGCCCATCATCATGCCCATTCAACCATCTTCTGGGGTGAGGGTGCCCGCGCGCTTGCTTGTCCAGACGCCGTCTATGATCCTCTTCCCCCTTCCACCGCCAGGCCTGTCAAGTATTAATCTAGCCCTGTGTCGCACCCGATTAATACTTGACAACCACCTGCACATACGGGCGCAGCATGCTGCGCCCATACACCATCGTTTATTTTCGGCAACCCACAAGACAAGCCTATCTTGTCCCGCCTTCCCAAATCTGTCGCCTTCGTCAAGCCTGTCAACTTGTAATAAAGCTGTGTCGCAACATGACAACATTACAACGTCACAACTTTCAATCTTTCAACCTTGCTCCCCTGCGCCCCCGCTCCCTTACTCCCTCCTCCCCACCGTTGCTGCCCCGCTCCCCCTACTACCGTCTACCGGCTACCGACCGATTACTGCAATGGTATTATTCCCCCGATGAAGATTAATATCGCCCTCGCCCAAATCGATACCAAACTCGGTGTCGTAGAAGCCAACCTGGAGAAACACCTGGTTTACGCTAAACAGGCCAAAGGCGCCGACCTGGTGATCTTCCCCGAGCTGTCGCTGACCGGCTACGTGCTGCAGGATCTGGTGCCCAGTGTGCGCGCCCGCCCCAGCGCCGACGACCCGGTCTTCAAGCAACTGCTCAGGGCCAGCAAAGATATTGATATGCTGGTCGGCTTCGTGGAGGAAGACCAGCGCCACCGCTTCTTCAATTCGGCCGCTTACCTTTCCAAGGGCGAGGTATTGCACGTGCACCGCAAAGTCTATTTGCCCACCTACGGCATGTTCGACGAAGGCCGCTTCTTCGCCTGGGGCGACAGCGTGCGGGCCTTCGATACCCCCTACGGCCGCGTAGGCGTCGCCATCTGCGAGGATTTCTGGCACGCCTCCCCGCCCTACTTGCTGTGGCTGGATGGCGCCGACCTGCTCTATTTCATTTCCGTGTCCCCCGGCCGCGGCCTCAACGGCGACGATGCGCTCGAATCAGCCCGCTGGGTCGAGCATGTCGGCCAGGCCTACGCCAGCCTTTTCACCAGCTTCGTGGCCAACGTCAACCGCGTCGGCTTCGAGGACGGGCTGAATTTCTGGGGCGGGGCCACCGCCTACGACCCCAACGGCGAGCTGATTGCCAAAGGTCCCTACCACGAAGAGGCGCTGACCATCGCCGAACTGGACCTGGACGAGCTGCACCGCACCCGCGCGCGCCTGCCGCTGCTGCGCGACGAGCGCACCGCCCTGGTGCAGCGCGAACTGGGCCGCATCCTGGACGAACGCGGACGGGCCCTCTGATGACAATCTTGATTGTTACTATGCGTACAAGCGGGCAACGAGCCCAAAGAAACCCACACTTTACACTGTCCGGCTCACGTCTCAGCACATCATTACTGGGGGGTCTGGGGGGAGCATGGTCCCCCCCAGCGGGGTGTGGGGTCGGAGACCCCACGAAAGAAACCTATAACCTCAAGCCCATGGTAAATCATCTTTGGCAGGAAGGAAAGGGGTCAGATTAGATGCATAACATCGATCTCAATATCAACCCCACCCTCGCCCGCAAAATCCTCACCGGCTTTATCCGCACCGAAATCACCCGCCACGGCTTCCAGCGCGCCGTCCTCGGCGTCTCCGGCGGCATCGATTCCACCCTGTGCCTCTACCTGGCCGCCGAAGCCCTGGGCCCCGAGAATGTGCTCGCCCTGCGCCTGCCCTATAAGACCTCGTCCAAAGAATCGTTGGAGCACGCCCAAATCGCAATTGACGCCACCGGCGTGCCCTCCAAGACGATTGACATCACCCCCATGGTCGAACCGCTGTTTGAGCAATTCCCGGATATGGACCCCCTGCGTCGCGGTAATGTGATGGCCCGCCAGCGCATGATTATTTGGTACGACCAGTCCGAAGTTTTCGACGCGCTGCCGCTGGGCACCGGCAACAAAACCGAAATCCTGTTGGGCTACAGCACAATTTACGGCGACAGCGCCTATGCGCTCAACCCCAACGGCGACCTGTACAAGACCCAGATACGCCAACTGGCGGCTGCGATGGGCGTGCCGCAAGTCATCATCGATAAGCCGCCGTCCGCCGACCTATGGGCCGGCCAGACCGACGAGGGCGAACTGGGCTTCACCTACGAGGAAGTCGACAAGCTGCTCTACCTGCTGGTGGACCGCCGCTACACCGCTGAGGAATGCGTGGCGGCCGGCTTCAAGCGCCCCTTCGTGGAAGGCGTGATTGAGCGCGTGCGCCGCAACCACTTCAAGCGCATCATGCCGCCCATCGCCAAAGTCAGCAACCGCACTGTCGGCTACGACTTTCTGTACCTGCGCGATTGGGGCACCTGAGCATGCAATACCAACGCCTCGGACAATCCGGCCTGCAAGTCTCGCGCATCTGCCTAGGCATGATGAGCTACGGCACGCCCAAGTGGCGCGATTGGGTGTTGGACGAGGACGCCAGCCGCCCCTTCATCCAGCGCGCCATAGAGATGGGCATCAATTTCTTCGACACCGCCAACATGTACTCGGCTGGCGTCAGCGAAGAGGTCACCGGCCGGGCGCTCAAGGACATGGCCAAGCGCGACGAAGTCGTAATTGCCACCAAGGTCTACTTCCCTTACAACGATGTGCCCAACCAGGGCGGCCTATCGCGCAAACACATCATGGCCGCCGTCGAAGACTCGTTGCGCCGCCTGGGCACCGATTACATCGACCTCTATCAAATCCACCGCTACGATTTCAACACCCCGCTCGAGGAAACACTGGAAGCGCTGCACGACCTGGTCAAGGCTGGCAAGGTGCGCTACATCGGCGCATCCAGTATGTTCGCTTATCAATTCACCAAGTCGCTTTACCTGGCCGACCTGCACAACTGGACCCGCTTCGTCAGCATGCAGAACCATTACAACCTGGTTTACCGCGAAGAAGAACGCGAGATGAACCGCGTCTGCGTCGAGGAAGGCATCGGCATCATCCCCTGGAGCCCGCTGGCACGCGGCTTCCTGGCCGGCAACCGCACCCGCGACAAAGGCGGCGAGACCAAGCGCTCCAAATCCGACCAATATGCCCACGATTTGTATTACGAAGACGCAGACTTTGACGTGGTCGATGCCGTGGTCAAGGTGGCGGAAGCCAAGAGTGTCCGCCCAGCGCAGGTCGCGCTGGCCTGGCTGCTGCAGCGCCCTGGCGTTGTGGCCCCCATCATCGGCGCGACCAAGATGCCCCACCTGGAGGACGCCTTGGCCGCGCTCGACATCCACCTGAACGAAGAGGATGTCGCCGCCATGGAGGCGCCTTACGTGACCCACGAATTCGCCATGGGCGCGCGCTAAGCAAACTGGCATCCTTTTTGCACCTGGGGGAGTGATGCACAAAACTCGAAAAGGACTAAACGGCGTCTAATCCGGCCCTTAAAGGCCCGATGATATAATTTCGCCCGCTTATGAGAACTGGCAGAGAACCCTTCTTTAAACGCATGTGGAGCCGCTTCCAGGCCCTAAATGGTTACGGAAAAGCCTTCTTAATCGGCTTCCTGGTCTTCGCTTTGGCGGCGGCCTTTACGACTTTCAGCCTGTCCCGCACCTTCTTTGTGACCACCACCAGCTTCAGCCTGCCCGGCCTGGCTATCTCGGATAGCGGCCAGGGGGGCGGGGATGCTGGGAGCGACACCAGCGGTGCGGTCTCCGAACCGGCGCAGCAGATCGGCCCCGACCTGGAGCCCTGGGACGGCGCCAGCCGCGTCACCATCCTGGTGATGGGTCTGGATTATCGCGATTGGCAAGCTGCCGATGGCCCGCCGCGCACTGACTCCATGATCTTACTGACCGTGGATCCGGTTACCCTGGAATCCGGGATGCTCTCCATCCCGCGTGACTTGTGGGTGGAAGTGCCCGGCTTTGGCCACCAGAAAATCAATTCGGCCTACCAATTGGGCGAAGCCCATCGCTTGCCGGGCGGCGGCGCCGGCCTGGCGGTAGATACCGTCGAGGATTTCCTGGGCATCACCATCAACTACTATGCACTCATCAACTTCAACGCCTTCGTCGAGTTTGTAGATCACATCGGCGGCGTGAAGATCAATCTGGAAGAAGATACCAAGATCCAGCTGACCGGTTCGGACCAATGGACCACATTACAAACCGGTGTGCAAACCCTCAACGGCGATTTTGCGTTGGCTTTTGCACGCACCCGCAAGAGTGAAGACGGCGACTTCGATCGCGCCCGTCGCCAGCAACAATTGATCGTCGCCTTCCGCGACCAGCTGCTGCGCTCGGACGTGCAAGTGATCATTTTCCGTGACGGTCTGGAGCTCTACCAGGAACTTTCAGGCGGCGTGGAAACCAACATGGGCTTCCAGGAAATGCTGCGCCTGGGCTTGCTGGCATTGGATATTGATGCCGCCCAGATCCAGCGTGGTGTGATTTCCTTCGAAAGTGATATGGTCGTGCCGGATAAATCGCCGGACGGCCTGGATATCCTGAAACCGATCACCGAGAACATTCGCATCTTGCGTGACCAGGTCTTCTCGACCGGCAGCTTCCGCAGCCAGCTGGCGCGCTCCTCGGATGCAGCCACCCTGATGCGCGCAGAGGCGGCCAGCGTAGCGATCTACAACGGCAGCAACACTGGCGGCCTGGTTGAAAGCGCCTCTGCGGCGCTCACGGCGGATGGCATGAACGTGATCCAGGGCGGTAACGCTGACGCGGTGGGCGGCACCACAATCTACGATTTCACCGGCAATCCCTACACGGTAGCCTATCTGGTGGAAGTGCTGGGCATTTCGCACACGCGCATCTACTACAGCTACGACCCCAATTCGCAGGTGGGTGTGCAGGTAATCCTGGGACCCGATTACACCGGCCCCTAGTTCCCGCCTCGTTGCCACATAAACAAAAAGCCCCGCCGGTTGGCGGGGCTTTTCTTATTCAAAAGTTTACTCGACTGGCGTGTAAGCGCCGGTGGTGGCGTAATTGACAATCACCCAGGCGTTGCCGTTATAGCTAACCAACAAACTGATCGGTTGTTCGGCGCTGGCTTCACCGGGGCCATCCTCCGCGTCCACATATTTCACCCAGGCATGCACGCGGTAGGTATCCTCGCCTTCAGGTTCGATCGTGTATATCTCAATTCGCGCCGGCCAGGGGCTGGACACCTCGCGACCCGGAGCCCGGCTGGGCTCTTCCAGCCATTGCTCAATCATGTCACTGGAGGCAAAGGGGCCATACTGGTTGCGAATCTGGCTCTGCACTTCGCCTGAAAGCAATTCCACGTTTTGCATGCGCTGGCCAAAGCCTTCCACAATCAGGCGCACGGCGGCCTCTTCATCATCACCGGTGGTATCGGATGACGCGCTGTCGGCGTCTCCGCCGCTTATCTGGCCAATTTGATTTGTGTCGCCACTGTTGTCATCGGCCGACTCGCCGGATCCGCAAGCGGCCAAAAGGTATACCGCAATTAGCAGCGCAGGAATTACTTTGCGTAACATGGACACTCCTTAGATTGTATGCGTGGTGTGGCCCTGAGAATCCTGCCCGCGGGCCTTGTTTTGCCGCAGGCGATCCACTTGCTGGCGGTAGCCATTCGGCGGCCAGTGACGCCAAATAAGGTCACGGACCTTCTGTGGTTCTTCCAGCGACTTCGGCCGGGTTGCGTGCGGCCGCTGGGATTGTTGCTCGGTCAGCGCCATGGCGCCTCCTGTGGGGCGGGATTCAGGCTCTACTGGACGAACGAGGAAGAACCTAGCCTGTTACGCAAAAAGCGGGCGCAACTGCCTGCGCCCGTTTACAGTTTTGCAAGTTTACACCGGCACCCTATCCGCCGTCATCATCCGCGGGCTGGCATGCAAGGGTGCCGCCCAGGTTGTTACAAGTGCCGTTGTTGGGCCCAATCGAGCAGGCGTCGCCGGCAGCCAGGCCGCTGCAAACGTCAATCGCTTCCTGGGGCGGTGTCGGTCCACCGGTTCCGCCGCTTCCGGAACTGGTGCTGTTGGGATCGAGTTCGCCGCCAACCAGGGGGTCGCCCACCGAGCCGCCGCTCACGCAGCGCACCATGTTTTGAACACGCACGGCATCGCCCTGCGGGCCGCTACCGGTGGGATAGTCAGCGGCGGATCCCGTCTTAGGATCGCTGCGTTGGCTGCCGGCCCCATGCACATCCAACCACCCCCCGAATTCCTCCATATACCCCAGAGCGCGTACGAAGACGACATAGACCGCCTGGTCGCTCGCACCATTGTGCTTCAGGTGGGTGGTGCTGGCCCAGTAGAAGCCCCAATCGCTTTGGCCGGCCTCATTCGTGATCATCGTCGCGGCAAAAATCGGATCAAGGGCTGCCGAGTTGGTGCTATCGGGTGAGCGGCTGTAATCCACGATGCTTTGCAGTTCCTTGGCATTCGGCAGGCGCCAGTCATCGGAGCCACCCAGTGATAAGTTGGCGCAATAGGCCAGGGCGTCACTCCAGCCCAGGGGGCTGCCGGAGTCGGCCTGCTGCCAGGTCAGCCCGGTGGCCTGGTCGGTTACGGTGCCATTGGCGTTATCCACAAAGCTATTCACGCCGTAGGCATTTCCGCGCACATAGAGCGTGAAGTAGCCGCCGGAACCACCCGGTTCCAGCGGATAACACTTGATCCGCCCGTCAGCAAAGTTGACACCGAAGAAGCATTCCTGGCTGCCCATCACGGCCGCCTGGTAAACAGTGCTGGTGGTCCATTGCGAGTCTATGATGCGCGCCCCACCGCTCTCATCGCCGTATTCAAAACCAAAAACCGTGTCATCAATAAAGGGCACCAGACCAACCGTATCGGTGGCATTGCTGGCATCCATGCCGCTGAAATCAATCAGGGAGTACAACTCCTTGATGGTGGGCAGGCGCCAGTCGTCATAGCCGGCCAGGGCGAAGCTATCCGCATTGGCAGCAGCCGTTGCGAAATCCACTTTGTCACCCGGATCCTGTTGCCACATCAGCCCCGTGACCAAATCGGTGACCGTGCCATCGCCATTGACTTGGAAGCGAAATTCATTGCCGGCGTACTGGCCGTCCTGCCCGAAGTAAGCCGCCCCTTCACTGGGACAAGCCATACTGCCGCTATCGCCATAGCAAAAATCCTGGCCGGTATCCACCAATGCGTACGAACCGCTGGGAACATCCGAGGGTGTTTCGCTCGCCTCGCCAGTCTCGTTTTCCGAGGAAGCCTGGGTCGCCTGGTCCTTCACACCGATACTCTCCAGGCTGGGCACTGCGGTCAGATTCCCAGATCGAGCGGGCCCACAGGCCACCAGCCAGGCAGCGGCCACCATGATATGTAGAAAACGCAATGACTTCATAAGACTCTCCTTATAGTGAAGGGCTGATTATTTATACCAGTGAGAATGGGTGCAGTCCCCACGATGATGTAAGGACTTTGTAAAAAGAAAAAGGGCCGGGAGCTAGCTCCCGGCCCGGCATAGCGCGGCGGAATACGCCAAGTATGACCGCGCTCTATTTTTCTACGAGGCTCTCTTCCTCGGGGTCGTAGATATCCTCGGGATGGTCCTGGTCCTCTTCCCAGCGGCGTTCCTCGTTTTGCCGCTGGCTGTCTTCCCATTCGGTGTAATCCCCGGCGGGTCCTAGTTCATACTCGGGCACGGGCGGCTCCGGCACGCGCTGCTTCTTATCCGACATGTCGCCCTCCTTGACCAAAGGCTCCAGCTTTGTAAGATCGAGTCGCTCACTGGCGCGAACGAAGCAGGCCGCCGACTGTCACTTAGGGATTGGGACGAGTCGGCGATGGTTGCTCCCGTATAATTTGCGCATGGATTCCTTGAGCGGCAGCGTGGTGCGCATTACGTTTTACAACGAAGAAAACGGCTACAGTGTGATCAAGCTGCAGCCCGACGAAGAGGCCTACGCCCAGGATTCCGAAGGCCTGGTGACGGTGACCGGCACGCTGCCGGAGGTGACCCCGGGCGAATACCTGAGCCTGAGCGGGGAATGGCAGCAGCACCCCAAATTTGGATTGCAGTTCAACGCCGAAAAGCTGGAGCAAGCGCGGCCGGTAACGCTGGAAGGGCTGCGGCGCTATTTGGGCAGCGGGATGCTGACCGGCATCGGCCCGGCGATTGCCGAGCGCATTGTCGATCGCTTTGGCCTGGACACAATTGATGTGATCGAGCAGCATCCCCAGCGCCTGCGCCAGGTGCCTGATATTGGCCCCAAGCGATTGAAGCAAATCGTGGAGGCCTGGGAAGGCCAAAAGCAGGTGCGGGCAGTCATGATCTTCCTGCATGGCCACGGGGTCAGCAGCAACCTGGCGACCAAGATTTACAAGCATTATGGCGATGAAGCTATGCGGGTGGTCGAAGAGGACCCTTATCAATTAGCCCGGGATATATTCGGGGTGGGCTTTAAGACCGCCGACAAGATCGCCCAGTCACTGGGCTTGCCCGCTGAACACCCCACCCGCCTGGAAGCCGGCCTCGTGCACACGCTTAACGAGATGGTTGGCGACGGACACGTGTTTGCCTCGCGGGATGTACTGCTGCAGCGGGCTGGCGAGCTGCTGGCCGCGCCGCAGAACCTGATTGATGAAGCCATTGCCCGCCTGGCCGAGCAGGGTTTGGCGGTAGTCGAGCCGCGGCCCGGCGCCGAGGATGCAATCTACCCCGCGGTGCTGCATCGTGCCGAGGTGGGCACAGCGGAGCAATTGCGCGCACTGGCTGAGGCCGAGGAGAGCGCGCTGGCGGATTTGCCCGCAGAGCAGTTGCTGCCGCTTGAATCCGGTCTAAGTAAGGAGCAGTTGGGCGCCGTCCAGGCCGCGCTCCAGCATGCGGTCAGCGTGTTGACCGGCGGACCGGGCACCGGCAAGACCACTGCTATGAAAGCCCTGATTGCGGCCGTTGAAGCGGGCGGCAAAAAGTATGCGCTGGCCTCGCCCACCGGGCGGGCGGCCAAGCGCCTGGGCCAGGCTACCGACCGCGAAGCCAGCACGATCCACCGCCTGTTGGGATTTTCGCCCGGCGAGGGGTACAAGTTTGACGAAGACGCGCCACTGGAACTGGACCTGCTGGTGGTGGACGAAGCCAGCATGCTCGATTTGCAACTGGCCCACGCCCTGCTGCGCGCCTTGAAACCCGGCACCCACTTGCTGCTGGTGGGCGACGTGGACCAGTTGCCTTCGGTGGGCGCTGGCGACGTGCTGCGCGAAATTATCGCCAGCGGGATCGCGCCGGTGACGCGGCTGACAGAAATCTTCCGCCAGGCAGAAAATTCACACATCATAAAAGCCGCCCACGATATCAACAAAGGCTTGTCGCCCCAGGCCAACAAGCCCGGCAGTGATTTCTTCCTTGACGCCGCGGACAATCCAGAGGATGCCGCCGACAAAATTGTGGACTTAGTCACCCAACGCATCCCGAGCCGCTTCGGCCGTGACGCCGCCAGCGGTATCCAGGTGTTGGCGCCGATGTACCGTGGGGCCGCTGGCGTCACCGCGCTCAACGAACGTCTGCAGGCCGCCCTGAACCCAGCCAGCCCGATCAAGGCCGAGCGCCAATTCTTTGGCAGCACCTACCGCGTGGGTGACCGGCTGATGCAGGTGCGCAACGATTATGACAAGGGCGTCTTCAATGGCGACATTGGCATCCTGAAGGCGATCGATGCCGACGACAGCTTGTTGACGGTGGATTTTGAAGGGCGCGCCGTGGATTACGATTTCAGCGAAGCGGACCAGCTGACGCTGGCCTATGCGGTTACAGTGCATAAGGCCCAGGGATCAGAATTCCCCTGCGTGGTGGTGCCGGTGCTGACCGCCCAATATGTGATGTTCCAGCGCAATTTGCTCTACACCGCGATCACGCGCGCCGAGCGCTTGTGCGTGCTGGTAGGCGACAAGCGCGCGATCGCGATGGCGGTCAAGAACAATCAGGTGGCGCAGCGTTGGTCAGGCCTGGCCGGGCGGCTGACTGGTTGAATTCAACATGGGGGAAGTGAAAGGCGATTGCCCATAGGGATTCCTCGCTACGCTCGGAATGACAAGAAACTTGTCATTCCGAGGAAGGCCGAAGGCCGGACGAGGAATCCCTAGAACGACGAAAAGTCATGCAGAGTCAAATCTACTACACCTACTTATTTGCCAGCCAATCCGGCACCCTCTACGTTGGTGTAACCAACGATTTGCAACGCCGCATGCGCGAGCACAAGTCAGGGCAAATTGAAGGCTTTGCGAAGAAATACGGTGTGAACAAACTGGTTTATTACGAAGAGCATCAATACATTGAGGATGCCATCGCGCGGGAGAAGCAAATCAAGGGTTGGGGCCGGAAAAAGAAGCTGGCGTTATTTCGAGAGGTTAATCCGAAGTGGCAAGATCTTTCAGCGAATTGGTTCAAGAAATAGTTGAAACCCTGACCTGTCCCGATGTTGCACAAGAATCGGCACAGGGATTCCTCGCTGCGCTCGGAATGACAAGAAAAGAGGATGGGCAGTGCCCATCCTCTTTGTTTAGTGAGTGATGTAGCGGCCGTTGCTTACTTGTCGGCGCTGTTGATTTCGCCGCCGACGGCCACCGCGGTCTGGATCTGCTGGGTCAGGTCGCCCAGCACACCGGGGCTGTGTGGCACCAGGATCACTTTGCTGCCGGCATCGGCGCCGATGTCCTTCAGCGCGTCGAAGTACTGTACCAGGGTGAGCAGGTCCATAACCACCCGCGAGCTGATGTCGCTGCCGACTTCCTCGCGGAAGCTGGTGACCGCTTCACTGAGACCCTTGGAGATCTCGAAACGCTGTTGGGCGATACCGAGGCCCTGCAGGCGTTTGCTTTCGGCATCGGCCTCGGCGGCACGCACCACCTCAATGTAGGTGGCGTCAGCGCGCTCCTTGGCGGCAATGCGCAGGCGCTGCTCGGTGTTGATCTGGTTCATGGCGGCTTTTACCTTGGCCTCCGGATCGATATCGGTGACTAGCGACTTGATGATGTCGTAGCCGAAATCGTCCATCACATCGGCCAATTCATCCTTGACCGCAGTGGCGATGTCTTCCTTGTTTTCGAAGAGTGTGTCCAGGGTGAGCTTGGGCACCTGGGAGCGGACCACATCGAAGACGTAGGATTCGATCTGCTTGAGCGGATCGCTCAACTTATAGAAAGCGTCCTCAACTTTCTCCGGCAGGATCACGTACTGCACCGAGACCACCATGCGCACGAACACGTTGTCCTGGGTCTTGGTTTCTACCTCGACATCCAGTTGGCGAATCCGCAGGCTGACCTTGCCGATGATCTGTTCGAAGATCGGGATCTTGATATTCAGGCCGGCGCGGTGGGTGCGCACATGCTTACCGAAACGCTGCACCAGGTAAGCTTCGCGCTCCGGCACGGTAAAGATGGTGCCGGGCAGCAGGAAGAGGAGCAGCAAGCCCCAAATCCAGCCGCTGGTGAGCAAAGCTGCGATTACGGATAGGATTTCCATCGTTACTCCCTCAAAACTTTAGTGAATGAAATTGGGATAGCGTACAGGATATTCGTCGATTTTAATATCAACGATTCGTAAGAAGCAAGCTTTAAGCAAAAAAGGACGGGCCGCGGCCCGTCCTTTTGAATGTTTGCCTAGTTGCCTAACTGTCACCGTTCTTGACAAATTTCTGCCAATCGCCGTGTACGCCGTCTTCGGTGACGCCATAGAAGAAGCGGTAGTTGCCGTTCTTGCGCTCCACCAAATCATAGCGAGTCTGCTTGAATTGGGTGTACTCACGCAAGAGGCCGACATCGCCCTTCCAATCCACCTTAGCTTTCTTCATATCCTTGGGCAGGTCGGCGTGCTGCTTGATAGCGTAGTGCCACAGCTTGCGGGCTGATTTCTCGGTGACGTTCTTGACCACGTTGCCATTGCGCAGGTCGCGCACGGTGTAGTAGGTCTCCCCCGAGCGCTGTTCGGCGGTGACAATCTCGACGCCGGTGCGCGGGGCGCTGCCGCCGGTTTGGGCCGGCGTGGCGGCCGGAGTCTTGCGGCGCGGCTTGCGCTTGGGCTTGTCGGCAGGCTGATCATATTCCTCGTCCGCGCCGACATCCATCAGCGCCACCGGTTCCAGTTCTTCCTGGCTGCGGGCTACCAAATTGACAATCTCATCGCGCACGGCCAAATCGGTCTCGGACTCGTTGCGCAGGTAGATTTTGTTGTCATCCACCGCGTAGGGCGGTTCCTCGCCACGCGGCACCAGCACACGGATGATGTCCTTGCCACCCGACTTGTGGCTGTCCACGGTGCACTTAATCGGCGGGCTAATGCGCTTGCTGATTTCATCTTCAAGCTGCTTCACCGCGCGATTGGCGCCGCGCACGCCCACCGGCTCCTTGCTGGTATCGGGGCTGACGCCGATAAAGAGTGTGCCGCCGTTGGTGTTGGCAAAGGCGCACACATCGGCAATCACGTTAAAGAGGTGGCCGCCGCGGGTGTTCATGCTCTCGTGAAAATCCTGCACCAGGTTGGCGCCTTCTTCGCGCGCGCCGCGCACGAAGTCGAAGGCAGCTTCGCCGCGTTGTTTACGGCGCGGGCGGGTGCGGGCGAAGTCGTTACTTTCAAACAGTTCCTTGAGGGCTTCGAAGGACACCTCGGGCAGCAGCACCTCGGTGACGCGGTCGCCCACCCCCAGGTTGCTGGAGCGGCGCGGGTCGGTCTCCAAACGGTGCGCGTCGGAGCCCTGGATGCAGTGCATACGCCGCGGGTATTCGGGCTTGGTGCCGCTAAAGAAGGAGGCGGTGGCATAGCGCCCGCGCTTCTCCAAGTCAGTTACCTCCAGGGCCATCAGGTGCGGGTCCTGGGTGTAGGCAATCTTGGTCTGGCCGCCAAAGGCGAAGCCGCGCATGGCCACACCGTTGCTGGAATTGGCATGCGCGGCGATGGCGATGCCGCCGGCATCATGGATGGCTTCATAGGCGGCCAGCACGTCGGCCGAGGCGCCCACCGTTACCGAGCCAATGTCCAACTGGTCAGAAGGCACGTTGAGTTCCAGCAGGATGTGCTCCAACTCGCGCAGCGGTTTCTCCGGCGAGAAGATGCCCATCACGTGGAAGCCAAAGGTTGCGGTGAACTCAAAGCCGGGCAGCAGCAGAATCTTATCCAGCAGACGCTTGTATTCATTCAGGTGCTGCTCTTCTTCGGGCAGGATACGGTTGAGCTTTTGCAGCAGTTCCAGCTGTTCGATTTCCTCACGCAACTTGCGGTGACCGGCCACGGTGTTGTGGTCGGCAAAGGAAATGATATCCAAGCCGCGCGACTCGGCGCGCTTGAGGATATCCAGGTAGGAAATCTCAGGGTTTTGGTAATCGCTGGATGCCGGGGTGTGCAAGTGTAGGTCCATAGACCGCCACTGCATGGCTCCGCGATTGGTGTTATCGGACACGGTTGTCTCTCTTATTCTGGATACCCCTGGCAGTTGTGTCTCCCCGCACGGTACCGAAACAAGCTATAAAGCGGTCTCGGCCGGCAGCAACTTGACCAGGTCATCCGGCATGTATGGTTTCATCAAGAATACGTCCGCGCCACGGTCTTTGCTCTCTCGCTCATAATCCAATCCTGAGGAAAGAACGACAAATATGTCTTTCAAATCGTCGTCAGCGCGGATTTGGTCCAGCAGGTCTAACCCGCTGACCCCATCCAAATTCACATCCATCAACACGGCTTGTGGATGTTCGTTGCGCAGGTCGGCCACAAGGGTGTCCGGGCTCTGCGGCAACAGTACTTCATAACCCTCAAAAGCAAGCAATTCCTGGAGCAATTCCACCAGGATGGGTTCTTCCTCCACCACCATAATCCGTTTAGCCATTGCTGCTCTCCGCTTTGGCTTTGGACTTTTTACTGGTGGTAGCCTTGCTCTTGCTGGTTTTGCGGGCGGCAGTCTTGGCCTTGCCATTCGGCGAAGACTCCAGGGCGTGCTTCAGGACTTCGTTAATCGTTTTCACAAATTTGAAGGCCAGCTTTTCGCGCACTTCCTGGGGCAAATCCTCCAGGTCGGCCTCGTTCCGTTGGGGGAGAATCACGGTCTTGAGGCCGGCCCGGTGGGCCGCCAGCACTTTTTCTTTTACGCCGCCAATCGGCAGCACCTGGCCGCGCAGGGTGATTTCGCCAGTCATACCGACATCCGATTTAATCGGGATGCCGGTCAGCAGCGAAACCAGCGCGGTGACCATGGTGACGCCGGCGGAGGGCCCATCCTTGGGCTGCGCCCCGGCGGGCACATGCAGATGCAGGTCGGTTTCCTTGAAGAATTCTACATCGATACCGAATTCAGCCGCGTGGGCGCGCACATAGGTGAGCGCCGCCTTGGCCGATTCCTGCATTACATCACCCAGCGAACCGGAGAGCTGGAAGCCCTTGCTCCCCGGCATGCGGCTGGCCTCGATAAAGAGCACATCGCCGCCGGTGGGCGTCCAGGATAAACCGGTGACTACACCCGGCAGCGAGGTGCGCTCGCTGATTTCTTCCATGCGGTAGTAGCGCGGCCGGCCCAGCGATTCGCGCACCATGTCGCCGTCAATCGTGACGGCATCGGTGTCGCCTTTGGCAATCTGGGTGACCACCTTGCGGAAGACGCTGCCAATCTGGCGTTCCAGGTTGCGCACCCCTGCCTCGCGGGTGTAGGAGCGGATGATGGTGCGCAGGGCTTCGACACCAATCTTGACCTCTCTCTTGCGCAAACCATTCTCGCGCAACTGGCGCGGAATCAAGTAGCCCTTGGCGATTTCGATTTTGTCCTTCTCCGTGTAGGAGGACAATTGGATAATCTCCATGCGGTCGCGCAGCGGACCGGGAATCGGGTCCAGCGCATTGGCAGTGGTGATGAACATCACCTGCGACAGGTCGAAGGGCACCTCGATGTAGTGGTCGCGGAACTCGGCGTTTTGTTCGGGGTCCAGCACTTCCAGCAGGGCCGAGGAGGGGTCGCCGCGGGAGTCGCGGCCGAGCTTATCCACCTCGTCCAGCATGAAGACCGGGTTGCGGCTCTCCACGCGGCGCAGGGCCTGCATGATGCGGCCCGGCAGCGCGCCGATGTAGGTGCG
>OMJR01000063.1 GCA_900299355.1 Anaerolineaceae bacterium
AGGATCTCCGGCCGGCCATCGCGTCCTTTGGTGTAGAAGTAGGCGCCCGGGATCATCGCCGGGATCAGCAGACCATAGAGGATGTGGACGCTGCGGGCGGGACGCAGGCCGCTGAGCCACAGGTAGATGCCCAGCCCCGCCTCGGCCAGCACCAGCACCTCGGCAATCGCCAGCATGCCCCAATAGGCTGAGTCGACCCCTTTGCGGGTCAGGAAACGGTAGAAACCCCACAGCGATACCAGCAGGAAATACAACAAGGCCGTGTTGCCCAGGCGGGCGTGCACATCGAAGATCGTCATCTTACTCCTTAGTATGCTGCGATTATACTGCCGCGCACGGGCAGTATAATCGCCCCACTATGAAAGCCGTTTTCTTCCGCTCCCACGGTGACTTAAACACACTCGAATACGGCGACCTGCCCACCCCCGAACCCGGCCCCGGCGAAGTACTGGTCAAGCTCGAAGCGGCCGCGCTCAACCATGTGGACCTCTTCGTGCGCGAAGGCTGGCCCGGCCTGAAGCTGCCCCTGCCCCATACACCCGGCTGCGATGGCGCCGGCACGGTAGCCGCCATCGGCCCCGGCGTGCAGGGCTGGCAGCCCAGCGACCGGGTCGTGATCAACGCCAGTATCTGCCTGGAAGCCGACGAGTTTACCCAAAGCGGCCAGGAGAATCTCTGCCGCCATTGGGAATTGCTGGGCGAAACCCTGCCAGGCACCTATGCGGAATACGTCAAAGTCCCGGCGGTTAACTTGCTCAAAGTGCCGGATGGTTATTCCATGCACAAGGCGGCCGCCGCCGCGCTGGTCTACCTGACGGCCTGGCATTCGTTGGTCACCCGCGGAAAGATCCAGGCCGGCGAGACCGTGCTGGTGGTCGGCAGTTCCGGGGGAGTCAACTCAGCCAGCATCCAAATCGCCAGCTACCTGGGCGCCGAAGTGCTTGCCGTGGGCTCCAGTGCCGCCAAGTTGGAATTGGCCGAAAGCCTGGGCGCCACCCACCTGATTGATCGCTCCACGGACGATTGGTCCAAAGCCGCCTACCAACTGACCAACAAGCGCGGCGCGGATGTGGTGGTCGATAACGTCGGCAGCACCTTTCCGATGAGCATGCGTGCCGCACGCAAGGGCGGCCGCATCCTTAACGTGGGCCGCACCGGCGGTTCGCTGGTCGAAATCAATGTGGCCTACATTTTCGGCAAGCATCTTTCCATCATTGGCTCCACTATGGGCACCCACGCCGATTTCGCGGAGGTGATGGCGCTGGTCTTTGCCGGTCAGCTGGACCCCGCTGTGGACGAAACCTTTCACTTAAAGGAAGCCCGTGCGGCCCAGGCCCGCCTGGCGGCCGGCGAGCAGATGGGCAAAATTACGCTGGATATCAGCTAGGAGACTTGATGGCTGAACCCTTCGACCCCGATAACATGCAGGAATTACTCGACCGCATCGCCGCGGACCGGGCCAGCTATGCCGCCGCCTGGCAGGGCCTTAGCGCCGATGAGATGGTGCGCATCCCCGGCGCGCAGCACGATTGGTCGGTGAAGGACCAGATCGCCCACATCGTGTGGTGGGAGAACTACATGCTGGATGTGCTGACCCTGCTGGCCGCTGGGCAGTCCGTGCCGCGCATTAAGGATTACGACGCGCTCAACGCGCGCGTCTGGGCACGCCACGCCGAGCTGCCGCTGGATTACGTACTGGCCAGCTTCGAAGCCAACTGGCCGCGCATCGAGGCCATGCTGAACACGCTTAGTATTGAAGACATCTACGCCAACGAGGGCCGCATGCTGGGCTGGATCGAGGCCGACAGCTACGCCCACTACATGGAACATCTACCCGATTTGCAGCGTTACGTCGCCAGTCTCCAGGCTTAACACAATGGAAAAGCGAGCAAAACGACCCCTTTTCGTAACGTGGCTATTATTGCTAGTGTTAATGTTTACTGGGTTGGCCTGGTTGCGTTTCGCCGCCACCCTGCAGGATTGGACCTTTCTAGCTGAACTGCCCCTGAGCGTGCCGCCCGCCTACCTGGCGGCCAGCGGCCTGCTGTGGGGCCTCGTCGGCCTGGGTGTAATCTACGGCCTGTGGCGCCGCCAACCCAGGGCGCCGCGCGCTTTGCTGTTCGCCGCCCTGGCCTACAGCCTATATTATTGGGTCGACCGCTTGTGGTTGGCCGTGCCCGGGCCGGTCCAGGCCAACCGGCCCTTCGCTCTGTTCGCCACCCTGGGGCTGCTCGTCTGGCTCTTCGCCTCAATCAACCGCAGCGACGTGCAAGCCTATTTTGGAGACAATGCATGAGCAACACTGACAAGATCGAAGAATTACGCCAACGGCGTGCCGAAAGCCATTTAGGGGGCGGCGAAGCGCGCATCAAGGCGCAGCACGACCGCGGCCGCCTGACCGCACGCGAGCGCCTGGACCTGCTGCTGGACAAAGGCAGCTTCCGCGAGCTGGACGCCTTCGTCACCCACCGCACCAGCGCCTTCGGCCTGGACAAGCAGAAATTCGTGGGTGACAGCGTGGTCACTGGCTGGGGCACGATTGATGGCCGCCTGATCTATGTCTACTCCCAGGATTTCACCGTGCTGGGTGGCAGCCTGGGCGAAGTGCACGCCGAGAAGATCGTGAAAGTGTTGGAGATGGCGCTCAAGAACGGCGCGCCTGTGATCGGCCTGAACGACTCCGGCGGTGCGCGCATCCAGGAAGGCGTGGTCTCTCTGGGCGGTTATGCCGATATCTTCCTGCGCAACACGATGGCCTCCGGCGTGGTGCCTCAAATCAGCGCGATCATGGGGCCCTGCGCGGGCGGCGCGGTCTACTCCCCCGCCCTCACCGATTTCATCTTTATGGTGCGTAACTCCTCCTATATGTTCGTCACCGGCCCCGAAGTGGTCAAAAGCGTAACCCACGAAGAGGTCAGTTTCGAAGACCTGGGCGGCGCCAGTGTGCACTCCGCGGAGAGCGGCGTCTGCCACGTGGTCGCCGACAGCGAAGCCGACACCTTCTTCCTGATCCGCAAGCTGCTTTCCTATTTACCGGCCAACAACCTGGAAGACCCGCCCTTCAAACCCAGCAAGGACAACCCGCTGCGTCGCGACGAGGGGCTGGACAGCATCGTCCCTGACGATCCCAGCAAACCCTACGATATTAAAGAAGTCATCCGCATGACGGTGGATGACGGGGCCTTCTTCGAAATCCAGGAAAACTTCGCGATGAACATCGTGGTCGGTTTCGCGCGCCTGGGCGGCCATGCGGTCGGCATCATCGCTAACCAGCCGATGGTGCTGGCTGGTGTGCTGGATATTGACGCCAGCGAAAAAGCGGCTCGCTTTGTGCGCTTCTGCGATAGCTTCAACATCCCGATCCTGACACTGGTAGACGTGCCCGGTTTCATGCCTGGCACCGACCAGGAGCACGGCGGCATCATCCGCTCGGGCGCCAAGCTACTTTACGCCTACTGCGAAGCCACGGTACCCAAGCTGACTGTGGTGACCCGCAAGGCTTACGGCGGCGCCTACGACGTGATGAGCAGCAAGCACATTCGCGGCGACGTGAACCTGGCCTGGCCCACAGCGGAAATCGCCGTGATGGGCCCGGATGGCGCGGTCAATATCATCTTCCGCAAGGAAATTGCCGGCGCCAAGGATCCGGTGAAGAAGAAGGATGAGCTGGTCGCCAACTACCGCGAGCAATTCGCCAACCCCTATGTGGCCGCCAGCCGCGGATACATCGACGATGTGATTGAGCCGCGTGACACGCGCCCGCGCCTGATCAACGCCCTCGAGATGGTGACCAACAAACGCGACCAGAACCCGGCCAAGAAGCACGGGAACATCCCACTCTAGCCATGCCATTCAATAAAGTCCTCATCGCCAATCGCGGTGAAATCGCC
>OMJR01000064.1 GCA_900299355.1 Anaerolineaceae bacterium
CGCAGCCAGCGCCAGCTGACCCAGCGCCTGGGCCGCGACCCCTCCAACGAGGAATTGGCCCTCGAGAGCACCTTCATGGAGCCCAAAGACGTGCAGGCCATCAAAAAGGCCCTGGAAGACGAGACGCCCATCAGCCCCGAACTGCGCCGCACCTGGGCGCGCGCCACTACCAAGGTGGAGCAAACCCTGCGCAGCGCCGAGGAACCCATGTCGCTGGAGAGCCCGGTGGGCGCCGGCGACGGCAGCGAGCTGGCCGACTTCATCAAAGACGAAGACGCCCTGGCGCCGATGGACGCCGCCGCGCGCGAAATGCTGCGCGACCAGGTGCAGAACGCCCTGGCGGCCCTCACCGACCGCGAGCGCCAGGTGCTGGAACTGCGCTACGGCCTGCTGGATGGCAAAGACCACACGCTGGAAGAGGTCGGCCAGTACTTCGACGTCACCCGCGAGCGCATCCGTCAAATCGAAGCCAAGGCCCTGCGCAAGCTGCGCCACCCCACCCGCAGCCACCAGCTGCGCGAATACCTGGGCGGCAGTTAAATCCATACCACTTGTCATTCCAAGGCGGGGCAAAAGAGGCTACCAGATGACCACCAGGTTAGCCGAGGAATCCATATAGAGATGTCTTCGGAATAGCTGTTGAGTCAAATCATCACATAACAAAAAAAGCGCCGGGCATGCCCGGCGCTTCTCACTTAATTCGCTATCGACTTAGTATTCATCTTCTTCGTAGTAGGGGTCGAAATCCTCTTCGTCCTCGTAATCCTCCATGGGCCAATCCAGCTCCAGGGGGTCCAACCACACCACTTCGAGTTCCGTGTCGCAGGATTCACACTTGGCGCGCATCCCAATCTTTGGGGCGCCCTTGACTTTGACCTGCGCGTTGCAAGAGGGGCATACAGACTCGCTCATGATGATGTCCTTTCCAGCGATATCGCTGCCTGCGGCCAAAACCGCATTTTGAGTCGCCGAGAGCATACAGATTAAGGCCGAAAAAGAACATTAAAGGAAGATTAAATTGTAGGGATTTTCAGGGGGTCAGGCGGCCGTGCTGGCGCGCACAGAATGCATCAATTCATTCGCCGATTGCAAGGTGCCTTCGCTGACTTCGCCCAGCATTTGGGCCAGCTCCAGCAGGCGCGGCTCATCCTTCAAATCCAGCACCTGGGTCGCGGTGCGCCCGTCGGCCACCGCCTTCTCGACCTTGAAGTGCTGGTCGCCGTAAGCGGCCAGCTGCGCCAGATGGGTAACGCACAGCACCTGGTGTTGGCGCGCCAGGCGCCACAACTTCTCGCCCACCACGGCGCCCACGCGGCCGCCGATGCCCTGGTCAATCTCGTCAAAGATGAGCGTGGGCGTCTGGTCGGCCCGGGCCAGCACGTTCTTGAGCGCCAGCATCAAGCGCGCAGTCTCGCCCCCCGAAGCCACCTTAACCAGCGGCTTCAAGCCCTCGCCGGGGTTGGGCGCAACCATGAATTCCACCGTCTCGTGGCCGTGGCTATCAAAGGCTAGGCGTTCCTTACCCAGCGGCAGTCCGGCCGGGTCGGCCTTGGTGCGGAAATCGACCCCGAATTGGGCCGCCTCCATGCGCAGGTCGTCCAACTCGCGCTCTATCGCGGCGCCCAGCTCGGCGGCGGCGGCATGCCGCTTAGCGGATAGCGTCTCGGCCTTGCCGGCCAATTCGGCCAGCAGCTTGCTTTCGTTGGCTTCCGATTCAGCCAGGCGTTCCTCGGCATGGCTGATGTTATCCAATTGTTTGGCGGCCCGTTCGCCGTAGGCAATCACGGCGGGAATGTCCTCGCCATATTTGCGCTTCAAGCTTTGAATCAGGTCCAGGCGCTCTTCCACTTGCCCCAACCGTTTGGGATTGAATTCTATGTCATCCAAATAGGCGCGCAGGTCGCGGCCCAGCTCGGCCAATTCATCCAGAGCGCTCTGCGCACGGCTTTCCAGCCCGGCCTGGGCCGCATCCACTTTGGCCAGTTCGCCGAGCGCATCCAGCATTTCGCCCAGGCGGTCGTTGGCCGAGGGCGCTTCGGCGCCGCCTTCGTCCAGCGCTGCCAGCGCCAGGTTGGCGTTCTCGGCCAGCGCTTCAGCATTCGCCAGGCGGGTGCGTTCTTCACGCAGGTCTTCTTCCTCGCCGGGTTTGAGATTGGCGGCTTGAATTTCCTGCACCTGGAAGCTGAGCAACTCGACGCGTTCGCTGGCTTCTTTTTCAGTCTGGCGCAATTCATCCAGTTCGGCGCGCAGCGCTTGCAGCGCCGCGTAGCTCGCTGCATAGTCGCGCAATTCGACTTCGGCGCCGGCGTAGCGGTCCAGCAAGCCGCGGTGGCTGGGCACGCGCAGCAAAGAGAGGTGCTCGGATTGGCCGTGCAGGTCAATCAATAATTCACCTAATTCGCCAACCAGCGCCAGGGTCGCCGGGCGGCCGTTGACACGGGCCACGTTGCGGCCCTCGCGGCGGAACTCGCGCTGCATGGTCAGATACTCGGGGTCGTCCAGTAATTCTTCGCGCTCCAGGATGGCGTGGACGGCTTCTTTAATCGCATCCGGAATGCGGAAGGTGCCCTCGACGCTGGCACGTTCATCGCCGGAACGAATCAGGCTGCTATCGGCGCGCACGCCCAGCAGGGTTTCCACCGCATCCACGATGATGGATTTGCCCGCGCCGGTCTCGCCGGTGAATACCACCAGGCCGTCACCCGGTTCAATCACCAGGCTCTCGATGATGGCGAAGTTTTCGATACGTAATTCGGTCAGCATCTCAGCGGCCCAGGCGCATCCCCGACAGGCTGGCATAGGTGGAGTAAGTCACCAGCAGTAGATAGACCAGCGGCCACAAGAGCGCGAACAGCGCCCCCATCCCCGCGCCAGCCAGCAGGAAGAGCAGCGGGCGGAGCAGGAAAGGCGCAGCCCCCAGGGCCACCCCGGCCGCGGCGACCTTGAACAGGTTGGGCGCGCGGCGCTTGCTGACCACCCGGCGAATGGCCTCGGCAATCAGCCCGCCGGCAATCGGCGCCAGGAAGAGCACAAAGAAACTCAGGGCTCCCGCCAGCAAGCCGCCTAAATACGATAGCACCCCACCCACCAGGAAGGCCAGCGGGTAATCCTGCAGTTGGGCGGTCACGAAGGTCTTCTGCTGGCCCTTGACGCACTCCTCGCAGCGGTAGCCGGTGGGCGTGCGCACCGCGCACTTACTGCAAATCAGCTTGCCGCAGCGGTTGCAGCGCAGGCTGGTTTCGCGGTTGGGATGGTTGGCACAATAGGTCGCCGTGGCTTGGTTCATGCTTCGCTCGTTTCGGCGGAGGGATTGTTATCCATAATCGAAAGCAACCGCTGATAGAAGTAACCGCGCTCCTGGAAGCGCAGGAAGCGCACGCTGTGCTCGCTGGCGTGCACCTGGACTACGTCGCCCACTTCCAAGGGCGTGGATTGCTGGCCGTCAATGCTCAGCACGGCGCCTTCGCCGCGTTCGACCTGCAGCCGGATGGCCGAGCCTTCGGCCAGCACTATCGCGCGGTCCACGCTCAGGTGCGGGGCCACCGGCACCAGCAGCAGGTTACGCAAATCGGGTGGCAAAATCGGGCCGCCGGCCGCCAGGGCGTAAGCGGTGGAGCCAGTCGGCGTGGAGATAATCAAGCCATCCGCCACATAGGTGGTCAGTTGGTGGCCGTCCAATGTAGCACTGAGGTGCACCGGGCGCACTACCTGGCCGCGTCCAATCATGGCTTCATTCAAGGCTTCCCAGCTGCCCAAATTCTGGCTGCCGCGCTGCAAGTCCACCCGAATCAGCATGCGCTTTTCATACCAGTAATCGCCGGTCAGCAGGTTGGGCAGCATGTCCTGCCAACGGTGGGCCTCGACCTCAATCAGGAAGCCGAAGCGGCCCATATTGATTGCCAACAAGGGCACATCCTCGACCGCGCACAGGTGCCCAGCGCGCAGCACGGTGCCGTCCCCGCCCAGAGTGACCACCAAATCGAATTCGCCAGCGCGCACTCTATCGCGAATGGCCGCGTCGTTCAGGTCGCCGCGGCTGGCCTGCACGCCGTGCTCTTTAAAGAAGGACAGCACCGCCGGGGTCTCGGCCTCGGCGGCCTGGTTGCCGGTATGCGCCAGCACGGCGACGTGCTCAAAGGGGGGCTTGTTATCAGCAGCCATCAACGTATTTTATCGAATCTAGAGCGCTTGCTCGCAGCGGCTCAGGTAACCGCAGCCCTGGCAGCGGGCCGCCTGTTGGTGGGAGCGATTGACTTCGGCGCGGCCCAGGTCGGCCCGCATCTGGTCCAGCACGCGCAGCAGGCCGCTCTCCAATTCGGGTGTGTAATCAACTGTGAAGTTGCGCTGCTCATAGCGGATGATGCCGTGGCTGGGCCGTTCGCCATAGGTGCGCTCCACCAGCGCGCAGTAGGCCGCTAACTGGTAGATATGCGACTCGTAGGGCTGCTGCGGGGTGCGTCCCGATTTGACTTCGACGGGCACCAATCCGTCCGCTCCGCGCAACAAATAATCCGGGCGGCCCACCAAATCCAGGTCGGCGGCGTACAGCGGCCGGTCCAGGTCGATGCGCCCTTCCATATCACGGTAGAGCACCCGCCCACCGGGCAGGCCCAATTGGCGTTGTTGGCGGGCAGCCAGCCACCACAGCAACAGGGCTGCAGCCAGCAGAATCAGCGCGTAGGTGCCGTACATCAGGTCAGCGCCTGCAGCATTAACAACAGTAAAGCCACCAGTAGCAAGGCGGCCGCCAGGCCGCGCTGCCAGGCCAGGCTGCGGGCGCGGCGGCCATGCGCTTCGTGGGCTGCCGCCCCCCGCGCCAGCTCGCGCACATTCGCCGAACGCACGCCGCGGCGCTGATACCACCAGGCGCGGTGGCAATACAGGTAGCTGCCGATTTCCGAGGCGCGGATGGTCTGTTGGCTCACTCGCCGCCCAACTTGTCTTCCATCTGGCGCAGGCTGAGCTCCAGGCGCTGTTGGCGCACGCTCAGGGTCATATCACCCCGCGTGCGTTCCACGATGCTGCGGCAGATATCGGTCAGGCGGCGCAGGCCGTAGGTGACCGCATCTGGGTAATCCATGGTGACCAGCACGGCATAGATTTCATCCATATGGTCCAGCAGGCGCTCAGCTTCATCCGAATGCCCATGGCGCAGGATATCCAGCACGCGTCGGCGCAGTTCGCCAGCCGCCTCGGACAAGCCTTTGATGTAAGCGGCCGACTCCAGGCCCAATTCCTCCGGGCCGGGCAGTGGCTCCTCCTTCACCAGCGCCTGTACAATATTGGCTTCGGCGTATTCCTTGAGCGCGTCCTGGGTATAGCCCGAAAAATACAAATCGGGGTACTCGGCCAGGTCGGACTTCAAACTGGCGGCCAGTGTGCTGGCGGCAGCCAGTTCCTTCTTGGCGGCGGCGTCATCGTCGCGGTGAATGGCGCGGATGGCGTGGGCGCAATGGCGAGTCAGGCTGCGCGCCTGGCCCAGCGCCTGGTCGCGGGCGGCGGTTTGGGCTTCGAAATCAGCGCGCACCACCTCCGCAATCGTCTCCAGGCGCTCCATCTAGTCCTCGTCCGGGTTTTCGGGCGTGCCGGGCGGGTTGAACAACTGGTCGGCCAGCGAGCTACCGCCGGCCGGGATTTTGATTTCGCCGAAGTTCTTTTCGTACTTGGCCAGGTTTTCGGCCAGCGCGCGCTGCAACAGCTTGGCGCTAATCGGCGACATCATCACGCGCGCCTTCACGTGGGCAGTCTTCTCACCGGGCAGCAAACGCCCGAAGTCAAAGACCATCTCGGCCGGGGAATGGGCGATGCGCACCACGTTGGTGTACACCGGTTCCAGGTCGGGACTGATGACCAGTTGCGGGCGCGGAGGCTGATTGGGTTTGGGGTCGGCCATGTTTTACCTCCCTTTAGAAGGGGATTTCGTCGTCGTCCATGCCGCCGAAGTCATCCGGCGGGCCTTGGTAGGCGCCCTGGCCGCCGCCCCCACCGCCACCTTCATCGCCGCGACCGGAGAGGAAGACCACCCGGCCGGCGGTGATTTCGAAGCTGGCCGCCGGGGTGCCGTCATTGCGGGTCCAGATGCGCGGGCCGCCGCTTTCGCGGTCGGGCGTCAGGCGCCCTTCGACCAGCACCTGGCTGCCAGTGCTCAGGTATTGGTTGCAGGTCTCGGCCTGGCGGCCCCAGGCGCTCACCCGGAACCACACCGTTTCCTTGACCTTCTCGCCATTCGAGGTAGTGTATTGGCGGTTGGTGGCCACGCTGAAATTGGTCACCGCCTGGCCGCCGGGGGTGTAGCGCATTTCGGGGTCGCGCCCCAGGTTGCCGACAATCGTAATTTGTTGGTAGGACATCGTCTCTCCTTGAGTGAATTAAAGGCAAACAAGCAACCGGTCCAGGGTTGCCAAAGGACTTGCTGAAAGCCAAGCTGTGCTTATGGGGTCTCCTTTCCGGTGAATGGTTGAACCCGTGGGGTTCAGGTCTTTAGTTCCCGAGCTGTCCGCTCGGTGCTGAGTTTGGGGCACTCACCGTGCTATGCCATGATTTTAGACCAAATGAGCGAAAAGAGTCAATATCGAGTTTTCAAGCGCCCCCGCGCCAGGCCCGGGCGCGTGCCAGCAAATCGTCCACCGGGCGCAAATCGGGCAGCGTTTTGCGCGCTTTGCGGCTTAGCAAGTCACGCCCAGGCAGATAGCCGAGCAGGTCAATCCGCGCGCCATAGACGAAGAGGTTGCCCCATTCGCGCGGCTTAATAATCTGGGTCAAACCGGTGCTGGGGCTGGAGACACCCAGCCGCCCGATGGGCTGCGCCCCGGCCCGCAGGTAGTGCAGCGCATACAGATTACTTTCGATGCTGGCCCGTTCCCCGGCGCTCACTTTTATCTGCATCTGCACCAGTTTGCGCTGCCCATCCAGGCCGCCCAACTCCAGTGAGAGCGCCTCGCCCTCTTCGAGCTTAATCGCCAGTTCACCCAGCGGCCGCCAACTGGCTGGCAAAGCCCATGCCGCCGGCAGGGGATGCAGCAGGAAATGCGGCTGCCCCTCCGGCAAATCACGAGGGCCCTTGCTGACCGTTCCGTAGGCCCGCGCAAACAAATGCACGCCCTCGCTGGCTTGTGCATCAGCCAACAAATCCACATTGAGGTTTGCCCGCTTGGACTCGCGCCGGGTCAGATGGCTGTGCAGGTAGAGCGGCCGTCCACCCAGGCGCTGGGCGCTGGCCGGCCAGCGGTTGGCCGAACTGGCCACCACTTCATGGGGAATATCCTGGTTGGATAGATAGCGAATCAGTGCGATTTCGCTGGCGGCCTGGGCGGCCAATTGGCGCAGCGCGTTGAAATCCGGCGGACCCGAGCGCCAGCCCAATCGCGCCCATTGGCGGGTGACTTGGGTCGCGCCGGCCGTGCTCAGGTCGGGTGTGTAATCGAGTGAAAGCGGCGCCCCCTCAGTCATTGACCTCCCACACCCGCAAGTCCGAGAAGGAGACCGACACGTCACCCTCCCCGCTGCTGCGCACAAACACGCCCACTCCACCGCGATAGAGCAGGCTATCGGTCACGCTGAACAGATACACATCATTCACAAAGAAGCGCAATTCGCTGCCGTTGGCCCAAACCCCCAGGCGCACTTCGGCGGGGGCCAGGCTGGGCACCCGGCCGTGCTGGCGCCACACGACCACGTTGCTGTAGCCATTTTGGTAGAGGCGGTCAACCTTGGCGCGGCCATCGCAGGAGAAGGCCAGCCGGTAGTGGTTGGTTGAGTTCAAAGCCCGGATAACCAAGCCGTATTCATCATCCCCACGGCAGAGGTTGGTATTGGCAGTCACCTCCGCATAGAAATCACTGTAAGTGCCTTCGCTGCGCGTGCTAATCAGGTAACTGCGCGTCTCGCGCTGGGTCAGGTGAATCTGGTTGCCTTCGACAATCACCAGGGCGTCGTCATCGGCAGTGGTGTCCCACAGTTCACCATCGGCGAAGTCCTCCTCCAGCAGCAGCGTGCCCTGGCCGGGGCTCATATCCGGCGTAGGGGTCGCCGAGGGCAGCGGGCGCAGAGTCGGCGTCTCGGTGGCGGGGAACCAATCCCGCGTAGCGGTCGGCGTGGGGCTGGGCTCTAGGGTGGCGGTCGGCGTCGGGCTGGCGCTGGGCGTGCAGGCGCTGGTGGCCAGCAAGGTTATTAATAAGAAGAGAATGCGAAGACTGCGCATGGCGGCTCCATTATAGTCAGGCACTCTCACAGCCATTCGCCATCTAGTAAAATTAATCATCGTCTGAACGTCAGGTACTTATGCGCATACTAGCCCGTTCCAAAATCCATAAAGCCCACATCACCCAGGCCGACCCGGCCTACGTGGGCAGTATCACCATCCCCGCCGATTTGATTGAGAAAGCCGGCCTGTGGCCCGGCGAAAAAGTGCTGGTGGTCAGCAACGATACCGGTGAACGCCTCGAAACCTACGTGATTAAGGGTGAGGCCGGCAGCGGTGAAATCACCATGAATGGCGGCGCGGCCCACAAGATTGGCGCCGGCGAAGAGGTCATCATCATCGCCTTCGAAATCAGCGACCAGCCGGTGGAGCAGACCTTTATCCTGGTGGATGAGGACAACCAGTTTGTCCGCTATCTGTAAGCATGCTTAGCCCAAACAAA
>OMJR01000065.1 GCA_900299355.1 Anaerolineaceae bacterium
AGGAACTTGAGGATCGGGCGCACCAGCGCATTGACCAGGCCGAAAATCAGCGCCAGCCAAATGTAGGTTTGCCAGTTCGGGTTTGTCGGTTGCAGTCCGGGGACCAGGGCAATCGCCGCGTAAAGGGCTACGGCGTTAATGACCCAACGAATAATCATGATTAATTCCTTTCAAATGAGTATTACTCACCATCTAATTGGACGTGATTTTCTATGTGATGTTTCACCGCATAGGCGGCGGCTTCCGCGCGCGTGGATAATCCCAACTTGCTTAAGATGGAGCTAACGTAATTGCGCACGGTCTTCTCGCTAAGGAAAACTTCGGCGGCAATCTCTTTGTTACGCTGGCCCTGAGCCACATGCGCCAACACCTTGAGTTCCTGGTCGGTGAGGTCGGCGAAGGCTTCCTGCTGCGCCTTGCGCGAGCTTTCGCGCATGCGCTTGAATACTTGCTGGGTGACCGCCGGATCCAGTAGTGATTCGCCGCGGCCAATCCTCTCCAGCGCGTTGATCAGTTCGGTGCTGTCGATCTGTTTGAGCACGTAGCCGCTGGCGCCGGCTGAGATCGCATCGAAGAGCAGCTCGTCCTCCGCAAAGGAGGTCAACATGATGACCTTGATCTCCTCGTTCTCGCCCACGATCTCTTTGGTGGCTTCGATGCCGCTTTTGCCGGGCAGGCGAATATCCATGACGACCACGTCAGGCTTGTAGCGTTTGGCCAGGTCGATCGCCTCGTCGGCGTTGCTGGCTTCGGCGACGACCTCAAATTCGGTGTAGCGCGACAGCAGGGATTTCAGCCCCAGTCGCACCACTTCGTGGTCGTCAACCAGCAGGATTTTTAGCATAAATCGGGTGTTTCCTCGCCATGTATAATCTCTGCGGGATTATAGCATGCGGACTTTTCAGCGATGAGTACACGCGCCCTCAAATGGATTTCGGCTCTGCTGCCCATGGGCTTTATGGTTGGCGTTCTGTATTGGCGCTTCTACATCGTGCCTCAGGCCCGCATCGCCGAAGGCAATCTGTATGCCCTGGTGGCGGTTGCTCTCGGCGCGGTGGTTTTCTCCGTGCTGGTGTTTAGCGTGATTGAGCGCCGCGAGGAAGAAATCGAGCTGCGCGGTGACCAGCTGGAAGCCCTGCACGAATCCGCTTTGGCGCTCACCACTGAGCTGGATATCCAGGCTGTGCTGCAAAAGGTGGTTGACCTTAGCCGGGCACTGATCCATTCGAAATATGGCGCCCTGGGCGTACTGGCGCCCGGCACCCAGCGCATCGAGCAATTCATCACCAGCGGCCTGACTACCGAACAGCGCGCCCGCATCGGCGCTCCGCCCACCGGCCACGGCTTGCTGGGCGTGTTGATCGATCCGGATGGCGAACCGCTGTTGATCAACGACATCCGCAAAGATCCGCGCTCGGCTGGTTTTCCGCCCAATCATCCGCCCATGCAATCCCTGGTGGGGGTGCCGATCCGCTCCAAGGGGGAAACCTTTGGGAACCTATATTTGGCGGACAAGATCGATATGGACGGCCCCAATGGTGATCGGCTGATCAACTTTGAGGAAGGCGATCGACTCTTGCTCGAAAAATTTGCCACCCAGGCGGCAATCGCGATTGAGAATGCCCAGCTCTATCGCCAAACACAGGAACTGGCTGTGCTGCAGGAGCGCGAGCGCTTCAGTATGGACCTGCACGATGGCATTATGCAGGCCGTGTATGCCACCGGCCTCTCGCTTCAGGAAGCCGAACACAGCGTTGGCGAGCAGCCCGAAACCGCCCGCGAACGCATTCAGCAGGTCAACCGTGATCTGAGCCAGGTTCAGCGTGATATTCGCAATTACATTCTGGGCCTGCGTCCGGATCGTTATCAAGACCAGGATTTGATCGCCGGCATTGACTTGATGGCGCGTGAATTGCGCGCCAACACCTTGATGGAGATTAATTTTGATCATCCGCGCAAAACATCCATGCCAGCGCTTGAGGAACGTCAGGTCTCGCAGATTATGCACATCGTGCGCGAGGCATTAACCAACATCCGCAAGCACGCGCACGCCCGACATATTGGCCTGGATATGACTGTAGGGGAAGGCGAACTGGTCCTGGAAATACGCGATGACGGACGGGGCTTTGATCCAAGCAAGGCAAGTGAGGATGGCGGCAATGGCCTGCTCAATATGCGCCAGCGCATGCAGAGCCTGGGCGGCGACGTGAATATCGCCTCCGCCGCCGGGCAGGGCACACGGGTTGAATTGTCGCTGCCGCTGGGCTAGCCAATCCGGCTAACTCACCATTGTTGCTCTTTGACGAAAGCGCTTAGCTCATCCCGAAATTGGGGATGCGCGATCCGGATCAGGGCTGCCGTGCGTTCACGGATGCTCTTACCGCGCAACGAGGCCACCCCAAATTCAGTCACAATGTAATCCACATCGCCGCGCGTGGTCACTACGCCTGCGCTGGGCTTTAGCCGCGGCACTATACGTGAGAGTTCGCCGCTTTTGGCTGTGGCCGGCAGCGCCACGATCGCTTTGCCGCCGGGCGAGCGCGCGGCCCCGCGAATAAAGTCGATCTGGCCGCCGATGCCGCTGTAAAAGGTTTCCCCGATTGAATCGGCGCAGACCTGGCCGGTGAGATCGACTTCGATGGCGGAGTTAATCGCGGTCATCTTATGGTTCTGGGCGATGATAAAGGGATCGTTAACGTATTCGGTGGGGCGCAGTTCGATCATGGCGTTGTCATCCACGAAGTCATACAGCGTCTTGGACCCAAACAGGAAACCTGCGATGATTTTGCCGGGATGTATGGTTTTGCGCTGGTTGGTAATGATGCCCTCTTCCACCAGGCGGATGACGCCATCCGAAAACAGTTCGGTGTGGATGCCCAGGTGCTGCTTGTCCCCCAGGAATTCCAGCACGGCGTTGGGGATTGCGCCGATGCCCAACTGCAGGGTGGCTTCATCCTCAATCATTTCGCCGATGTATTGGCCAATTTTCTTTTGTTCGGGGGTGATCTTGGGCGCCGGCGCTTCGGGTAAGGGGTAATCTACCATCACGGCATAATCAATATGGCTGATATGGATGAAGGAATCACCCAACACGCGCGGCATGTTGGGGTTGATCTCGGCAATCACCAGTTTGGCTTCCTCGGCTGCCGTTTTGGTTACACCGACTTCGACGCCCAGCGAACAGAAACCGTGCGCATCCGGAGGTGAAACCTGGATCAGGGCCGCTTCCAGTGGTAGCACACCATCGCGGTAGAGCCCCGGCACCATAGATAAAAAGATCGGCACGTAATCGGCGCGGCCTTCATTAACGGCAGCGCGCGCATTGGGGCCGATAAAGAAGGCGCGGTGGCGGAAGCTGCCGGCGTATGCGGCATCCAGGTAGCGGCCACCGGCGAAGGTCGCCACGTGGTCGACTTCCACGTTGCGCAGCTCCGCGGCGCGTTGCACCAGGGCCTGCTCCAACTTCAGCGGGATGCCGGTGCCGCCGCCCAGATAGATGCGTGAATTCGATTGGATTGCTTGCACCGCCTCGGCGGCGCTTACGGTCTTAGGCGTTTGATTGACTTGTCGGGACATGGCTAATCTCCTAGACTTATTATCCATAGGGCCGCACGGGGGTGATCGGACGCATGACCCCTTCCACTTGTCGCGATGTCCCAGCCCCGCCCCACATAATCGGGGAGACTTGTCCAACAGCTTTGGGACAAAGCTAATGACACTTGTCCCTACGAAAAAAGGCCCCCAGCTTTTACAGTAGTGCCATCTTGTAATCAAATCGCCCGATGGGCGAATGTCCTAAAGGAGGACAAAATGACCGCAGTAACTCAACGAGGTCGCGTGATCCAGGATCCCAACTTCATTAAGACCCTGTTCAACGACCCCCGCGCCGCCTGGTTCTGGCTGGTAGTCCGTGTGTGGCTTGGCTACAAATGGATTGATGCTGGCCTGCACAAAGTGGAAAGCCCGGCCTGGACCGAGACTGGTGACGCCATCAAAGGTTTCTGGACCGGCGTGGTGCAGATCCCCGAAGGCGGCCGCCCGCCGATCGCATTCGATTGGTATCGCAACTTCATCCAGTACTTGCTGGACTCTGAAGCCCACACCTGGTTTGGCCCGCTGGTGGCCTACGGCGAAGTCATCATTGGTGTGGCGCTGGTGCTGGGCGCCTTCACCGGCATCGCCGCCTTCTTCGGTGGCTTTATGAACTGGAACTTCATGATGGCCGGTTCTGCCTCCACCAACCCGATGCTCTTTGTTGCGGCCCTCGGCCTGGTCATGGCCTGGAAGATCGCCGGCTACATCGGCCTGGATTACTTCCTGCTGCCCTGGATCGGCACCCCCTGGGGACGCAAAGAAAAATCCTAACAAACCTCCAAAATCTACTCACTAAAAAAGAGCGCCTGCAACCGCAGGCGCTCTTTGCAATTCATGAAACGTTCAGTCAAAACAGTCTGGCGTGATCGACCTTGATGCAGCGATCCATGACCATATCCAGGCCAGCTGCTTCGGCTTTGGCTGCGGCCTGTTCATCGCGCACGCCCAACTGGCCCCAGACAGCTTTGGCGCCCACCTTGTCGGCTTCTTCCACGACGCCTTCCAGGTGTTCAGAGCGGCGGAACACATCCACGATATCAATCGCTTCGGGGATCGCCTCCAGGCTGGCGTAGGATCTTTCGCCATCAATTTCGTCCACGGTGGGATTCACCGGGTAAACCTTGTAGCCCGCTGCGCGCAAATATTGGGCGATGCGGTAACTGGTGCGGCTGGGTTTGTCGGAATGGCCCACAACGGCGATTACTTTGGCATCCTCAAGTAACTGGCGCAGACCTTCATTGTCGTTGATCGTCATAACGTCCCTACTAATAGTTCGCTTGATATATTGATGCTACCGGATGGGCATGTGTTACCGATGAGTACGCATCCAAATCAGTGTGCGCCGCGGCTGGAATCCCCCGGCATACATGGCCGCATCCATAAAACCGGCGGGTAGATTGAGCGCCATGCTGCGTTCCAATGGCACCTGGGCGCGCACGTGCTGCAACAGGGCACTGATGGCATCCTCATCGGCTTGCTCGGGGGCGGCCAGCCATAGGCGATCATTGGACAGGGTTGAGGACTGCCAGCTGAGGATGCTGAGCAGATCGCGGCCGCGTAAGGCGGCCCATTGGCGCACCATGCGGTCGCCGAAGAAGCGATTGAATTTACCCCGCCAGCCGGGCAGCAGCAATTCGGCTTCCAGCGGCAGGTTCCATGTCACTGTTTCGGGATAGAGGCGCCGCAGCCAGGGGCGCTGTTGGCGCCAGTCGGCATCCCGCCGTTTGCGGATCACAATCTCACTTGGGCGGGCAGTACTGCTGGGGCCGGGGCGGCCGCGCCAGGAGGTGCGCCGGAACATGTCTTCAAAGCCCATATTGGTGTAGAGATGGATCGCGGCCGGGTTGCGTTCGTCTACTTGCAGCCACACTTCGTCTTTGGGGCGGATGCTCTTATCGGCCATCATGGCCTCGGTCAGGGCTTGGGCGATTCCGCGCCGGCGGTAATCGGGGTTGACGGCCACATTGGCGATCAGATGGATGCGGCGCTGGCCGCGTTGGTGGGGGATCACGCTCAGGTTGCCCACCACGCGCCCGGCTTCGGTACACACGTAGCCGCTCATGCGCTGGCCTAGGGATGTGACCGACCCTGCCCGGGCGCTGTAGCGCAGCTGCTGGATATAGAGGTGGCCATCGGCATCCAGTGTGTCGCGGAAGCACAGTTCGACCAGATCAGCTACTGCCAGCAAATCGCGGCGGGGGTCGAAGGGGCGCAGGTGGGCGGCGCTGCTCGCTGGCAGGGCGACAGCCTGGGCGGTCATTGCGGCTTGTTGAGCTGGTCCAGCACGGCTTGCTGGTCGGCGGTCAGGCGGGCATGTACGTCCACCTGCGGGAAGGGGATTTCGATCTCGGCCGCGTTGAGCGCATTGACGATTGAGGTGTGCACCCGATCGAACATGCGGCGGGTATCCACATAGGAATCCAGCCACCAGCGTACGCGGAAGATCAGGGCCGAATCGCCCAGATTCACCAACAGGGCTTCAATCGGGTGATCGGGGTCGACGCCTTCCAGTTTTTCGACGGCTTTGATTAGGGTTGCGCGAGTTTTTTCCAGGTCGCTGCCATAGGCGACGCCAATATCGGTTTGCAATCGGTAGGTGCTATCCGGATAGGAATGATTGACCACCAGGCTTTTGCCAATTACCGAATTGGGCACGATCACCATGCGATTATCCAGGGTGCGCACTCGCGAGGAGCGCAGCCCAATATCGACCACGTCGCCCCAGGTGCCCAGCTCCTGGATTTCGATGCGGTCGCCGATACGGAAAGGACGGTCGAGCATGATCAGGAAGCCGCTGATTGTGTCGGACAGGGCTTCCTGGGCGGCCAGGGCGACAGCCAGTGAGCCAATGCCCAGCGTGGCGACCAGGCCGCTGACTTCCACATTGAAATGGCCCAGCAAAATAATGATCGCGATCAGGGCAATCACGATCAGGGCGACCCGGCTGATGAAGGGCAGCAACTGTTGGTCCAGCTTGGTATCGGTGAGTGTGCTTTGGGTTTCGATGTACCAATTGAAGAGGCTGGATACCAGCCGCCAGGTCAGGAAAAAGGCGATGCTTAGATAGATAACGAAGAAGACGTCATTTAGCGGCAAGCTACCTAAGCGGGTAATGAAATTTAGGCGCCCCAGGGCGTATTCGAAAACGGCCACCAGCAGCAACCAGTGGGCTGGACCCTCGACATTGTCCAGGATCACGTCGTCCAGCATGCTGCGGGTGGAGCCGGTCAGGCGGCGCAGCAGAGGGAAGAGTAGCCGGCGCACCAGCCAGCGGCCCAGCAACAGGGCTGCCAGGACGATCAGGATGCTGATACCGACTTGGTTCCATTGGGCGGTATCCAAGCCCCAAAATTCCATTTAGCTCCTCCTCATATAGTGGCGGGTTCATTATAGCCCTTGCCTTGTTATAATCCCGAGGATGCGAAAACTAAGCCTACTTTGGCTGCCTTTGGCCGCGATTTTAGTCCTGACGCTTGGCTTTGGCGCCTTCCTGAATGCCGGCAGCGCTTCGGCCGCCGCCCAGGCAACCGCGTTGCCGCTGCCCGAACCGGATGCCAGCGGACGGATTCTGTATACCGTCCAGCCTGGGGATTCGCCCTTCCTGATTGCGGCCAAATTCCAATTGGATATCAACCAGTTGAACATTCTCAATAACTGGACCAGCGACACCGTCTTGCAGGAGGGGCAGGTGGTGATTCTGGCGTTGGCCAGCACCCCTGATCCCGATTCCACCGCCACGCCGACCCCGGGCGCGGACGAAACCCCGGAGAGCGCCGGGACGGGCACGATCAGCGTGCTGCTGTTCGACGATGTCAATGGCGATGGGCTGCGCCAGGAAACCGAGTTTGGTATCGCCAATGGCGCGGTCAGTGTGACGCACCGCACCGGATTGGCCTCCCGCCAGGAAACGACCTTCAGCCTGATTGATGTCGAGGGTTTGCCGGTCTTGAACACCTTTGCGGATTTGCCCGCAGGCGAATATACGGTCAGTATGGCCGTGCCGGATGGCTACAATCCCACCACCGGGCTCAGCAAGACCATCGACCTGACCGCCGGCGGCTCAGTGACGCTGAATTTCGGCGCCCAGCTTAGCTCTGAGGCGCAGGCCAACCAGCTCTCCCCCGAGGAGGGCGGGCGGTCACCGTTGATGGGCCTGCTAGGTTTTGTGCTGCTGGTGAGTGGCTTGGGTCTGGGTTACTACAATCTGCAGGGCCGTCGACGGCGCTAGGCCAGTTCCTGATAGATTTTCAATAATTCACTTTGAAAGGCGCTCGCTTCCCAGCGGGCGCTTATTTTTTTTGCAGCTTGCTGCAGATCGCCGCGCACCTGGTCGTGCACTACGATGGTGATCATGGCGGCTCCGAAGCCGCGCAGGTCACCCGCTTCCACCAGATAGGCCGCGTCCTGCACCATGGCGGCCGTGCCGGGGTGCTGCTGGGCCGCCACCGGCAGCCCGCAGGCTAGCGCCAGGCGAATCGGCCCGCCCCACAGCGAGGGCGGCGCGGGATGCGCCAGGCCGGCGGAAGCCTGATAGATCGCAGCGATATGGGCCGGATGCACCCGTGGCAGGATGTGCACGTACTTGTCCAGATGGAAGTCAGGCAGGCGCGCTTCCACGAAGCGCTTGGCTTCCTCCGTCAGGCCCAGCAAGACCAGCGGGTACAGTTCGCCGATTGAGGCCGCCGCCCAGGTCCAGCTTTCCAGCAAGCCCAGCAATGTGACGGGGTGGCTGGGCCCGTGGTAGAGCAAATAACTTTCGGGCAATTCCAGGTCGGCTGGCGGCGCGGCGGCTTTGGCGCTGAAATGGGGATGCGCTGCGGGCGGCACAGCGCGGTTTGCCGCGCTGTCTTTCGGCGCGGGGATATCGCTGGGGTACAGCACGGCGGCTTGGGCCAATCCGCCCCGGCCCAGGGCGCGGCCCAGGCGCGCGCGCAGCGAGCGCCCCGCGGGGTCCAGGCGACCGTAACCGCTGGGGCTGACCACGCTGGGCACGCCGCCGAAGAGCGCAACGCCGGGTTGGGTGCTGTGGATCAGGGCTGCGCTATGCTCTTTGGCCAAAGCTGGCAAGGCGCGCTGCTGCCAGTGCAGCGGGTCGCGGCTGGCCATGTGGGCCAGGTCAAAGCCCTGCAGAAATCCTTCCGGGCTGCTGTCTACCGGGACGGCTACCAGCGGCTGGACGCCATTGGGGGCCAGAGTGAGCAGGGCGCTCAGTTCCAGGGTGGCTGGTCCATCGGGTTGGTAGATCAACGGCCAGCCGTCGTAGAGGATCCGCGTACTCATATTGGCTAGCATTATAGTGCCCTGCCGTGCATGAAATTAATAAAGGCCTGGTTTGCCAGTGGGCAACCGTCAAACAGGATGCGAGAGGCAGAAGGAACTTATACTAGAAAAAGCGCCCCAGGAACTGCGTTACCACGAATAGGAAGATCGGCAGCAGGATCGAGCCCACAAAGCTCCGGAAGGTGCTTGTGTCCCAGGGCAAGGTTGAGATGCCTGCGATCTCATCGCGCTCCCGGGTTAACGCGCCGATGGCGGTGTTCATCCCGCTCAAGTCGGAATACTCATTCTTGGCAACCTTTGCGTTAAGGCGCGCATAGACAGCTTTCAAGCGTTGATTGGCCTTGCGTAATTCCTCTATCTGTACCCCCAGCAACTTCTGGCGCATGGCCCGGAGGGGCAGGTAGAAGGCCAGGATTCCCAGCACCATCAACACACCGTCAAGTATAAAAAAGTAGGTGTTTGCTGGGTTGTTCCACACTTGCACTACGCCAAAGGAGGCAATCAGCATCAGCCCAATGCCCGTGCCCGCCGTTAATTTTGAGAAAGCGTGCGTTGGCTCCAGATCAAAGAGGTCCACATCCGCTGCATTTCGATGCAGGGCCTGAATAATACCTATCTGGCGTATCAGGAAGATCAGAACCGCGATGAACGACCCCATAGAAAGCATGATGATGAACAAGTATTACAGTCCTGCCAGCACGCCTAAGATCGACCAGGAGTTCGCATCGGGAAATGCCTCTGACCAGGCCAGAATGCCAATCGCAAGCGCAAAAAAGAAAACGATCCATCCCGTGCCTCTGGAGATTACTGTGAACTCTTGCTCCCATTTGGCATAGCTGCTCTCCGCATCGGGAATCAGAGGACGGTACTGTGCCAAGGCCGTCTTACCATTATTGACCAGCATGACCAGGTAGCCCACAAAAAAGACGGGCCACACGCCGTCTGTTGAAGCTTCAAACTCGAAGTGACCAATTGGTCGCGAACCAGTATGCCAATGAAGCATATTGTTCAACAGGCCCAGAATTACAATAACCAGTAAATAGAACAGCCAGAGCGGGATCGGCAGTGCGTTGACCCAGGCCACCAGATGGTCGAGCCAACCGGGCTTCGGAGCGGTCTTTTTCATAGGTTTCTCCTCGTTCAGTTAAAGGTAATGCCTTTACCCGGATTGTGCAAGATAGGACCAAGCTGTTTTCCAAGCACCGCCCTAGAGCCTCCCCAATTTTTGGATTTACAATAAAGCCCCTATAAATGGAGCACTACTCGATGAAATCAAAAAGCTACCCCGATCTTTCCTCGCGGCCATTTAGCCTGGTTTGGGAGGGCTTCTTATCTCATCCCCCCGAAACAGTTTACGAGGCCTGGACCACGGGTTTCGACAAGTGGTTCGCGCAGCCCGGCGAAACCTTTATGCATCCCGAAGTGGATCGGCCATTCTTCTTCTACAACAAACTGGATTGGGGCCGGCATCCCCACTATGGAAGATTCCTGGAGTTACAGGAAAACCGTCTCGTCGAGATGACCTGGCTAACCGGAGACGGCACGCAGGGTGGCACTGAAGGGGCCGAAACCGTGATCCGTCTTGAACTATCGCCCAAAGACCAGGGCACGGCGGTGCGCTTTACCCATTCCGGCTTTGTAAATGAGAGGTCAAGAGACGGCCACGATGAAAATTGGCCCTTAGCCTTCGAAGAGCTTGAAAGATCGTTCCAGGAATAAATTGCTTGGCCATAAAACAGAATGACCCTGGCAGGATTCGAAGCCTTCAGCCCACTATAATATGGGCTCTCTGGAGGAGCTAACTTGGCTAAAATCAACACCGACTTCCAATCTATCATTTTTAATCTGCAACGCTTCTGGGTGGAGCAGGGCGCTGTGCTCTGGCAGCCCTATTACAGCCAGGTTGGCGCCGGCACGATGAACCCGGCGACCTTCCTGCGCGTGCTGGGACCGGAACCCTGGAATGTGGCCTATGTGGAGCCCTCCGTGCGCCCCGACGACGGCCGCTACGGCGAGAACCCCAACCGCCTGCAGCAGCACACCCAGTTTCAAGTGATTCTTAAGCCTGATCCCGGCAACCCGCAGGAACTTTATTTGCGCTCCCTAGAAGCGATTGGAATCGATATCCACCAGCACGATATCCGCTTTGTGGAAGATAACTGGGCCTCGCCCGCCTTGGGTGCCTGGGGCCTGGGCTGGGAAGTCTGGCTGGATGGCCTGGAGATTACTCAGTACACCTATTTTCAACAGGCTGGTGGCCTGACCCTGGACCCGGTCTCGGTCGAGATTACCTACGGGCTGGACCGGATTGCCATGGCCCTGCAGGGCGCCCGTTATGTCGGCGATGTACGCTGGAGCCCCAAGCATTCCTGGGGCGAACTCCTGATGCAGGGCGAGCGCGAACACAGCACGTATTATTTTGAGGTTGCGGATGTGGCCCGCCTGCGCCAGATGTACGACATGTACGAGGCTGAGGGCTTGGCTGCGCTGGAGGCCGGACTGGTGCTGCCGGCTTACGATTACGCGCTCAAATGCTCACACACCTTCAATGTCTTGGATACCCGCGGCGCCATTGGCGTCACCGAGCGCCAGGCCTATTTCCGGCGCATGCGCAAATTGAGCGGCTCGGTGGCGGAAGCCTACACCGCATTGCGCCAGCAAGAGGGGCATCCCTGGCTGCAAGAGGGCGAAGCCGCACCGGCTGAAGCCAAAGCTGCCAAGGCGAGTGGCCCCGATAAGGCGGCCGATTTCCTGTTGGAGATCGGCACCGAAGAATTGCCGGTCGCCGATCTGCAGGCCGCCATCCAGCAGTTGACCGAGTCTGCGCCCCAGCGCCTCAAAGCGCTCAACCTGGAGCACGCAGCGATTGAGGTGCAGGGTACCCCGCGCCGCCTGGTGGTGCAGGTGGCCGGATTGGCCGCCAACCAGGCAGACCGAGACGAGCTGGTCAAAGGCCCGCCTGCGGAGCGCGCCTTTGACGCGGACGGCAAGCCCACCAAAGCCGCCGAGGGCTTTGCCCGCGGCCAGGGCGTTGACGTCGCCGACCTCACTACTGAAGAGATTGATGGCGGCCAATACGTGGTCGCGCGTGTACACGAGGCAGGCCGCCCGGCGGCCGAGGTGCTGGCCGAAGCTCTGCCTGCATGGATCGCTGACCTGAAATTTGAACGCAGCATGCGCTGGAATGCCAGCGGTGTGGCCTTCTCGCGACCGGTTCGCTGGCTGCTGGCCTTGCATGGCGAACATGTCGTGCCTTTTAGCTATGCCGGGTTGCAATCGGGGGCTGCCAGCCGCGGGCTGCGCCTGAGCAAAGACGAGCATTTCGAGGCCAAGTCCCCCAAGGAGTATCTGGCCCAGATCCAGAAGCGCGGCATTATCCTCGATCCGGATCAGCGGCGCGCCACGATTGAAGAACGCGTGCGCGCGCTGGCGAAGGAAGCCGGCGGCGAATTGCCCGCCGATCCCGGCCTGCTGGACGAGGTCGCCAACCTGGTGGAAGCGCCGCAGGCCATGCTGGGTGAATTTGAGCCGGAATTCCTCGATCTGCCGAGCGAGGTATTGATCGCGGTGATGAAGAAGCATCAACGCTACTTTCCGGTTGCCAAGGGTGAAAAACTGCTCAATCGGTTCATTGTGGTCGGCAACGGCGACTTTGATGAGAAGGCCGTGGTCGAAGGCAACGCAGACGTGATCCGCGCCCGCTTTGCCGATGCGGCCTACTTCATCAAGAAAGACCGCCAACGCAAGCTGGAAGACTTTGTCGAGGACTTGAAAGGCTTGACCTTCCAGGCTGACTTGGGCTCAGTGTACGACAAGACTCAACGTTTAACGAAACTCGTAGCCGAAGTCGCCACTGCGCTGGACCTTAGCAAGGATGAAACCAAGACGGCCCAACGTGCGGCCCAACTGGCCAAGGCGGACCTGGCGACCAGTATGGTGGTTGAGATGACCTCCTTACAGGGCGTGATGGGCCGCTATTACGCGCTGGATGCTGGCGAGCCGGAAGCCGTGGCCGCCGCGATTGATGAGCACTATGGGCCGCGCAGCGCCGGCGACCCGGTCCCGTTCTCCAAGGCGGGCCTGGCTCTGGGTATCGCTGACCGCCTGGACATACTGACCGGCCTGTTTGCGGTCGGCTTGGCCCCCACCGGCGCGAAGGATCCCTTTGCCCAGCGCCGGGCCGCGATTGGCCTGGTGCAAAGCCTGATTGATTGGGACCTGGATTTTGATGTGCGCGAAGGCATCGCCTGGGCGGCCGCCCAGCAGCCCGTCAAGGTCAGTGAAGAAGCCCACGCTGAAGCGCTCGATTTCATCAGCGGCCGACTGCGGGCGCTGATGCTGGAGCAGGGCCTGCGCTACGACGTGGTGGATGCAGTGCTGGCTGAGCAGGGCGCTCACCCGGCGCGGGCGGCTGCGGCGGCCCACCAATTGGCCAGCCACCTGGCCCACAAAGCCTGGCCAGATGTACTCGATACTTTTGCGCGCTGCGTGCGCATCACCCGCGAACTGGGTGGTGAGCTCAAACTGGATGCCCGCAAGCTGAGTGAAGAAGCCGAGAAGGCTTTGTATGTGGCGCTGGAAGGCGCCGAGGCGGCCGAACGCCGGCCCGGCTCAGTAGATCATTTCCTGAAGGCCTTTATGCCGATCATGCCGGCGATCAAGCGCTTCTTTGATGAGGTGCTGGTGATGGCCGAAGACGAGGCGATCAAGAACAATCGCCTGGCCCTGTTGCAGCGCGTGACCCGCCTGGCTGACGGCGTGGCCGACTTCTCCAAGATGGAGGGGTTCTAGACTTTTCACCACAGAGGGCACAAAGGACACAAAGAGAGCGCCCCAGATGGGGCGCTCTCTTTGTCTACCTGTTTATTCTATTACTGCCAAGCTAAAAGCTGACAGCTAATCGCTAAAGGCTGGTTATCGCTTCCAGCGCCGGCCCTGATCCTCATACATCGCCACCCAGGCAGCCATTTCGCCAACCTCGAAGCGGTCGTCGGCGGCCCATTCGCGCAGGGTGGGGAAGACCCGGTCGTAGCGCGAGCTGCTATCGCCCATGGATTGGTCGGCAAACATGGCACGGATCGCTTGCATACGCTCGCGCCAGCGCGACATGTTTTCCGGGGTCAGATCTACCCAGCCATTATGCGCATCCTCGGATTTGATCTGCGGCCCGCGCAATAAGCGCTCGCCGTCGGATAGCAGGATTGGTAGACCAATCGAAATGATTTGCTGGCGCAATGCGGCGTTCGCGCTGACCAGTGCCTCCAGCTTCTCGGCGGCCGCTTGCGGCTTGTCCTGCAGGGCGGCGCCCATCGTGCCGTAGACCTGCTTGAACAGGAAAGCCTCGTACATCAGCTTGGACATGCGCGGCGGCCCCAGGATCTCGAAGGCGATCGATTCGCCGTGCTCGGCTTCCAGCTGGCGCAGGCGGGTCAGGGCCGCCTCGCGCAGGGTGCCAGCGCGGAAGGTGGGGCCCATCACGCTGCCATCCAGGGCGGCGATGATGTCGCGCCCGGTGTTGCCGCCGCGGATTTCGTGGACCACATTGGCGGCGATCTCTTCGGGGGTCACGAATTCCATCTGGCCCAGGGCTGTAATCGCAGTGAAGTCGCCAGCAGCAAAAAGGCCGTTTTCACCAGTATTGATGTAAACGGCCTCGAGGGTCTCTCCGGTATCTGCGCCAAACTCACCATAAAAGGACAGGCTGTCTTCATCCTTGATCCAGACAGCCGCATCCGGCGGACAATCATAGAGCTGGAAATCACGCCCGCCGCGGCGGATCGGGCCATAGCCGATCTCTTTCCAGGCGATCAGCGCGCTGGGTTTTACTTCTTTGACGATGGTCGGGCCACCGGGCGTGCGCGCCATCAGGAAGGTCAACAGGGTTTGCGCCCCCGCGAGCGCGGCCTTGGACATCAGCACCCGTGAGGGTTTCTCTTCGCCATGGGTGTAGGGGATGTTGAGGCCCATCCCGCCCGTGCCGCTGGTGCCCACCTTGAAATACGCTGTGGTCCCGGCGCGGATCATCGCCTCGTGCAGGATTTGGATGTGGCGCACCAATTGCGGAATATACAGCGAAGCCAGCAGGTGCTCGACTTCCTCCGGCCAATTTGTATCGGCGCCATTGTGTTCGATCACATCCTGTAGCTTGTTGGCCCAGGCGTAAATGTTTTGGTAGGCCACCGCAGTGGAGGTGTTAATACAATCCACTACGATGTCGGCCGGGCCGCCAAAGCCTTTGGCGCGCCCTTCGATCAATTGGGCCAGCAGGCTGCTTTCCAGCACATCGTCGTCCATCTCGCCCACGATGTCGTGCACCAGGCGATGGCGCTTTTGGGGATCGGCCAGTACGCCGGGGCGCGCGAAGCCTTCCTCGTTTTGCCATTCGGCCCGCAGGAATACATCACCCCAGGCGGGGATCAATTCAGTTTTTGTGTTTGGAAAACCTTGTTTCAGTTCGGCAATCGCCTGCTCGGCTTCCCCCTTGAATAGCGAAGCGACTACCAGTTGTGCGGGTTCATGAACGAGTAACTCGCGGCAGACAGCGCTGCCGACCAGGCCAAATCCCCCCAAGACCAGGGCGTTCTTTCCGCGTATATCCATGCACTCTCCGTGTGGGTGAAATCATCGGTAAGATCAAGCATACCGCAATCGTTCCCGCTGCGCAAACACGCGCTTTAAAAGTAAATTCCCGGCCAAACAGCCGGGAATTTTTGTTCAAGCGGATAAGGTAGATTTCTTCCAGGGTGGCTGTTGCTCGGGCCAGACCAGACGGTACAGCTGAGCCAGGCCGGTGCCGCCAATGATCAACAGGGCGATCACCAGGGAAATTTTTACGCTGACGTCCAGCCAGACCAAATCAGAGAACGGCCCGCGGGCGAAGATCAACAGCAGCACGATGGTATCCGCGACCGAGAGAGCAAATTCGATCCAGCGCGTCCAACGCTGCCAACTGCCGCGCAGCAACACGTAGGATTTCAAGACCACCTCGACGCCAAACAGCGTGATCATGTAGGGCACGAAGGGTAGGATTTCCTCGATGAGATCCGGGGCATGTTCCCATTGCAACACGAGTTCGGCTTGGGGGCCAATCACGCCGAAGACGGCGTTGAGCAGCACCAGGAAACCCAGGCCGAAGAGCAATTCCACGATTACTTCGAAGTAATCTACCCGGTTGGCGTCGTGGATTTCGGGCAGCTTTTTTGGATCCCAGCCCTTGGTCATCTCGGCCTCCAGGTCTTCATCGGCCACACCGCTGCGCTCCAGGACCACGAAGATCAGGGTCACGATCGCGCCGGCCTGGAAGAGGGCTGACATGTAGCCGCCAAAGAGGTTGCCGATTTGCTCAAACGCGTTCTGTCCATCCAGCCCGCCCAGCAGCGTGCCAAAGGTGACCACGCCGATCATGATCCAGGCCACGATGCGCAGCACCTGGGCGTAAATCGGATAGTAACGCGGACCGATCAGATAGCGGTTCGGGCGATAGGAATTGGCGATCTCGTGCGGCGAGCCAAAATCCTTGAGCATGTCGGCGATCGCATCCTGATCGCCTTCCGCGGCGGCGTCCAGGCCGCGCGCCTCCAGCATATCTTGCAGCGTTGAGCGCAGTTCCAGTTGGATGTCATCGCGCTCCTTGCCGCTTAGTTGATTGCCGACCGCGTATACGTAGCGGTCGATCAGGTTGTGCTTACTCATTGCGTCTCCTACTTAGTTAAGAATGAAGTCATGGCCTCAGAAATCTGCGCCCATTCCTGGCTGAGGTCGGCCAGCGCTTGCTGGCCCAATTCGCTGATCTTGTAGTAGCGGCGGGG
>OMJR01000066.1 GCA_900299355.1 Anaerolineaceae bacterium
CGAAATATTTAGGGACGCCTAAATATAATAGAATTATATAAGTTTGTCAATATTTGTCTGACAAATTTAAGATTTGCGTAGGTTTACTGTTTAAAGGTCTTTAGCCCGTTTCCGATAGGCCGCCCAGGCACTCTTCACCATCTGGTTGACCACCTGGTAACCCTCGCGCACAAATTCGCTGACCACTTTCTCAGTGGGCCAGCCCTTTTGGGTTTTATAGCGATGGCTGACGCCGGCCAGTGGCACCACCCGTTGGGGCAGTTGGCCCAGCGCCTGGTTGAGGAAGACCTCCACGCCAAAGCCGGTGGTCTGCATCTCCTCTAGCAGGGGCAGCAGGTCCTGCCGGTAGTAGATGCGGTTTCCGCAAACGCTGTGGCCCAGGCGCGCGCCGCTCAGGCTGAGCACCTGATCGTGCATCGGCGCCAGCACGGCGCGGCACTGGCCGGCCCGGAAGGGCGCCACCGCTCGCTCCAGGGCTGTTGGGCTCAGGCCGACCAGGTCGGCGTCCAAAAAGAAAACTGCTTCGCTGGTGGCGGCGCGGATGCCGCTGGCTATCGCGTGGCCCTTGCCTCGGTTTTGGTTGTGGATGATGAGGTGAATTCGTGCGCCATAGCTGCGTAGCAGCTCCACAGTGCCGTCGGTGGATCCATCACTGACGCAAATCACGCGCGCGAACAGGCCGCTGGCCAGCACGCTATCCAGCACAGCCGCTATGCCGCGTTCCTCGTTGTAGGCGGGCAGGATGGCATCCATGGAAATGACCTGCTGGAGATATGGATTAGGGGTCGGCATCGGTACTCCCCATGCTAACCAAGGCAAATTATATGGCGGGCAGTAGCGCGTTAACGTTGTGCAAAGGCCTGGGGCTGGCCGACGCGTTCACCGATCAGCGCCACCGCCGCCCGCACGCCATCCTCGACCCGCAGCTTCTCCCCCAATGCGGCCGCCTGCGCCCGCATCTCTGCGCCCTGTGCCGCCTCAATCGCCCGCGCCAGGCGCGCCACGCTGAGCTTTTTACGTGGAATCGGCGCCGGGCCCATGCCTAAAGCCTGCACGCGCTCGCCCCAATAGGGCTGGTCCGAGAAATGCGGCACGATGATGCTGGGCACTCCGGCGCGCAGCCCGGCAGCCGTGGTGCCCGCTCCGCCATGGTGGACGACCGCGTTCATGCGCGGGAACAGCCAGCTATGCGGCGCGGCTTCAATCATGTGTACGCTGTCCGGCAGGTCGTCCGTCGCCAGCCCGCCCCAGCCTTGGAGCAGCAAACCGCGCTGCCCGCTGCGCTCCAGGGCTGCCAGCACCACTTCGGCGGCCGCGGCGGGGTCCTCGGCAGGCATGCTGCCGAAACCCACATAGACTGGCGGGTCGCCCGCCTCCAGAAAGGTGGTTAGCGCTGCGGGTGCTTGCCAGTCGTCCTCGGCCTCCAGGATCCAATAACCGGTGAGCTGGTGATTGGCTGGCCAATCCGGCGCCGGCGGCACCACATGTGGGCTGAAAGCCATCAGGATCGGCCCGCTCTCGTAATAGATCTCTCGAAAGGGGCCGCGGAAGGCCAGCGGCTCCATCTCCATATCCTCGGTCAGCCAGCGGTTGACCTGGCTGCGGCTGGGCTGCCACAGCATTTGCTCGACAAAGAGGTGGCTGAGGTAATTGAAGGGAATGCCCAGCTTGAGCCAGCGCGGCATAAAAATCGAGGGCCGCCGGTAGCTGCGCGCAATCGGTTGCAGCAGGCTTGGAATGGCCGGGATGGCTAACTTCTTGGCGGCATAGTGGCTGGCCACCGCCAGCGGGCCGTAGACCAGCGCGTCGCTGCCCTGAGCGGCCTGCCAGATATCGCCGTGCAATTGATCCATCATCTCGCGCCCCAGCTGCACAAACATACCCAGCAAGCGAATCGTGTCGCGCCCGCCGTTCATCAGCACCTGGGCTAACTCGCCTTGAAGGATCTCCTGGGGATTGCCATGCAAGGGGGCGAAGTCCAGGCCGTGCTGGCGGGCAAAGCTTTCGAAAGGTGGGTGGGTCGCCAGGCGCACCTGGTAACCGGCGGCTAGCAGCCCGCGGCCCAAGGCCACATAGGGCTGCACATCGCCGCGCGAGCCGACTGATATCAGGGTGATCCGCATAGCGCTATTTTAGCTGGACTGGTGAGCAGGACTTGTAACCATTGAATTAACGACAAAGCCTCCGCTGGTTTGCGGAGGCTTTAGTACACGAGGTAGAAAAGTTAATTCTTTTCCTTGGAGCCGCCGACCACCCGCTTGACGTGCATGTACTCCCACAGGATGATGCCGGCTTGCGCGACGGCAAAGATCAGGATCAGCCAACGGGGCGTGGTGAACTGGGCGATGGCGAATTCAGCAATCAGCAATGAGACCAGCACGCCCAAAATGATCAGGCTGGCCAGGCTGAAGGTGGTGAAAATGGGGGCTTTCTTGTCTGTTTCGCTCACGGTGTTTCCTTTCGGTGTGTCTCTTCCTAATGATACCTAATTTACTTCAACATACACGAAGCTGGTCACCCGCGGGCCCAGCACAATTTCTTCGGCAGCGTCGGCCAACTGCAAATGCAGATTGCCGTCGAACTCCGAAAATTCCTTGACGGTGATTTGCACGCCGGGGACGACACCCAGATCGCTGAGGTGGCGCAACAATTCCGGCTTGGTATCGCGGACCCGCTTCACGGTGGCGCTTTCGCCCGTGCGCAGAGCGCTCAGCGGCAGGTAGTCGGTGCTGGGCAGCGTTAGGTCCAGGCGCGGGATGGGGTCGCCATGCGGGTCGTGGCGCGGGTCGCCCAGCGCCTCGGCGATGCGCTCCTCGAAGCGCTCGCTGATGACGTGCTCCAGGCGGTCGGCTTCCTCGTGCACTTCATCCCAGTCGTAGCCCAGGATTTGATGCAGGAACAATTCCAACAACCGGTGGTGGCGGATGGTTTCAAGCGCCACTTTCTCGCCTTCGGGGGTCAGGCTGACGCCACGATGCTTCTGGTAATCCAGCAGCGGCGGCTCCGTGCTGGAGAGTTTTTGCAGCATGCCGGTCACCGAGGCCGCCGCCACATCCAGGTATTCGGCCAGGGCGTTGGTCATTGCCCGGTCTTTCTCGCCGCGGGTCAACTCATAGACCGCTTTGAGATAGTCCTCTATGGACTGCGAGAGCGGTTCGCGCTCGTGTAGGGTGTCTGATTTAGCCATGACTAAAATGATTGTATACCCTGGCTTGCAGGGGTGTCAATATGGGGATTTGGTTGCAATGCCCAAGAAAGGTAACCGTTTGTCATTCCGAGCGAGGCCGACCGCAGGGAGGCCGACGAGGAATTCCTATTGGGATACGTAAATCCAGTTCTCTGCAGGACGTAATGAATCAATTAGCGAAACAGGGCCCTTGTATTCAGCATACTGGCGCCAGTAATTGGCATCATAAGAATTCCTCGTCGGCTGGCTTTGCCACCCTCACTCAGAATGACAACCTATGGCGGTGTTGGAAGAGTGGTGATTGCAAAGCATCCTTCTGAATCAATAGCCAGTGGCTATTGATCATTGTCCGGGTGCGGCGGCCAGTAGACCTCCACCCAGGGGGTGTAGCCATGCTTCTCCGCCGCCAGCACGCGCCCCCAGGAAGGCTCGTCGCAGCCGGCCTCATCCGTCACCTGGGCTGTGGTGCTGTAGGTTCCTACCGATGTGAAGCTCACCACGCCATCCGAGCACACCCATGCCTCCAGGATATAGGGGGTTTGCTCTGAATCGTCTCCAGCGCGCAGCACCAGCGCATCCCAGCTGACCGTCACGATATCACCTTCGCGGTAGCTGACCACCCCCGTGAGCGCCCCGTAATAGGGCGACCAGGCCAGCACACTGTGCACTTCGACCGGTTCCACCGCCAATAGGCTGGTATCCGTTTCGACGAAATCTGCGCTGACCCAGCAGCGGTTGGTGCCGCCAGCCGCCTGGGTCAGCACCCAACTGCCCGTATCGGTGCGCCCCAGCACATCAATGTAGGTGCGGTCGGCGTAGCTGAATTTATATAGATAGCTTGGCCCCGGGCCAAAGCGGCAGCTGGCGCGGCCATCCACGCTGATTTGCGCGCGCAGCACCGCCCAGGTGGGCGTCACCGAAGGGGAAAAGGTGATCGTGGGCGTTTCCGAAGGCAGCGGCGTAGCGGTTGCAGTGCTGCTAGGCATAGGCGTATCCGTGTGGGTCGCGGTCGGCAGCACGGTAATCACCGGATCCGGAAGCTCGGTCTCTGCGGCGGGGCTGCCGCCGCAAGCGGTCAGAACGATTCCCGCGCAGAGGCCGAGGATGAGAGTGAACTGCTTCAACATGGATTCATTCTACCGCGCACGTGCTATGCTTGTCCTATGCAATCACTCCCCTGGTTATTGGTCTGGTTCCGGCTGGCGATGGGCTTTGTGCTGCTGGCCGATGCCAGCGACGGCCACACCGGCTGGCCCTTTGTGGTCGGCCTGATGGCGGCCCTGCTCTCGGACATTTTGGATGGCATCCTGGGCCGTCGCACGGGCACCGCCACGGTCGCCCTACGGCGGGCGGATTCCTGGGTGGACGCAACCCTCTTTGTGCTGGTCGCCATTGGCGCCTGGTTGTCCCATCGCGAGGTGTTACTGGCCCACCAGCCTCTGCTGGTCACGATGCTGGTGCTCTTTGTGCTCTCGCAAATCCCATCCTTTCTGCGTTTTGGCAAAGCGGCCGCCTTCCACGCTTATTCGGCCAAGGCCATGGGGTTGGCCTTCATACCAGCGGGCATCCTGCTCTTCGGGCTGGGGCGCGGGGGCTGGCTGCTGGATTTGGCCATGCTGGCGGCGATTATTAGCCACATTGACCGGGCCCTGATCGCCCTGATCCTGCCCGAATGGCAGACTGATATCGTCTGGTTTGGCGAGGCGCTGCGCATCCGGCGCGAGGCCCGCGGATGAACTACCGCGATCGGCTGTTGCCGGCCATCGTTGGCGCCAGTTTCGCCGCGTTCTTTCTCTGGTCGATCCTCTTTGAGACCATCCTGCCGCTGATCGAAAGCGGCGACGACGCCGGCCTGATCCGCAACATCATTGGCATTCCGCTCCTGGTGGGCGGCACGGGGGGCTTCGTGTGGGGTGCCTGGCTGCTGCTGCGGGCTATTTTTGTGCGCCAACCCAGTTGGCGACGGGTGGCGGCCTGGTTGCTGATTAGTATCGTTTGTATTGGTATTGGCGGCTACCTGACCCGTTAACGGCCCGTCAGAATCCTCACACGATTAATCCAAAATCTGATATATTTACGTCGCTGGTTTAACACAAGTTCTAAGCAGGGGGCACCCGATTTGGAACCGAGTTCGATCAAGTACTTTCAAGAAAGGAGTTCCAAATCATGTCCGAAAAGGTACAAGGAACCGTGAAGTGGTTCAACGGCCAGAAGGGTTTTGGCTTCATCGAACGTGACGGCGGCGAGGATGTCTTCGTGCATTTCAGCGCCATCGTCGGCGAAGGCTTTCGCAACCTCAACGAGGGCGATCGTGTGGAGTTCGTAGTAACTGAAGGCGAGAAGGGCCCGCAGGCCCAAGACGTCGTCGTTATCTAAACCCAGCCGACAACGTAAACAAAGAGCCCGCCACATGGCGGGCTCTTTTGATTTATCATGGGGGCATGCAAGATCCCAATTTCGATCACCAACCTGCCAATGTGCGCATTGTGGCCGTTGTCTCAGCTGCGCTGGTTGTGTTTGGCTGCGCTATTGCTGGCTTTTTCATGACCGCCGAAGGAAGCGGGATGCCATCCTTCCTGGAAGATTTCCTCGACGTGCTGGTGATGGCCTGGCCGGAGGGCTTCACCATTCAGCAAGGCATCGGCTGGTTCCTAATCGTGGAGGGCGCCGTGTGGCTTTTGGGCGCCGGCGTGTACCTGGCGGTCAAGTTGCCAGGCATTGAAGACGGCCCGGAAGCCGAGGCGCTGCGCCAGCGCTTGCGCGCCAACCTGAGCGCCGCCGATAATGCCGCCGCCCAGGCCGAACTGGATGGCTTGCGCGCCAAGGTAATCAAGCGCGGCTTTGGGGTCGCCTTTGGCGGCCTGGTTTCCTGGTTCTTAGCCTGGATTCTGTTTAGCGGATTTGTTAATTTCTAAGATCTGACAGCTCGACGCACTTACGCCTTCAAACTAAATAACCCCGCCTTTAGCAACAACCTGATATCCTGGGTGGAGTTTGCACAGCAAATCCAAAAACGTGAGTCTTAGCTTTTGCTTATGGCCAGGGAATACTGACCCAGCGCGTATAGCCGTGCTTGTCGCTGCCGAAGGCGCGCCCGTGGCTGGCTTCGCTGCAGGTCTGCTCGTCAGTGAAGGTGATGCTGGTGTTGTTCGTGCTGTAGGCGCGGAAAACATGCTCGCCGTTCAGGCAGATCCACACCTCCACCAGATACTTGTCCTGGTAGCTCTGATCGCCGGGCAGCCAATCAAAGGGCGCCCAGGACACGGTCACCTGGTTGCCAGTGCGCGTGGCGCGCACATCCTTCAACGCCTCATAAGGCTGGGTGGTGAAGGGCAGCACCAGATGCGGGTTATCAATTGGGTAGGTCAGACTCGCATCCCCACCTAAGTCAATCAATTCCTGGCTGACCCAGCATTTCACATCCGGGCGGTCGCTGCGGTGCAGGAACCACCAGTTTTCGTTCAGCTCCATGTGTCCCAGGATTTGAACCTCGTCCCCCGCATAGAGCGTAGTCCGTAACAGGTAGCCGCCACCCGGCCCAAAACGGCAGGATGCCTAGGCGACGTTGATAATGCCCCACACGTAATCGAGGGTGGGGCTGCCCTGCACCGTGGGGGTGGGGGTATCGCTGGGTGTGGGCGTCCGGGTCGGCGTGTAGCTGGGCGTCGGCGTATGGGTTGCCGTGGCGGTCGGTGTGCGGCTGGCTGTCGCCGTCGGCGTAACCGTTGGTTCGGGGGCCAGCGCGCCACAGCCAGCAGCCAGCAGGCTGAGACTCAGGACGAGCAGGGTGCGTTTGAGCATGCTCTGATTATACGGCACGGAAGCGCGGTATAAATCAGGCGATGAGTAGGAAGACTCGTTTACTGCGGCGCTCCGGGCAGCTAGCCGCCAGTGCTGGCGTATTAGCCAGCCTACTGCTGCCCACTGGGATCCTGCTGTTGGATCACCTCAACCCGCAACTGAATCCGGTGGCCGCGCCGATTAGCCACATGGGCGCGGTGGGTGCGCCCTATGCGGCGGCCTTCAATGGGCTGCTAGCCGCCTGTGCACTGCTAATTGCCGCCTGTGCGCTGGGCTTGGCGGGCGCTCTGCGCGCCCGCCACTTGGCCGCTTGGCCCGCAGGGCTGCTGGCCGCCTTTGGGCTGCTGGGTCTGGGCGGCTCGGCGGCCTTTCACTGCCGCGTCGGCTGCGAGGAGGTTGACCTGCTCGGCGTGCTGCATTTTGTGCCCACCACCCTGGGCCTGGTGGCGCTGCTGTTGGCCATCGCCGTGATGCCCGGCTACCTGGCGGCCCTGGGCGCCGGCCACCGCATCCAGCGGCTGGCGCTATGGGCCGGGCATCTGCTGTGGGGCGGCACGGCGCTCTATGCGCTGGCCGTCCTCTTCCACGACAACGTGCTCTTCCCCTATATCGGCCTGATCCAGCGTATTTTTATATTGGCCTTCGCCATATGGCTCTTTGCCATTTCAATGTCGATGATAAAGAAGCCGATTTCTGATCGCTGAATGCGGATCGCTCATTTGACAGCATAAGGGGTTGAAAGTTGAAAAGTTGCAGGGTTCTCTTTGTCCATCACGAATTACTCTTCAACCTTCAACATACAACACTCAATTTTCAATCTGTAATCTGCACTTATCAATTTCTGGCTACCAATCAACGATCAGCAATCAACCATATAATGGATTCCATGCCCCCCATTACCTGCCCCTATTGCGGGTCTTCCTATACTAGTTTCCAGACCAATTGCAGCAATTGCGGCGCAACGCTGCC
>OMJR01000067.1 GCA_900299355.1 Anaerolineaceae bacterium
GAGCCCGACTTGCTGCCGGTCTATCTGACCGACGATTGGCGCGCGGCCATCCTGGCCGAAATGCCCGAGCTGCCGCTGGCACGCCGGGCGCGCTTCATGGCCGATTACGCTTTGCCCGAATACGACGCCGACATCCTCACCAACGAGCGCTCACTCTCCGATTACTTTGAGACGGCGGTGGCCGCTTACGGCGGCGAAGCCAAGCGCGCTTCCAACTGGCTGATGAACGATGTGCTCTCCATGCTTAACGAGCGCGGCTTGACTGCCGGCGAACTGGTCTTAACTCCCGCCTACTTCGCCGAGGTGCTCAATCTGATGGACGCGGGCACGGTCAACACGCCCACCGGCAAAGCGCTGTTGCTCAAGGTGCAGGACAGCGGCTCGGCCCCCGGCGACATCGTCGAGGCGGAGGGCCTGGCCCAGGTCAGCGATAGCGGCGAGCTCCGGGAATTGGCCGCCGACATCATCGCCAACAACCCCGACCAGGTCGCCCAGTACAAGGGCGGCAAAGACAGCCTGATTGGTTGGTTCGTCGGCCAGGTGATGGCCAAGACTGGCGGCAAGGCCGACCCCAACGCTGCCCGCGAGATACTCCAGCAACTTCTCAACGAATAAACCATGCCGCGCTTTCAGGTCGCTCCCGCCACAGAAGCGCAGGCCGGCGCCATCCACAGCCTGGTGCGCAGCAGCGGCATCAACCCCACCGGCTTGGATTGGCGCCGCTTCCTGGTTGCAGTAAGCGAGGAGGAAGCCCTTATCGGCTGCGGCCAAATCAAACCCCATGCCGACGGCTCCCTGGAGCTGGCTTCCATCGCCGTACAACCTGCCTGGCGCGGCCAGGGCATCGCCCGCGCACTCATTGAAGCCCTGCTGGCAGAGCAATCCGGCGACCTCTACCTGATGTGCCAATCCAGCTTGGGGCCGCTCTACGAGAAATTTGGCTTCACTACTATTGGCGAAGACCAGATGCCGAAGTACTTTCGGCGCATCAGCAAGCTGGCCGGCGTGCTTGACAATCTGCGCAGCCAGGGCGAAAGCCTGCTGATCATGCACCGCGCGGCCCGCTAGCCCATGACGCCCCTGGTGCTCTACGATGGCTATTGCGCCCTCTGCAATGGCGTAGTCAACTTCACTACCCCGCGGCAAAAGCCGGATGCGGTTGAATATGCCTCGCTCCAATCCGCGCGCGGCCAGCGCGTGCTGACCGAATGCGGCCTGTCGACCAGCGACCTGGACACCTTCGTGCTCTATGTGGACGGCCGCTGCAGCACCCGCTCCACCGCCGCCCTGCAACTCACCCGCTACATGCGCTTCCCTTGGCCGCTGCTGCAGGTATTCCTGTTCATTCCCGTCTTCCTGCGCAACCCCGTTTACAACTGGGTCGCCCGCAATCGCTATAAGTGGTTTGGGAGGGTTGAGTAGGTAGACGGTAGTAGGTAGTAGGCAGTTGGTGGGCATAAAAAAGTTACTGCTTATTGTGTTCTAGTTGGCTTCAATAACCAGTAAGCAAAAATCTGGAATCTCTACCCCTCAATCTCTAGTCTGCTGTCTTCGATTACTAGTTACCAGTTTCCAGTTACCCATTACAATCCTCAGCATGTCCACTCCGCGCAAATTATTCCTGCTGGCCTTGCTGCTGCGCCTGGTGCCGGTGCTGCTGACCATCGACCTGCCCATCGGCCTGGACGACATGTTCCACTACGACATGCTGGCCCGCAGCCTGGCCGCCGGCAACGGTTTTCGCTGGTACGCCCAGCCGGATCTTGAACTCCTGCAAAGCTATGTGGACCTGCAGCCCATCGGCGACTACGACCCGCAGGGCGTGCTGACCTCCTTCCGCGCCCCGGGCTATCCCGCCTTCCTGGCGGTCATTTACGCGGTCAGCGGCCTGCAGTGGCGCTTCTTTGCCGCCCGGCTGGTGCAGGCCGTGCTGGGCGCGACCCTGGCGCCGATGCTGTATGCCCTCGCTCGCCGCCTGTTTCCCGAGCAGCCCAAGGCGGCGACCTTTGCCGGCGCGGCCATCGCGGTTTACCCGATGCTGGTGATCTATCCGCTGGCGCTGGCCACCGAGAACCTTTTCATCCCGCTGATTACCGCTGGGCTGCTGGGGCTACTGCGCGCCATCGACCACGAAGACCAGCGCCTTTTTCTGCTGGCTGGAGTGCTCTTCGGCGCCGCCACCCTCACCCGTTCCGTCATCTTCGCCTTCGCCGGCCTGGCCACCCTGTGGGTCTTCTTCCTGCTCAAACAACGCCGGGGTGCGCTGCTCTTTGGGCTTGCCGCGGTGCTGATGGTGCTGCCCTGGACCATCCGCAACAGCCTGCTGCACGACCACTTCACCTTCGTCGAGAACTCGCTGGGTTACAACCTGCACATGGGCTACCACCCCGAAGGGCGCGGCAGCTTTCAATTTGGCATCTCACTGGAGTTGATGCCCTACTTCGACGACGCGGAACGCAACCGTCTGGGCGTCGAAGCCGGCCTGGACTACATCCGCCAGGACCCCGGCCGCGTCCCCGAATTGATGCTCAACAAACTGGGCTTTTTCTTCGCACTAGAGCGGCGCGCCATCACCTATTTCTACAGCAACAACTTCTTCGGCTTTATCCCCCAGCCAGCGCTCGTGGCGCTCTTCACGCTGTTCCTCGCCCCCTGGGCGCTGCTCTGCCTGCTGGCGGCTGCCGCGCTGCCCTTCATGCCGCTTGACCGCCCGCGCGGGCTGCTCCTGCTGCTGATGGGCGGCTACCTGGCGCCCCATTTGCTGCTGCTGGCCGAGCCGCGCTTCCACTTGGCGATTGTGCCCGGCATGGCCTTGCTGGCCGGCTACGCCTGGAGCCAGCGCGGCGCCCTCTGGGCCCAGGCCCGCAGCCAGCCCGCCCGCGGGTTGCTGGCGCTGGCCCTAATTGGCTTGCTGTGTTTCAATTGGGGCGCAGAACTGTGGCGCGATGCCGATAAGCTGTCCACCCTCTTCGCCCCCGAAGGCAACCGCACCCATTTTCCCTACTGATGCGTAAACTCTTCGACTTCGAGCTGGAATTCGACCGCGAGACGGTCGCTATCACTATCCTCAGCACCATGCTGTTGATGGTTGATTATTACCAGCGTCTCACGCCCATCAAGGCCGTCGACCGCGTTGGACTTTATCTCTTTGTTCCCCTGCTGATTATCGTGCTGCTCTTCCGCAAGTCGCCGCGTGAGTACGGTTTCCAATTCGGTGATTGGCGCGCGGGTCTGGCCCTGACCGCCATCGTGGTGGCCATCGCCGCCCCCATCCTGTGGTACTTCACCCACAACAGCCCTGCGCTGGTGGATTACTATGCGCGCCAATGGAACGGGGCCGCACCCCTATTTACTTTCCTGGATTTGATTGGCTGGGAATTCTTCTTCCGCGGCTTTTTGCTCTTCGGCTATGCACGCCTTTTCGGCGTCCACGCGCTGTGGCTGCACGCCGTGCCCTTCGCCCTGGCTCACTTGGGCAAACCCGCTCTCGAAACCTATACGACCCTTTTTGGCGGTTTTCTCTTTGGTCTGGTAGCCTGGCGCTCTAAATCCTTTGTCTACCCCTTCCTCATCCATTGGTTCATCGCCACCTTCACGATCTACGGCGCCTACGCAGCCAGCCTGCCCTAGCCGTCGACCGGCTTCAGCGCAATCGCCCCGACCTCACCTGGATAGCGCGCCTGCACCCCGCTGAAAAAATCTCGAATCAATCCCATATCCTGATTGATATCCCCGCTGGGCAGAAAGCCAGGCACCAGCCCGCCCACCTTGCGCCCGTAATCTAAATAAGCAAAAGCAATCGGTACGCCGGCTTTGTATGCCATATGATAGAAGCCGCTCTTCCAATAGGGCGCCTGGCTGCGGGTGCCTTCCGGGGCGACGCCAATCACGATTTGCTCATTGGCATCCAGCACCGCCACCATCTGGTCGACCATATTGGTGCGCGCCTGGCGGTCAATCGGGATGCCGCCCATCCAGCGAAAGATGCGCTTCATCGGCCCGCGAAAAAGTTCCCGCTTGCCAAACCAGTGTGCGCGCACGCCCAGCACAAAGATGATCGACATCATGTAGGGGAAATCCCAATTCGAAGTGTGCGGCGCAAAGATGGCTACGTATTTGGGATCGCTGGCAGATTGGGGTCCACCCGCCAGCCCGTGAGCCGCAACCAGGTTTTGCCCAGCGCGCGCAACAAGCCGTTGCTCAGCGCGCCTCGTTTGCCCAATTCCTGGCTCTGCACACTCATTCAACACTCAATTCAGCTTGAATTTTCTTGGGCAGGCTATCCACAATCAGCTCATAGGAATGGTCAATCAGTTCACGCACCAGGCTGTCGCCCAGGCTACCATCCAACACCAGGGTAATCCAATGACGCTTATCCATGTGGTAACCGGGCAGCACGCTGTCATACTGCGCCCGCAGGGCCAGTGCCTGGTCCGGGTCGCATTTCAGGTTGATGCGCAGCGGGTCTTCGTCTTCGGCTACCAGCGCGAACATTTTGCTCTTGGCTGAGGTGCCGACCTTGTAGACGCGCGTGGTGGCGTCAAAGGGGTAACTGGGCGTCGAGCCCGGCTTGGCCGCCAAATACGCCAACAGCGCGGCGTGTTCCATTAGTTCGCGATAGCGCTCTGGATAAAGGCCGCCAGGTGCTGCTTCTGCGCCTCCAGCGAGGGGCCGTGCACATACATCATGTGGCCCGCTTCGTAATACTCCATCGAGATGTTGCCGCGCAGTTGCGGCTCCAGTTGCAAATGGTTGAAGGTGTACTCGGTGGCGAAGTAGGGTGTGGCCAAATCGTAGTAGCCGTTGCCCACATAGACCTTCATAAAGGGGTTCATGCTCATCGCTTTGCGCAGCGTCTCCGCCACATTCACATAGCGGTTTTCGTTTTCCTTGTAGCTCCAGGGGCGTACCCGGCTGCTAAGGATTTCGTAGGGCAGGTCGCTCTCAAAGCCCAATTCGCCACGCACATAATCATTGAAGGTCGCGGTATAGGGGCCCTGGATAACGGCATAGCTGGGGTCGAATTCCCAGGTTTCGCCCGCCGCGTCGCGGTCGGTGGCAGTGAAGCGCGAATCCAGCCGCCCGGTGGTCAGGCGCTTGTCGCGCTGCAATTCTTTGGTGAAGCGCATAATCTCGACCCGCAGGTTGGTGCGCTCGATGTAGTCCTCACTCAATCCCGTGTAGCGCGCCAGGCGCTTCACGATGACTTCGCGTTCGCGCTCCGGCAGCGCATCGCCCTGCATCAGCGCCAGGGCGTATTCGCCCATCGCGAATTCTTCGACCTCGTTCAAAGTCTTGCGCAAATCGCGCTGCAGCGCCGGCTCCAACTTGTTGTGGTACCAGGCCGTCGCGGTAAAGGTCGGCAGGAAGAGGATATGCGGCAGGTCGTTGCCGGCCCCAAAGTAAGCTGTGCCGAAATCGAGGATGGACGACACCAGCATGATGCCGTTCAAATACATGCCCAGGCGCTCAGTCAGATAGCCGGAGAGCGCCGCCGCGCGCGTGGTGCCGTAGCTTTCCCCAATCAGGAACTTGGGCGAGGTCCAGCGCGTGTTGCGGCTAGTGTAGAGGCGAATGAACTCCGCCACGGTCTCCATATCCTTGGTCAGGCCGTGGAACTGTTTGGCTTTTTCACCCGGCACCTGGCGGCTGTAGCCGGTAGTCACTGGGTCGATGAAGACCAAATCGGTCTCATCCAGCAAGGAGAACTCGTTGTCCACCAATTCGTAGGGCGGCGGCATGGCCGCGCCCTCGCGCTCCACGTCCACCCGTCGCGGCCCCAGCAAGCCCAAATGCAGCCACACCGAAGCCGAACCAGGGCCGCCGTTGAAAGAGAAGGTCAGCGGACGTTTTTCGCCATTCTTAGGCTCCACCATATAAGCCACATAAAAAATCGAGGCCTTGGGTTCGTGCTCGCCCTTTTCATCGTCTTCTTCACGCAGCACCATCGTGCCGGCCGTGGCGGTGTATTTCACCGTCTTGCCACCAATCTTCACGCTGTGCTGGGTTTGCACGGTCTGGTCTTCGACCTGCGGCTTATCTTTCTTTTCGTCTTGCTTCTCTGCGTCGCTCATTGGGCTCCTCGCGGGGTGGACTGTCGGAATTATAGTCGCTTATGCTTTAGGCTCGATTTGGGTCATGGCGTATTCGGCCAGTGCGGTAATCGTCAGACTGGGATTGATGCCCGGGTTGGCAGGCACAATGCTGCCATCCACCACGTACAAGCCGGGATAGTTGTGCACCTGGCCGGCCGGGTCGACCACCCCATCGGCGGCGGAACGCCCCATGGGAACGCCGCCCAGGATATGAGCGGTGGCCGGCATCCCCAGCAGCCCCTCGCTGAGAGAGCCCGCCGCCGCGCCGCCGACGCGTTCTGCGTACTGGCGCGTCACGCGGTGCCCCACCTCAATATGCGCCGGGATGCGTTGGCCCTCGTCCTCCGCCTGCTGCGTGACCAGCCCGCGCCGGAAGAGGGTCCAGGCATTGCGCCCCGGACGCACGCGCATGCGGTTGTCGCGCTTCTGCATTACCAACAAAATCGTGGTGCGCTGCGCCCAGCCGGGCAGCACATAGGAGCGCAGGACATCAAGCGGATGCCGCAGCCAGTGGCCTAGCGCTTTGACGAGCCGAGCCAGCAAATTCCCGCCGGTAATAATCGGCGCGGCCAGGAAGCGCATCAGCGATGAACCCGCCGGATAGCGCACCGCCTGCACGACGGTTTCCATGTCGGGAGCGAATAGCGAGCCAATCGCTACCCCTTTCGAGAAATCCTGTTGATCGTCGCGGGCGGTGGCGCCCATCAATCCCTCGCTGTTGGTGCGCACGTTATCGCCCAGGCGCGCTGAGATATCGGGTAACGAGGCGGTCTCGTCCCGGCAGCGGAAGAGCAGCTTCAGCGTGCCCAGCACCCCGGCGGCCAGCACCACGTTGGCCGCCCGCAAGCGGCGCTCCGGCTTGACCAGCCGCGTTGACGACCGGTAAATCACTTCGTAACGCGCGCCATCGGCGGCCGCGGCCAGCGGACGAATATTGCGCACTTCGTGCTCGGCCAGCACTTCCGCGCCCCACTGCTCAGCAAAACACAGGTAGTTTTTCACCAGGGTGTTTTTGGCGTTGTGGCGGCAGCCGACCATGCAAGCCCCGCAATAAATACAGCCCGCCCGCTCGGGGCCGCGGCCACCGAAATAGGGGTCCGCCTGGCGCTCGCCCGCGGGGCCGAAGAACACGCCCACATCGGTGGCCGCGTAGCTGGCGTCACGGCCCATATCGCCCGCGACCAGCTTGAGGGCCTCATCCGCGGCGAAAGCCCGCGGCGTTGGCGCCACCCCCAGCATACGCTTAGCCTCGGCATAATGTGGCTGCAGCACTGTCTTCCAATCCGCCAGGTCGCGCCAGCCAGGCGCATCAAACAGCGCCGCATCGGGCTCCATCAGCACATTGGCGTAGCCCAGGCTGCCGCCGCCCACCCCGCTGCCGTGCAGCACCAGCATGCCGTCCAGCGTGCTGATTTGCAGGATGCCAAAGCTGCGCAGTGCCGGGTTCCACAGGTATTTCCAGAAGGCCCAGTTGCTCCGGGCGAAGTCCTGGTCGCGGTAGCGTTTGCCGCGCTCAATCACCAGCACCGAGTAGCCCTTCTCGGCCAGGCGCATGGCCGCCACGCTGCCGCCGAAACCGGAGCCAATCACCACATATTCGTAAAAATCCTGCGTTGGAACGCTCACGCAATCATTATAAAGCGGGCCACAGCGCACCCAGCCAAATGCTATAATCTACGCAACCTGGCCCTGCCCATTGGCAGGGCCTTTGTGTGGAAAGAACGTTATGCAGACACGAAACGAAATACGCAATATCGCTATTATCGCCCACGTCGACCACGGCAAAACCACCCTGGTGGATGGCCTGCTCAGCCAGGCCGCCGTCTTCCGCGAGAACCAGCAGGTGGTCGAGCGCGTGATGGATTCCAACGACCTGGAACGCGAGCGCGGCATCACCATCCTGGCCAAAAACACGGCTATCCGCATTGCCGACCCGGCCAGCGGCCAGCCGGTCAAAATCAACATCGTGGATACCCCCGGCCATGCCGATTTCGGCGGCGAAGTCGAACGAGTGCTCAACATGGTGGATGGCGTACTGCTGCTGGTGGATGCCGCTGAAGGCCCGCGCCCGCAGACCCGCTTCGTGCTCAAGAAGGCGCTGGAGCTGGGCCACCGCGCTATCGTGGTCATCAACAAGATTGACCGCCGCGATGCCGACAGCACCCGCGTACTCAACGAAACCTTCGACCTTTTCATCGAGCTGGGCGCCAGCGACGCGCAGGCTGATTTCCCGGTAGTCTACACCGTGGCCACCGAGCAGCGCGCTGGCCTGACCCCCGAGGTCGGCCCCGATTTGCAGCCGCTCTACGCCACCATCCTGGAGCACATCCCCGCCCCGGTGGTAGATGTGGACGCCCCGTTGCAGATGCTGGTCACCACCCTGGATTACGACAACTACCGCGGCTTCGTCGCCATCGGGCGCATCTTTGCCGGCGTGATGAAGGCCGGCCAAACGGTGGCCCGCATGACCCTGGACGGCGCCCCGGTCACCGAAAGCATCCGCTACCTCTACGCCTTCGAAGGCCTGGAGCGCAAAGAGATTGAGCAGGCCGTGGCCGGTGATATCGTCGCCGTGGCCGGCCTGGAAGGCATCGCCATCGGCGAGACCCTGGCCGACCCAGAGCAGTCCGAGGCGCTGCCCGCCATCCGCGTCGAGGAGCCCACCGTGCGCATGGCCTTCGGCGTGAACACCTCGCCGCTCACTGGCCGCGAAGGTGAATGGAACACCTCGCGCAAACTGCGCGAGCGCCTGTATAACGAACTAAAAAGCAATCTATCCCTGCGCGTGGAAGAGGGCGACAGCCCGGATAACTTTATTGTCTCCGGACGCGGCGAGCTACATCTGGCCATCCTGATTGAAACCATGCGCCGCGAAGGCTACGAATTCCAGGTCTCGCGCCCCGAGGTTATTCTGCGCACCGATGCCGAGGGCAAGCGCCTGGAACCCTTCGAAGAAGTACACATCGAGACCAGCAATGAAAGCTCCGGCGCAGTCATGGAGATGCTGGGCGGCCGCCGCGGCCAACTGCAAAGCATGCAGGATAGCAGCAGCGGAACGGTGCAGATGACCTTTATCGTGCCCACCCGCGGCATGCTCGGTTTCCGCTACCAGTTCCTGACCGCCACGCGCGGCACCGGCATCATGCACAGCCTCTTCCATTCCTACCAGCCGGTGCAGGGCGCCATCCGCGGCCGCGGTCGCGGTTCGCTGGTCGCCTGGGAGGCTGGCACGGCCACCACCCTGGGCCTCAAGAACGCCGAGGAGCGCGGCACGCTCTTCATCTCGCCCGGCGCCACGGTTTACACCGGCATGGTGGTCGGCGAGCACCAGCGCCCCGGCGACCTGGACGTCAACGTGTGCAAGACCAAGCAGCTCAACAGCTTCCGCGTCAACATTAAAGAAATTGACGAGCGCCTGACCCCCGCGCGCGAGATGAGCCTGGATGAATGCATTGAGTATCTGGCGGATGACGAGCTGCTGGAAGTGACCCCCCAAAGCCTGCGCATCCGCAAGCGCATCCTGGATATCCACGAGCGCGGCCGCCAGGCAAAGCGCGACAAAGAGCTGACCGGCTCGTAGTTCTATCACCCGGTACCCCATACGCATCGGCTGTCTTTGGGAACAATGAAATCGTAGGGGCACTTTGCAAAGCGCCCCTACCTGGATTGACTATCCGCCCAGTCCCGCGCCTTCAACGGCTGCCACCAGCGCCTTATCCTCCTTGACCGCATCACTAAATTCAATCCGTTCCGCCCCCAAATAGCGGCAGAAGGCGCCCAGCGCCTCGCTTATCGCCGCCAGCATCGCGCCATCGCCGCGCTCCACATTGCTTTCCCACCACCAGCCCTTGATGGTCAGCACGCCGTTCTCGCGGTCCATGCCGGGGTCCATGCGCGCCACGAAGCGCTCGCCATACAGCACCGGCAGCACGTAATAGCCGTACTTGCGCTTGGCCTCGGTGACATATACTTCCCAGCGATAATGAAAATCGAAGAGCAATTCAGGAATGCCCTGGTCCCACAGCAGGTGGTCCAGCGGGGCGATAAAGGCCGCCCTCGGCTTGCTGCGCACCGGTTTGGCAGCCGCTTCCAACGCAACCAGGTCGCTGGTGCGCACATAGAAAGGCTTGCGCGGCAGGCCGTCCACCCGCACCGGCGTCAGCCGTCCGTCAGCGGCCAGGCGCCGCATGGCTTCGCGCAGCTTGCCGCCGCGCCAACCGAGGCAGCCGCCAAAGGCCGCAATCTGCTTATCCTGCAGCAACCCCGGGCCGGCAAAGCGCCGGTAGACGTGCCAGTCCAAATACTCGTCCTGGCTGGCCTGCCCCTGATTAGCCTTCACCAGCTTGATGGGCAGCACCCGCTCAGCCAAGTCAAAGTAGCGCCGCGTGCCCACCCGGTGGTGCACCACGATATCGCCGCGATAAAAGAGGATATCCAGCGCGATACGCACCGCCCGCACCGTACCGGCCAGCCACCAATCCATGCGCGTGTCTTCCTCAATATCGGTGGAGGATAGCGGGCCGCGCACCTCGATATCCTGGCACACCTTCTCAATCAATTCAACCGCCTGGCTGGTCTCGTCGGCTTCCAGATAGGTTTGCGCCATGCGTTGGCGGTGATAAGCAAATTGCGGCCAATCCTCCGCAGGATAAATTGACATCTGCTTGTCGAAGCCATCCACCAAGTGGCGGTCTTCATAGAGCAATTCATCCAGCATTTCGGGCCGGTAATTGGCCACCCGCGATTGCAGCACCAGGTGTGGGTTCTGGCCGACGATATTGATGGGGTCGTATTGCACACAGTTGGTGTGGCGAATGTAATCCATCACCCCCGCCTTGCCGCGCAGCGTGCGTGGGGGCAGCAAATGTAGATGCTGCAGCACAAAGCGGCGGCCCTGCGCCTTGCTGATTTGGATGGCATCAACCATACGGCGATTATAGAACACTTTTTCGAATTAGTGGTAAGATGAACTTCACTCGAATCTACCCAAGGAACGGCAATGACCTCTTCCCAACCCGCTGGTTACCTCGCCACCCCCGCCTCCGGCAGCGGCGCCCCTGTGTTGGTGCTGCACGCCTGGTGGGGTCTCAACCAGACCATCAAGGATCTATGCCAGCGCCTGGCCGCCGAAGGCTACCTGGCCTTCGCCCCTGACCTCTACCACGGCCAGGTGGCCGACACCATTGAAGGCGCCGAGAAGCTCTCCGGCGGCCTGGATGGCGAGCAGGCCCAAGCCGATATCGCGGAGTCAATCCAGTTCCTGCGCGAGCACGCCCAAAACAGCGGCCACGGATTGGCGCTTATCGGCTTCTCGCTGGGCGCTTATTTTGCTTGGGGCTTTTCCAACAGCCATCCGGATGATGTGGACAAGGTGGTGGTCTTCTACGGCGCGGGCGAAATTGACTTTGGCGCCTCACAGGCCAGCTATCTGGGCCACTTCGCCGAGAACGACCCCTTCGAAGATGCCGATTACATCGCCGAGATGGAAAAGGCGCTGCAGGCCGCCGGACGCCCTGTCACCTTCCACACCTACCCCGGCACCGGCCACTGGTTCTTCGAACCCGACCGCGCGGACGCCTACAATGCAGCCGCCGCCCAGCTGGCCTGGGACCGCACGCTGGAGTTTTTAGGTAGCTGAGGTTATTGCCTACCGACCAACACAATAGTTGACAAGGCATTCGTAGGGGCGGATCTAAGACCCGCCCCTACGGCGTTAATCCAACCTGGGGTCGGCTGGCACAAACGAGGCTAGAATCGCGTAAACAAAACGGGCGACGCATGCGTCGCCCGTACAATTCTTAGCCAGCCAACACCATTGGCCGCTGCTGCCGCCAAGCGTCCGCCTCGGTAGCCATTTCGTAGGCGCGCGCCATGCGCAGCAGGCTCGCTTCGGCGAAGTCGGGGCCAATCAACTGCACGCCAATCGGCAGGCCGCCAGCATCCAGGCCGCCCGGCATACTAATGGCCGGCACCCCGGCGTGGTTGGCCGGCACGGTCAACTGGTCAGCGTATTGCATCAGCACCGAATCGCCATACACGTCCCCGGCCTTGAAGGCGGTGGTCGGCGTGGTGGCGGTCAGCAGCGCATCCACCTTGTGCGCACCTTCGGGGTCAAAGGCCGCGTCGAAATCGCTGCGAATCAGGGAGCGCACTCGCAGCGCGCGCTGGTAATACTGCTCGCTGTACTGCGCCGCGCTCACGTACATACCCATCAGGATGCGCAGCTTGGGCTGCAAGCCGAATGCTTCGCCGCGCGTCTTGCGGTATAGCTCCCGCAAATCGCCCACCTTGGCCGCGCTGCGGTAGCCGTACTTGACCCCGTCATAGCGGTGCAAATTGGAAGCCGCCTCCACGCGCGAAATCACAAAGTAGGCCGGGATACCGTAGCGTGTGTGCGGCATGGGCACGCCTTCCACGATGCGCGCGCCAATCTCCGACAATTTATCCGCCGCGCGCTCCACCGCCTGGGCGATTTCCTTGGGCAACGGCTGGCTTTCCAGCTCGCCGGTCTCATGATTGAAGAAAGTAATCTGGTCATAATCCGGCGACAGGCCGATGCGCATGCCCTTCACGCCGTCCTCAATCCCGGCGGTGAAATCGGGGGTAGGCACCGCCGCCGCGGTCGCGTCGCGCGCATCTGGCCCAGCGATGGCATTCATCATCAACGCTGCATCGGTCACGCTGCGCGCCACCGGCCCGGGGCAATCCAGCGAGGAACCGAAAGCAATCAGCCCGTAGCGCGACACGCGCCCATAAGTGGGCTTGAGCCCCACCACGCCGCAGAAGGCCGCCGGTTGGCGAATGGAGCCGGCCGTATCAGTGCCCAACGACAGCGCGCCTTCGCCGGCCGCCACCGCCGCGGCCGAGCCACCCGAGGAGCCGCCTGGCACCGTATCCAGGTCCCAGGGGTTGCGCGGCGCGGGCTGAAAGGCGCTCGACTCGTTGGACGAGCCGTAGGTGAATTCATCCAGGTTGACCTTGCCCAGCATCACCCCGCCCGCCGCTTCCATGCGCGCCACCGGCGTGGCGGTATAGGGCGCCCCGAAATTCGCCAATATCCGCGAACCGGCTGTAGAAGGCGTATCTTTAACAGTGAAGATGTCCTTGACCGTAAAGGGCACCCCCGCCAGCGGGCCGGGCACCTCGCCCGCCGCCAGCTTAGCGTCCACCGCTTCTGCCTGCGCGCGCGCCCGCTCCTCGGTCAGCGTAATGAAGGCGTGCACGCCTTCGGCGTCCGGTTGGCCGTCCAGCGCGCCGGGCGCGCCGTCCACAGCCGCCACCCGCGCCAGGGCCGCCTCCAGCGCTTCCACGGCGGAGACCTCCTTCTTGCGAATCAGGTCAGCTAATTGTTGGGCGGAAAGGTCGGCGAGTTCCATTTACAAGTCTTCTTTGGGGATATCCGGCACCACGATGTAATCGTCGTCCATCTCCGGCGCCTGGCCTTTGATGGCCTCCACGTTGGGGTCCAGGGCAGCCTGGTCAGCGCGCAACGGCGGCCGGATAGCGTCCGCATACGGCACCCCGTGGCTGGTCGCCGGCGTATCTGCCTCCAGCGGGATGGCGGCCAATTCCTCAATCGCCTGCAGCTGTTTATTCAGCTCGCCGAGCAGGTACTCAGCCTCTGCCTCGTCCAGCTCGAGGGCGGCCAGTTGCACTAAATGTTGAAAGGTTTCGGGGGTGATTTTCTCGGCCATCGGCGCCAGTATACCATCGGCCAAAATCGCCCCCATGCTATAATCCCAGCGCCCCAATTTCCCTTCCTGGAGATCCTATGGCCACCAAAGAAATGCAACCGATTGCCGGTCTGACCGAAGAGCAAGAGATGATTCGCCAGGCGGCACGCGACTTCGCCCAGAAGGAAATCGCCCCGATTGCCGCCGAATTCGACGAGAGCGGCGAGTTCCCGTTGGACACGGTGCGCAAGATGGGCAAATTGGGCCTGATGGGCATCGAGGTTCCCGAGGCGTATGGCGGCGCCGGGATGGATACCCTGGCCTATGTGCTGGCCCTGGAGGAAATCTGCAAAGCGGATGCATCCCACGGCACGGTCATGTCGGTCAACAACTCCCTGTTCTGCCACGGCATCCTCAAATTCGGCACCGAAGAGCAAAAGCAAAAATACGTCGGCGGCGTGGCCAGCGGCGATAAAATCGGCGCCTACTCGCTCACCGAGCCGATGTCCGGCTCGGATGCCGGCACGATGCGCAGCCGCGCCGTGCTGGAGGGCGACCACTATGTCATCAACGGGCGCAAGTCCTGGGTCACCAGCGCCCCGGTTGCCGATTACGTGCTGCTCTTCACCATGACCGACCCCGACGCGGGCCACAAGGGCATCACCGCCTTCCTGGTGGATACCGACCAGCCCGGTTTTAGCCGCGGCAAGAAGGAGCCCAAGCTGGGCATCCGCGCCTCCGCCACGAGCGAAATCGTCTTCGATAATTACAAAGCCCTGGTGGCAAACCGCCTGGGCGAGGAAGGCGAAGGCTTCAAGATTGCCATGACCGTCCTCGATGCCGGGCGCATCGGCATCGCCTCCCAGGCGCTGGGCATCGCCGAAGCGGCCTACGAAGCCAGCGTGCAATACGTCAAGGAACGCGAAGCCTTTGGCAAGCCCATCGGCGAATTCCAGGGCACCGGCTTCAAAATCGCCGACATGAAGACGCGCATCGAGGCCGCCCGCGGCCTGATTTACAACGCCGCCCAGGCCAAGATTCGCAGCGTGGAAACCGGCGAACGCTACACCCTTGAAGCCTCAATGGCCAAGCTCTTTGCCTCGGAGATGGCGATGTTCGTCACCCACGCCGCGGTACAGATTCACGGCGGCATGGGCTACAGCAAGGAATTGCCCGTCGAGCGCTATTTCCGCGATGCCAAAATCACCGAGATTTACGAAGGCACCAGCGAAATTCAGCGTCTGGTTATCTCGCGCCTGGAAACCGGCCTGCGCTAATCCCCTCGCCAACCAACAAATAAACACTAGCTGGTGCAACCTTCTGGGCGTGTTTTCGGTACAGTAAGTACTGAAACTCGCGGAAGGATGTCTATGTCTGCCACGCGTCGTTACATCGCCATCACCCTGCTCCTACTGGCCGGCTTGGCCTGCAGCGGGACTGTGCCCCAGGCGCCGGCGCCGATTCCCAGCGTGGACGGCGTGGTCAAAGGCTTCGGCATCTCGCCCGAAGGTTGGCCGCAGGATTTCAGCCGCCTGGAAGACTTCCTGGCCGAAGTCGGCAGCTTTCCCAACGGCGGGCTGATGTTCAACGGCGGCTGGCGGGATGATTTGCTGGAGGGCACCGATGCCGGTGAAATTCCCGATACCGCTGCCGGCATCACCGGACGGGCGGCCGAATTCGGCTATGTGCCCATCAATGTGTTCGGCTGGCGCTCGGAGGGCAACATCGTCCATCTGGCGGTGCCCGACAACCCCGCTAACGACTGGACCAATGAAGCTGCCAAAGACCTCTACCAGCAGATGCTGGTGGCCTTCGCCGAGACCTACCAACCGCCCTACATCTTTATCGGCAACGAGAGCGACGAATACTTTATCGGCCATCCCGAAGATTATCTGCGCTGGGTGGAGTTTTACAACCGCGCCTACGACGCCATAAAGGCCGTCGCCCCCAATACCCTGGTCGGCCCCATCTTCCAGTACGAGCGCATGGCCGGCATTGGCCAAATCAACAACTGGAACGAGCCGCACTGGGGCGCGCTGGACAGCCACGACCTGAACCGCGTTGATATCGTCGGCCTGACCTTCTATCCCATGTTCAGTGTAGCCACGCCCCAGGACATCCCCGACGATTATCTGGCCCCCATCCAAGCCCGCATCGGCGATAAACCGATTGCCATCACCGAAACCGGCTGGCCCGCCGAATATTTTGGCGAGCCCGAACTGCCCTGGCAAGCCAGCGAGGAACTGCAAGTCGCCTATATCGAAGCGCTGGAACGCGTTCTGGAAGGCGCCAACATCGAAATTCTCAACTGGGCTTTCCTGTATCCCCTGGGCGACAGCGGTGACGGCAATATCGTCTGGGAACTATTCGGGCCGCTGGCGCTCTACGACCGCCAGGGCAACCCGCGCCCCGCCCTCCAGGCCTGGCTGGAGTTTCAGCCCTAAGCTCAAAACTCATCAACAATTCATGCGCAGGCGCGGCGAATCGATTACATTGCCCCTATGCGCCTCCCAGTCGCCGGCCTGGCCACCCTGATTCTGCTCACTGCTTGCAATTTGCCCCAGCAAGCGGCCGAACTGCTGCCCGAACCCGAAACCTTCGCCATCACGGCCAGCCCCTCGCTGACCGCCACGGTTACCGCGACCCCAACCATTACACCCACGCCAACAGCGGTCCCGCCGCACGAACTGACTATCGAATACTTGCGCCACCAGGACTACCCCGGCAGCGACCTGGTCATCGAACAAACCCTGGCCAGCGGTGACAACTACTATCAATACATTGCCTCCTACTACTCCGAGGGGCTGAAGCAATACGGCCTGCTGACTATCCCTTTCGGCGAGCGCCCCGCCAGCGGCTGGCCGGTCATCATCTTCAATCATGGCTACATTGAGCCCGAGGTCTACCGCACCACCGAGCGCTATGTGGCCTATGTAGCTGGATTCGCCCGCTCCGGCTACATCGTCTTCCGCCCCGATTACCGCGGCCACGACCAATCCGAGGGCATCGCCCGCGGCGCCTACCGCAGTCCTGATTACGTCATGATGTACTTAACGCGGTGGCTAGCCTGCGCGCCTACCCAGATGCCGACCCGGAACGCATCGGCATGTGGGGCCATTCCATGGGCGGCTACATCACCCTGCGTGCCATGGTGGTGGACCCCGGCATCAAGGCCGGCGTAATATGGGCCGGGGTGGTCGCATCCTATGAAGACATGTACTACACCGGCGAACGACCGCGCTATGGCAGCCGCACGATTGGCGAAATCTACGGCCCACCAGAGGACGACCCCGAGTTTTGGGCCTCTATCTCGGCCAACTCATATCTGGAAGACCTCTCAGGGCCCCTGCAATTGCATCACGGTACGGGTGACAGTTCGGTCACGCCTACGTTTTCCACCCTGCTGACTGAGGAAGCCCGCGCCGCTGGCCAGATTTGTGAACTGTACTTTTATGATGGCGACGACCACAACATCACCAATTATTTCTGGAGTGCGATGACCCGCTCGATTGAATTTTTTGACCAGCACGTAAAGGGCAGCTCGTGAAGTCTGCCCTGCGCCGCATTTTCTTCATCTTAGTGGGCGCCGCCATCATCTGGTGGCTGGCGACCGCGGTCTCGGTCTACACCTACGCCCAACTGGACGAAACCGTGCCCGCCGATACAGCTATCGTGCTGGGCGCCGCCGCTTACCGCGACCGGCCCTCACCCGTTTTTCGCGAGCGCATCAACCACGCTATCGCGCTGTACGAAGCCGGCACCGTGGATGCCATCATTTTCACCGGCGGCGTAGGTTGGAACGACAATTTGGCCGAATCGGAAACCGCGCGCCAGTACGCCATCGAAGCCGGCGTGCCTGAGGACGACATCTATATTGAAACGCTGTCCACAGATACCTACGAGAATTTGGTGCAAGCCCAGCAAATTATGGTCGCCTTGGGCTTTGACGACGCCTTGATTGTCTCCGACCCCCTGCACATGCAGCGCGCGATGCTTATTGCCGATGATTTGGGCCTGGACGCCTATTCCTCGCCCACCACCACCAGCCGCTACGAGAGCGCCCGCGCCCAACTCTGGTTCCTGTTCCGCGAAGTGCTCTTCAATATGAGTTACGCAGTCAAGGGCGCAGGCTAGTTAACTAACTCCGCCAACCGCTTCAACTGGTAATCGCCCCCATTGGCCGGCGCCCACAGCGCCCAGCCCATTTGGCGCAGCAGAAAGTGATACAGGCTGCTGCCCATTTTTTGCGCCAGGCGTTCGGGTGAATCAGCCTCGGCCCAGGTGCTCGCCTCCAGCAGGGCGCGCTTCACATCGGCCGCCGTGCGTCCCGGGAAGCGGGTGACCGCGCTGCCTATTATCCAGCTTACGTGCGCATCGCTGCTGCCAGTGTACCGTGTCAGATAAAGTGAGACAGTTTAAGGCCTAAAAATAATGGAGACTTTCTGGCCGAAATCCAGTAAAAAGGATCGAGGAGACCGAAATGGC
>OMJR01000068.1 GCA_900299355.1 Anaerolineaceae bacterium
CCGCCTCTTCTATGTCGGCATCACCCGCGCCCAGGACCGCCTCTACCTGGTGCACCACCAGTTCCGCAATCAATACGGCTACTCCGAGCCGGTGGACCCCTCACGCTTTTTGGAAGACCTGCCCGATGATTTGGTCGAGGGCGGCAACCAGGTCGGCAGCGCTCCGATGGCGCGACCCGATATTTGGGATTCGCCGCGCGCCGCCGAACCGGTGCAGATTGAGCAGCAATACCATCCCGGCCAGGCCGTGCGCCATCCCTCCTGGGGCGAGGGTATGGTGCTCAACAGCCGCATCCAGGACGATGATGAAGTCGTCGATATCTTCTTTCAGGATGTCGGCCTCAAGAAAGTCGTGGCCGCCTTCGCCAAGCTGGAGACCATTGAGAAGGAGTAGACTGGAGCTATGAAACTCTTTATCACCGGCGGAGCGGGTTACATTGGTGGGGCCGTCGCCGAAGCGCTCATAGAAGCCGGCCACCAGGTCACCATTTACGACTCTTTGGCCACCGGCCACCGCGCCGCCGTGCCCGCGGGCGCTGCCTTCATCCACGCCGATTTGGGTGACCAGGCCGCGCTGGAAAAAGCGCTGAGCAGCGGCTTCGACGCCGTTTTGCATTTCGCCGCCTACATCGAAGCCGGCGAAAGCATGTCCAACCCCGGCAAATATTACGAAAACAACCTGGTCAATTCGCTGCGCCTGCTGTCCGCCGCCCATACGGCCGGCATCCCCAAAGTCCTGCTCTCCTCCACTGCCGCGCTGTACCAGACCAGCGATGAACCGCTCACCGAGGATTCGCCCATCGGCCCCCAGAATGTGTACGGCGAAACCAAGTTGATGGTGGAGAACGCCCTCCAGCGTTATCACGAACTGCACGGGCTGCGCTACGCCGCCCTGCGCTACTTCAACGCCGCTGGCGCGCTGCCGGGCCGCGGCGAAGCCCACCAGCCGGAAAGCCACCTCATTCCGCTGACCCTGCAGGTCGCCCTCGGCCAGCGCGAGGACATCAAAATCTTCGGCAGCGATTACCCCACCCCAGATGGCACCTGCATCCGCGATTATGTGCACCTCGCCGATTTGGTCAGCGCCCACCAGCTGGTGCTCAACGCGCTGGATGAACACGACCGGCTCATCTACAACCTGGGCAGCGGGCGCGGCTATTCGGTGCGCGAGGTGCTCGAAACCGCCCGCGATGTGACCGGGCGACCCATCCCCGCCGAGGAAGCACCGCGCCGCGAGGGCGACCCGGCGCGCCTGGTCGCCTCCCCGGCCAAAATTCAACACGAATTGGGTTGGCAGCCTCAACGCTCCGGCCTGCAAGACATAATCGCCAGCGCCTGGGACTGGCACCAAAGCTATCCACAGGGCTACGACGCGTGAAGGTCTACTTCGCCTGCTCCATCACCGGCGGCCGCCAGGACGAAGCCGTCTACAGCCAGCTCGTGCAGGCTATGCTGGCTGACGGTCACGAGGTGCCCACCGCGGCCATCGCCGGTGCCGGCTACCGCAGCCTGGAAGGCCACCACGACGCAGTGGACGTCTACACCCGCGACGTCACCTGGATTGAGGAAGCCGACGCGCTGGTCGCCGAGGTCAGCACCCCTTCCCACGGCGTGGGCTACGAAATCAGCTACGCCCTGGAGCGTGGCAAGCCGGTGCTGTGCCTTTACCGCCGCGACGTGGTCGTCTCAAAGATGCTGACCGGCAACACCATGCCGGGTATTCAGGTCAGCGAGTATGCAACTGTTGAAAGGGGAATTGAAGCGATGAAAGACTTTCTGGCCGGGCTGAGCTAAGCGCTAATAAGCGGTCTGACCTCTTTATCCAGTGTTTCGCCCAATTCGTCTTGCTCGACATCCAAGTCGTAATCCATTTGCAATCCCAGCCAGAACTGGGGCGACATGCCAAAATAACGTCCCAAGCGTAACGCGGTATTGGCAGTGACTGCCCGTTTACCCAGGACAATAGCGTTTATTCGACGCGGATGCACGCCAATACTTAGGGCCAGATGGTTCTGACTAATGTCCATCGGTTTTAGGAATTCTTCCAGCAGTACTTCACCGGGGTGGACGGGGTTCAGTTTGTTCTTAGCCATAGCCACTCCTAGTGATAATCCACAATTTCAACCGCGTAAGCGTCACCCGCATCCCACACAAAACATACTCGCCATTGACTATTGATGCGGATGCTGTGTTGCCCCGCGCGGGCGCCACTTAACTTCTCAAGCCGGTTCGCCGGAGGGACACGTAAGTCATTTAGCGTTTGGGCATTGTGCAACATGCGCACTTTGCGGTAGGCAGTCTGTTGAATGTCTGGCGGAAGTTTGCGCGAATGCACGCGTTCAAAAATGCGCGTTGTTTCCTTGTCCGCAAAACCTTTATCGCCACTCAGTATATAGCGCATTGCGCTAAGCGTCAAGCGCTAATCCTCACAGTTAACTTACCGGCAGTACCACAGTAAAAATCGAGGCCTGCCCGGGTCGCGAATCGACCCAGATGCGCCCATGGTGATGGTCGACAACGGTCTTGACAATCGCCAGCCCTAGGCCAGTGCCCTGCACATCTTTGCCGACATTGCTGGCCCTGTAAAACTTATCAAAGATTTGGCCCTGGTCTTCGGCGGGAATGCCGGGGCCGTTATCGGCCACATGCAAAATCACCTGGCCATCCTCTTCGCGCAGCATCACCCGAATTTCCCCGCCTCGGGGTGTGTACTTCACAGCGTTGCCAATCAGGTTATCCACCACCTGGCGCAGCTGCACCGGGCTGCCGGTTACCTTGGAGACCTTGCCATCCACGGCCATGCGCAGAGTTTGCTCTTTTTGCTCCACGCGCGCCATCACCGCTTCCACCGCTTCGCCCACGATGACTTGTAACTGCAACGGCTGCATGTCTTTCACCATGCCAACTTCCAGACGGCCCAGATTGAGCAGGTCGTTAATCAAATCGGTGGTAGCATGCACACTGGTCTTTACCCGGCGGATGAATTCGGCCTGCTGTTTGTTGACATCGCCGGCGCGCTCAATCAATTCCACATAGCCCAGAATGGCGGTCAAGGGGGAGCGCAAATCATGGGAGACCGTGTTGACGAAATCACCCTTCAAGCGGTCCAGTTCCTTCAAATAACTGATGTCGTGCAGGCTGGCGATAGTACCGATTTCAGGAATTTGTGTCTGGCGCAGGTTATAGCAACGGCCATCCGGGGTCTCAATTTCCACATGGGTGCTGCTGGCGCTGTCGTCGTTGCTGAGCGCCGAAACCAATTCGCCATTATCAAAAAGCTCTTCCGGCTTGAGGCCCACAATTTCGCGCCCCGCCAGGCCAAAAGCCTCCCGCACCGCCCGGTTGGCCATCATCAGGCGCCCGCTGCGGTCCAGTACCAGCACGCCGTCGTCTACCTGCTTGAGGATGGTTTCCAACTCATTGAGTTGCTGCTTGAGCGAACCGGTCAGCCGCCCGGTCTCTTTGTGCAGCCAGCGTTCCCAGCCCTGGCGGTGGGCCAGGGCGCGCTCAACCGATTCAAACAAACGTGTGTCTTCGACTGGCAGACTGAGCACATCGACGAAGCCGTTGTGCATGCCTTTGAGCAGTAATTCGCCGGTGGTGCTTTTGCCGACCAGTATCATCGCCAAATCGGGGTGATTGTAGCGCACCTTAGCCGCTAAATCGAAAGGCCGCTCTTTGCCCAATCGGTCGGGGATAATCACCAAATCCGGCAGGCGTTCCTCAATCGCTTGCAGCAAGCCGCTGGGCGAATCGAGTTCACTGACCCGGTAGCCAGCCCGCGAGAGAGCCTGGGCTGGCGCAGAGTCAGGCCCCAGGGGCCCCCCCAGGACCAGCAGAATGGATTTCGATTTCGCCGTCATCGGAATTTTGCTTGTTGAATCATAGCATGGATGCCGCTCTCAGATGGCGCTTATCACGCCAGCCGTAAGAGTCTCGTTAATTCTAAGCGCGTTGCTTGACGGGACAAATCGCACAGACATACAATTCTTGTTGGTGTAAGCACTATGGAATATAAAGATTATTACCAAATTTTGGGCGTAGACAAAAAGGCCAGCCAGGCGGAGGTGAAGAAAGCCTACCGCAAGCTGGCGCTGGAATATCATCCCGACCGCAATCCGGGCGACAGCCAGGCCGAGGATAAATTCAAAGAAATCAACGAAGCCTACCAGGTGCTGGGCGACGAGGAGAAGCGCGCCAAGTACGACCAATTGGGCAGCGCTTACAACCAGTGGGAACGCGGCGGGGGCCAGGGTGGCTTCGATTGGGGCCAATGGCAGCAGGCGGGCGGCCCCGGCGGTGTGCATGTGGAGTACAGCGGCGACATCGGCGACCTGTTCGGCCAGGGCGGCGGATTCTCCGATTTCTTCCAGCAGATTTTCGGCGGCATGGGCGGCTTCGACCCGCGCCAATCTCAAGGGCCGGCGGGCGGCCGCGGGCGGGCGCGCCAGCCGCAGGCTTACGAACAGCCAGTGACAATCAGCCTCGAAGAGGCTTACCGCGGCAGCCAGCGCCAACTCAGCCTGGATGGCAAGACCTTGCAGGTCAAAATCCCGGCGGGCGCCAAGAGCGGCACCAAGGTGGCCATGCGCGGCGCCGGACCGCAGGGCGCAGACATCTATCTGGCGATGGAGGTAGCCCCTGACCCACGCTTTACGCGCAAAGGGGACGATTTGCACGGCGAATTTGAGTTGGACCTGTATACCGCGGTGCTGGGTGGGGAAGCCAAGGTGCGCACCATGGATGGCGAGGTCAATTTGCGCATCCCCGGCGGCACCCAACCGGGGCAGAGTTTTCGCCTCAAAGGCAAGGGGATGCCTAAACTGAAGTCGCCGAAACAGCACGGCGACCTGATCGCCAAGGCAAAAGTGCGCCTGCCCAAGACATTAACGCCAGAACAGAAAAAGCTATTCGAGGATCTTTCCCGCCAAAAAAGCGCCTAAAATAGGCTGACGAGGTGAATGATGGCCAACCGCATCCACCAACAAGTCAGTTTATTGATCGCTGCCCTGATGTTGGGCGCTTTGGCATGCCAGTCTGCATGGCAGTTGCCCACCGCCAACGAGGCGCTCCCCGCGCTGGAAACCATGGATGCAATTGAAGCTGATGCAGCTGTGGCCGAGCAGATTTTTTCCACTGACCTGCAAAGCCAGCAAGATGCCATGGTGGCCCTCTACAAGCAGGTTCGTGATGGCGTGGTTTCAGTACTCACTCACACCAACCTGGGCGTCACCTGCGGAACCGGCTTTGTGATTGACCTGGATGGCCACATCATTACGAACTACCATGTGATCAATCATGCCAACACGGTAGAAGTACTGTTTGCCAACGGGCTGCGCGCCACGGCCCAGGTTATCGGTTTTGATGCCGATACTGATCTGGCGGTGTTGAAAGTCAGTGTGCCCACCTCACGTTTACAGCCGCTGGTCCTGGGCAGTTCCAGCGACATAGAAATTGGCCAGATTGTGGTGGCCATTGGCAATCCTTATGGTCTGACGGGCAGTATGAGCACCGGCATCGTTTCCAGCATGGGGCGCTCCTTTGCCTCCTTCGCGCCGCCGGTTACGCTCTCACCGCAGCTTTACGCGGCAGGTGATCTGATCCAAACTGATGCGGCGATCAATCCGGGCAATTCGGGCGGGCCATTGCTAAATTTGAACGGCGAAGTGATCGGGGTGAATCGTGCCATCCGCACCTTCAATTACAACGATGACGGTGACTTCCTGAACTCCGGGATTGGCTTCGCCGTGGCGATTGATATTGTCAACCAGGTGGTGCCTTACCTGATCGAGGAAGGCCATTTTGATTATCCCTATTTGGGATTGGCGGGCGCCCAGGAACTCACGCTCACTGAGGCGGCCCGTTTGGGGCTCAACCGAACCACCGGCGTCTATGTGACCGAGGTGGACCGCGGAGGCCCGGCGGACCTGGCCGGCATTGAAGCCGGCGATTTAATCATCAACCTGGAAGGGCGCAACATCAATTCCTATGAGGACCTTGTTGCGTTGTTGTTTGCCAGCTACCGGCCGGGCGATACCATTCGCCTGCAGGTGTTGCGCGGGAACAACGAGTTCCCTGTAGAGGTAGAACTGGGTTCCCGTCCCTGAGGTACATGGGGAGTGATTTCTTATGTGGCAGCTGGCTGGCGCACACGCGATAACTATCTAGAAGAGGAATACGCCAACATGAAGACCCGCAAAATCGCATTATCGCTAGCAACCATCCTGCTGGTATTCGCCAGCCTGGCTTGTAGCGCACTGCAAAGCCCGGATATGGGCTTAGCAGTGGATGAAACCGCCACGGCCGAGGCGCCAGCAGAGACGGCCACAGCCACCATCCCACCCTTGCTGCAAGATGTCGAAATCTCTGCCGGCCTGTTGACCCAAGAAGAGGCGCTGGTTTCGCTGTATGAAGCTGTTGGGCAGGGGGTGGTTTCGGTGCAGGTCGCCACTAACGTGGGCGGCGGACAAGGCTCCGGTTTTGTGTTTGACGAACTGGGCCATATCGTCACCAATTACCACGTAGTGGAAGACGCGGAATACATTGAAATTGGCTTCACGTCCGGCTTCAAGGCAGTCGGCACGATCGTCGGCATTGACACTGATTCCGACTTGGCCGTGATCCATGTAGATGCTCCCGCCGATGAGTTAGTGCCGTTGGTCTTCGGCGACTCAAACGAATTGCGGGTGGGGCAGATGGTGGTGGCGATCGGCAACCCCTTCGGGCTAACCGGCAGCATGAGCACCGGCATTGTCTCCAGCTTGGGCCGGAGCCTCGATTCGCTGAATGAAGCCCCGGATAGCGGCGGGCTGTTCTTTGTGGCCGGCGACCTGATCCAGACCGACGCGGCGATCAATCCCGGCAATTCGGGCGGGCCGCTACTCAATCTGCGCGGCGAAGTGGTCGGCGTCAATCGCGCGATCCGCACCTTCAACTTCAATGAGGATGGCTCTCCCCTGAATTCGGGGATCGGCTTCGCGATTTCATCCAACATTGTGAAGCGCGTCGTGCCGGCGCTTATCGAAAACGGCGTATACGAATACCCCTACCTGGGCATTTCCAGCCCACCGGAGATCACTCTACTGCAGGCGGAGCAGCTGGGCCTGGACCGCACAACGGGCGCGCTGGTCACCCGCGTGGTGGATGGCGGCCCAGCGGATGAGGCCGGCTTGCTGGAAGGCGACCTGTTAATCAGTGTTGACGGCCGCCCGATCCTGACCTTTGACAGCATGATCGGGTACCTGTTCGCCAACACCAGCCCCGGCGACACGGTCACCTTTGAGGTGCTGCGCAACGGCGAAGTGATCACGATTGATTTGGTGCTGGGCGCCCGGCCATAGAAAAGTATCGGTTTATAACCTTGCGTAGGTTTTAAACCTTCGCAAGGTCATTCGAAAAGAGCCGCTCAATGAGCGGCTCTTTTTTTAATCTAAGTCGGTTGGCCCCAAACTCTCGCCGTAATCGAGCACGTCGCGGTGGTGGGCGCCGCCCTTGGGCGGGCTGATGATGCCCCGCGCTTCCATATCCTCGATGATACGCGCGGCGCGGGTGTAGCCGATGCGCAGGCGGCGCTGCAGCATGGAAATCGAGGCACGCTTGCGGCGGCGCACCAGGGCAACAGCCTCATCAAAAATCTCGTCCTGCTCTTCCTGTTCCTGGATTTCTTCGATTTCTTTCCAAATCGGCATCTGCTTCAGCGGCACCCCATCAGATTCGCCATCGCTCTGGTCGCGCTCGCTGCTCATGCGCGCCTGCGGGGCGCTACCGGCAAAAGCGCGCCAATAATTGACGATGCGGATAATTTCACTCTCGGCCAGATAGACACCCTGCAGGCGCACCGGCGCGGCCGCATCCGGGGCCTGGAAGAGCATATCGCCGCGGCCCAGCAAACGCTCGGCGCCGGGGGCATCCAGGATGACGCGGCTGTCGGTGCCCGAGGCCACCGCGAAGGCGATGCGCGCCGGGAAGTTGGCCTTGATGATGCCGGTAACCACATCCACCGAGGGCCTCTGGGTGGAAATCACCAGGTGGATGCCGGTGGCACGCGCCAATTGGGCCATGCGGGCAATCAGGCGCTCAGTCTGGTCGGGGGCCACCATCATCAGGTCGGCCAGCTCGTCAATCACCACCACTAGATAGGGCAGGATATCGGCGCTGTCGTCGCGCTGGCGCTGGTTGAAATCAGCAATGTGGCGCGCGCCGACCTTGGCAAACTTCTCGTAGCGCTTATCCATCTCGTGGGTGACCCATTGCAGGATGCCGACCACGCGGTCAATGTCGACCACCACGGGGGTCATCAGATGGGGGATGCCGTTGTAGCCAGTTAGTTCGACCCGCTTGGGGTCAATCATGATGAAGCGCAAGGTCTCAGGCGTATTGTTAATCAGCAGGCCGCAAATCAGCGAATTGACCATCACCGATTTACCGGAGCCGGTGGCGCCGGCAATCAGCAGGTGGGGCATGGCGCCCAGGTCGGCGGCCACGGCGTGCCCGGCCACATCCTCACCGAGCGCAAAACGCAGCGCGGAGCGCAGGCGCTTGAAGGCGTCGCTCTCCAGAATGTCGCGCATGGCGACCATAGAGATCTGCTCGTTGGGCACCTCGATGCCGACATAGCCTTTGCCGGGCACTGGCGCCTCAATCCGCACGCGCGAGGCAGCCATGGCCAGCGCCAAGTCATCGGCCAGCGAGGCAATCTTGTTCACGCGCACGCGGGTGCGCCCATTGCGGGTCTCAATGAAATCGGGTTCGACGCCGAATTGGGTAATCGTGGGGCCGCGATTGATTTCGACCACGCTGCCTGGCGCGCCAAAGGAGTCCAAGGTTTCTTCAATCAAAGCGGCGCGTTCCTGGTCCAGGCTGCTGTCGTAGGCCAGCTTGCTGCCGGGGTCGAGCATGTCTTCCAGTGCGGGCAGCGTCCAGGCTGGATGTTCGCCGCTTTCCTCGGAAATTTCTTCCATGGGGGCACCCATGTCGGGGTCCGCCGCCAGCGGGCGCTCAGCCACGGCTTCGTCGCGATAAGCCACCGGCTCATGCGTGGTCAGCGGCTCGTACTCGTCGTAGTCTTCCCGCGCCAAACGGCCGCGCAGCGTGTCCACCGCGCCGCCCACGCGGTTGCCGACCGGGGCCAGCCAGCCGAAGAGCGTCAGCACAGAGACATCCAGGGTCAGTGCCAGCGCCACCAGCAGCCAGGCGACGAGTGAGACGAAGGCGCCGGAGGTGCCCAGCCCGTTGAGCAGCACGCGCAGCAGGTTGTTACCCAGGTTGCCGCCGCCCTTGCCGGCCGCCATGAAGGCATCCGCAGCCTCGGTTTCGGCGGGCAGTGTGGCCCAGTGCAGCAGCACCAGCACAGCCACGAAGAGCAGCAGGCCGCCCAGGATGCGCGAGAGCTGCATGGCGGGGATGCGCTCGAAGTGGCGCAGCACCAGCCACAGGCCCAGCGCCAGCAAGGCCAGCGGCACAATGTAGACGCCCCAGCCCACTGCGCCGCGCAGGAAGCCTAGCCAGGCTGCCCCCAGGCCGCCCGGCGCGCCGGAAAGCACCGCCAGTAGGGTCAGCGCGCCGACCAGGGCTACCGCCACGCCGAAAATATCCATCCAGCGGTCGGGCGAAATGCCGCCGACAAAGTCCTGGATGGCGGGCAGAATGCGCGGCTGGTAGGCCTTGGATTTGCTGCTGCGCTTGGTCGTTTTGCGTTTTGCCATTGAAATCCGCTCTCAAAAATCTGGATGGCGAGTATAGCATTTTCGCCTGCGCTTCAATAACTGGCCGGGCGGGCAATCGCCCGAGGGCCTTAAGGTAGAATTCCCCGCATACACATTTGCCTGACAATTTGCCAAGATTAAGGACGAAATTTGTTTGAATTGGTATTTCTGGGCACCTCGGCCTCAGCGCCTTCGCTGCGCCGCGGGCTGTCAGCCCAGTTAGTGAAACATAACGAGCACCGCTTCCTGATTGATTGCGGCGAGGGCACCCAGCGCCAAATCCTCAAATCGGGGATTGGCTTCAAACGCCTTAACCACATCCTGATTACCCACGGCCACCTGGACCACATCCTGGGCCTGGCAGGGCTGTTTTCGACCTTCAGCCGCTGGGAAACGCTGGAGCAGGTGGAAATCCTGGCCGGCGCCTGGGCGCTGGAGCGTATTGAGGCACTGCTTTACGGGGTGCGGGTGGTGCCGCACGGCCAGCGCACCAACCTCGATTTGAAGCTGACTGAATTGCAGCCGGGCGTGATTTTTGAGGACGAGGATTTCAGCATCAGCGCCTTCCCGGTGACCCACCGCGGCCCGGATTGCTACGGCTTCCGCTTCGAGGAGAAGGCCCGCCGCCCCTTCCTGGCCGAGAAGGCCGATGCGCTGGGCGTGCCGCAAGGCCCGGAGCGGCGCGAACTGGTGCGCGGCAAGCCGATTACGCTGGCGGATGGCCGCACGGTGCAGCCGGAGCAGGTGCTGGGCGATGAGGAAGCCGGCACCAAGCTGGTGCACGTCGGTGATACAGGGGCCACGGATGACATTTTGGAGGTGGCGCGCGGGGCCGACCTGCTGGTGATTGAGGCCACCTATTTAGAGGAAGAACGCGAGATGGCCGGCGAATTCGCGCACCTGACCGCCCGGCAGGCGGCCGAGTTGGCCCGAGATGCCGGCGTGGGCCAATTGATTCTGACCCATATCTCGCGGCGCTACCGTGAGCGCGATGTGGTCGCCGAGGCCCAGGCGGTCTTTCCCAACAGCCGCGTGGCGCGAGATTTCGATGTCTTCCAAATCAAGCGCGGCGAGACGATTAAGCTTGAGGATTAAGTCTTCACTTGGCTCCTTTTCCCCAGATAAGCGCTAAATAAGCCCTGTTTGACATTCATTTTTGCCTAAGGTATACTGCCGCTCACAACTTAGGTGTGGCAAGCCTACGGCTTGCCCGCGCAATGCTTCGCATTGCGCACTCATCCAGAGAGGTGGAGGGACCGGCCCTGCGAAACCTCGGCAACCCCCGCGATGCGGACGGTGCCAACTCCGGCAGCTTGTTCTGGGAGATGAGGCATTGCAGTTCAAAGACAATGCCTCTCGCTGCGAGAGGTTTTTTCTTTAACCAGTTTGAGGAGTACTTTTGAGCAAAGCACGCAACTACACCCGCCGAGCCTTTTTGGACGCCCTTGAAAAGCGCGTCCTGATTTATGACGGGGCCATGGGCACCGCTCTGCAGGAGATGAAGCTCACCGCCGAAGACTACGGCGGCGAGCAGTACAACGGCTGTCCCGATTATTTGAATATCACCAAGCCCGAGGCGCCCGCCGCGGTGCACCGCTCCTTCCTGGAAGTCGGCGTAGATGTGGTCGAGACCAACACCTTCCGCGCCAACCGGCTGACCCTGGATGAATATGGGCTGGGCGAGCGCACGATTGAGATTAATGTGGCCGGTGCCCATAACGCCCGCCGCGTGGCCGACGAATTCAGCACGCCAGACTGGCCGCGCTTCGTGGCCGGCTCGATTGGCCCCAGCGGCAAGCTGCCCAGCGCCGACGACCCGACCCTCTCGGATATGGGTTACGACGAGCTGGTGGAACTGTTTCGCGAACAGGCGGCGGGGCTGATTCAGGGTGGCGTGGACGTACTGCTGATTGAGACCTCACAGGACATTTTAGAAGTCAAAGCCGCAATTAACGGTATCCAGAAGGCCTTTGAGGACACTGGCGAGGTGCTGCCGATTCAGTGCCAGGTGACATTGGATACCACCGGGCGCATGCTGCTGGGCACCGATATCGCCGCCGCGCTGACCATCCTGGAAGGCATGCCGATTGACGTTATCGGCCTCAACTGCAGCACCGGCCCGGAGCATATGCGCCAGCCGATTGGCTACCTGGGCGAGCACACCCATTTGCCAGTCTCGGTGATTCCCAATGCGGGCCTGCCGCTCAATGTGGACGGCGAAGCGGTCTACCCACTGGAGCCACAGCCCTACGCCGAGGCGATGGTCGAATTCATTGAGAAGAACCATGTCAGCGTGGTGGGCGGGTGCTGCGGCACCACCCCTGAACATCTGAAATTGCTGGTCGAGCAGGTGCACGGCCACGCCCACCCGCAGCGTCCTGATAGCGATGGCGCGCGGCTGTCCTCCTCCATCCAGGCCCTATCCATGGCCCAGGAGCCGCCGCCCCTGCTGATTGGCGAGCGGCTCAATGCCACCGGCTCGCGCAAGTTTAAACGCCTGCTGATGGATGAAGATTTTGACGGCATCCTGGAAATGGCCCGCGAACAGATTGGCGGCGGCGCGCACGCGCTGGATGTCAGCGTGGCGCTCACCGAACGGCCCGACGAGGAATACCTGATGAGCAAGGTGGTCAAGAAGCTGGCCATGGGCGTGGAAGCCCCGCTGGTGATTGACACCACCGAGCCGGACGTGATGGAAGCCGCGCTCAAGCTGGCGCCGGGCCGCTGCCTGCTCAACTCCACCCATTTGGAGGCCGGGCGCCCCAAGATGGAACAGGTCTTGAAACTGGCTCGCGAACACAACGCCGCCGTGCTCATCCTGACCATTGACGAAGACGGCATGGCCAAGACCGGCGACCGCAAGCTAGAAATCGCCACGCGCATCCACGATATCGCCGTGGATGAATTCGGCTTCCGGCCGCAAGACCTGGTCTTCGATGTGCTCACCTTCCCGCTCAGCACCGGCGACAAGGAATTCAACAACAGCGCGGTGGAGACAATTAACGCCATCCGTGATATTAAAGCCGCCCTGCCCGGCGTGTTCACTTCGTTGGGGGTCAGCAACGTCAGCTTCGGGCTGACGCCCTCGGCGCGCACCACGCTCAACAGCATGATGCTGCACTTCTGCGTGGAAGCCGGCCTCGACATGGCGATAGTGCACGCCAGTAAGGTCAAACCCTACGCTGAAATCCCCGAGGAAGAGCGCGCCTTGATGGAAGATTTAATCTTCAACAAGCGCGAGGATGCCCTGCAGCGCGTGATTGAGTTCTACGAACAGCGTGCGCCGACCGAAGAGGAAGCAGCCGGCGACCCGACCGAGGGCATGACGTCCGAAGAGAAGCTGCATTGGAGCATCCTGCACCGCCACAAGGAAGGCGTGGAAGCGGCGATTGACGAGGTCATCGGCCGCAGTGACCACGAGAGCGACCACGAGGCTGCGGTGAACCTGCTCAACAATACCCTCCTGCCAGCGATGAAAGAGGTCGGCGACAAATTCGGCGCCGGCGAACTGATTTTGCCCTTCGTGCTGCAATCCGCCGAAGTAATGAAAAAAACCGTCGCTCACCTGGAGAACTACCTGGAAAAGGTGGAAGGCGTCAGCAAGGGCCGCGTAGTGCTGGCCACCGTCTACGGCGACGTACACGATATCGGCAAGAACCTGGTCAAGACCATCCTGGACAACAACGGCTACGAGGTCTTCGACCTGGGCAAGCAGGTGCCCGCCGAGACGATTATTACCAAGGCCCAGGAAGTGAATGCCACCGCCATTGGCCTCAGCGCGCTCTTGGTGAGCACCAGCAAACAGATGCCCCTGATTGTCAACGAATTGCAGCGCCGCAAGTTGGACTTTCCGGTGCTGGTCGGCGGGGCGGCCATTAACCGCCGCTTCGGCTGGCGCATCCTCTACACCGAGGATGGCGAGCCCTACACCCCCGGTGTGTTTTACTGCCAGGACGCGTTTGAGGGCCTGGAGACTATGGACCAACTGATTGACGAGCCGCGGCGCGCCAAATTGATGGAAACGATTTACGAGCGCGCCGCCAAGGAAGCCGGCCGCGAAGCCAAGCCGCGCCGTACGGCGGTCAAAACCGGACGCTCGGCGATAAAGCCCGCCGAGGAGATACCCACGCCGGATACCTGGGGGCCGCGGGTGGTCAAGGATATGCCGCTGGAATTGGTCTTCGAGTGCCTGTATAAGAACGAGCTCTTCCGGCTGTCCTGGGGCGCCAAGAACACCCACGGCGCAGAATGGGACAAGTTGGAGGCGGAATTCGAGACGCGTCTGGCCAAAATGAAGAAGGCCGCGATCGAAGAAGGCTGGCTGCGCCCTCAGGCGGTCTATGGCTACTGGCCGGTGCAGGCGGATGGCGACGACCTGGTCGTCTACGATCCCGAGACGCTGGGCAACGGGAAACCCAAGGAGATCACTCGCTTCAACTTCCCGCGCCAGCCCAGCGGCGAGCTGCTCTGCCTGGCGGATTATTTCGCCCCGGTGGACAGCGGGTGCATGGATACGGTCGCCCTGCAGGTGGTCACCGTGGGCGACGCGGCGACCCAACGCTTTGACGAGCTGCAGGCTGCCGGCGATTACAGCGAGGGCTATTTCACCCACGGGCTGGCGGTGCAGACCGCCGAGGCCACCGCCGAATACCTGCACAGGCACATCCGCAAGGAACTGGGGCTGAAGCCGAACCAGGGCAAGCGCTATTCCTGGGGCTACCCGGCTATCCCGGACCTGGATGACCATGCCAAGGTCTTCAAGCTGCTGCCGGCCGAGCAAGAGTTGGGGATGGAACTCACCGCCGCTTACCAACTGGTGCCGGAGCAGTCCACCGCCGCGATCATCCTCCACCACCCCGAGGCCAAATACTACAGCGTGGGCGAAAGCCGCGTTGAGCAATTGATGAAGGCCTGATGGCTGCCTTGTTTGCGGTTTGCGGTTCCAGGCTGGCTCGGTGAGCGAAAGCCAATCCCGCTGGGGGCGGGCCGCCTTCGCCCTATTGGCCTTGGGGCTGCTGCTGGTGCAACTGGCCCTGATCGTTCGGCAGGCCGCGCCCGAGTTGGCGCGTATCCGCCAGGATGCGGGCAAAGCCGGGCTGTGGCGCAGCGCCAATTTCACCTTCAACCTCGAGATTGCCGACTACCTGGCCTGGATCAACCACCAGGTTCCGGCAGATGTCCCCATCCTGGTGGGGGCTGACACGGGACCGGAAACTCTCAGCAAGCCGGCCGCCTTACAGGTCTTCCTTTATCCACGCCGCGTTTACAACTGCCCCGGTGACGGCTATCTGGCTTGCCTGGAGGCGGCCCTGGACGCGGGCCAGGCGGCGCTGGTTACGACGCCCGACCGGGTGGATGTAAATACCTGGGCTGAATACCAGCCCTTTAGCGATCAATGGGGCTTGCTCTACCGCGGCCCGGCCGCCGAGGCGAGCCCGACCGGCTGGCGCGATTTTGATGCGCTGGCGAACGCAGCCCTGCGCCTGGCCCCACCGCTGCTCGCCTTGCTGGGCCTGACGCTGGTGGGCTTCATGCTGGTCGCCCGGCTGGCCCCGAACCTGGACCGCACCGCCCAGGCGGCGCTGGGTTTTGGTTTGGGGAGCGGCGCTTTCTCCCTGCTCGTATTTCTGGCCCTCTTGCTGGGCTTCGAATTGAGCCGCGGGCTGCTGTGGGCCCTGCTGGCGCTGGCTCTGATCGGGGCCCTGGCAGCCTGGCGCAGGCGCCCCGCCGCAACCCGGGCGGCGGCTGCGGGCGATGGTTCTGCCTGGCTGGGCCTGTTGCTGGTTATTTTGCTGGGCGCCCTGGTGGCCCTGCTGGCGGTGGGCCGCGGCTACGCCCGCTCGGATGAGTACCTGCTGTGGGGGGCCAAGGGCTACGGCATCCCGGCCGCCGGCCTGCAAAGCGGCGTCTCCGAATGGGGCACGCTAAGCCCGCGCTATCCCTTGAATATCCCGCTGCTGATCGGCAGTTTCCTGACCTGGTTCGGGGATTGGCTGCCCGAATCCAAATTGATCTTCCCCTGTTTTTATGTGGCCCTGCTGTTGGTCGTGTTGGCCTTTTTAAGAAAACGGTTTAACGGGGCGCTGCCGATCGTGGGCACGGCCATCCTGGCGACCTCGCCACTGGTCTTCCTGCACGGAACCCTGGCCTACGCCAACCTGCCCTACACCTTCTTCCTGGTCAGTGGCTTCCTGCTGGCGGTCGATAGCTTGGAATCAGGCGCTGGCCGTGCGCCGGCCTGGCTGGCCGGCCTGTTGTTAGCGGGCGCCGCCTGGACGCGGCCGGAAGGGCTGGCGATCAACTGGGTGCTGATCCCGGCCCTGATCCTGCTGGCCTACGGCCGCGCGAGCTTGGTGCGCTGGCGGGATTGGGCGCCGTGGATCGTCCCGACACTGGTCTATTCGCTGTTCTGGGGTTGGGCTGCTTCGGCGGCCTATGCCGGCCGCGGCTTTTCCAGCGGCCTGCTCGGCGGCGGCCTTTCCGCCCTGCTGGGCGGCAACCTGAATTGGGAGGAGTTGGGCTTTTTGCTCAGCAATTTCGCCCAGCAGTTGACCGATTTCTCGGTCTGGGCCGGGCTGGCGATCCCGCTGCTGGCCTTCGCTCTCTTATGGCTGCTCAACCGCCGCTCGGGAATATCCCGCGGCGCCCGCCTGCTGCTGGCCCTGGGGGCGATCTTCGTTGCTATCATCCTGGCCAGCTATTACCTGACTTCCTATCAGACCGCCACGGCCGATATCAGCTGGTGGGTGTCCACCGGCCTGGACCGCATGCTGATGCCCGGCTTGCTGTTGCTGGCCTTAGCCGCCTTGATCGGCTGCGCCAATTGGCTGGGCCTGGTTCAAACCACCCCTGAAAAGTGAATGGTCGCCTTATGAATACGAAAACCCCCTTTTTGGAAGCCTTGCAAGCCGGCGGCGGCCCACTGCTGGCCGACGGCGCCATGGGCACCGTGCTGCACGAGCGCGGGGTGCAATTCAACGCCTGTTTTGACGAATTGAATCTGGACGACCCGCAGGCGGTGGCCGAGATCCACCGCGCCTACATCGAGGCCGGCGCCCAGGTGATCATGTCCAACACCTTCGGCGCCAATCGCTACCGGCTGGCCGAGCACGGATTGGAAGAACAGGTCTTTGAAATCAATCGCGCCGGGGTGGAGAACGCCCGCCACGCCGTGGAAGCATCCGGTAAGCCGGTTTTCGTAGCCGCGGATGTCGGCCCGCTGGGCGTGCGTCTGGCGCCTTTTGGCCGCGTGGATCCCGACGAAGCGCGCGCCGCCTTCAAAGAACAAATCGAGGGACTGGTCGCTGGGAGCCCCGATCTGATCATTATTGAAACCATGACCGACCTGTACGAAGTGCGCGAGGCGATCAAGGCCGCCAAAGAGGTCTGTGATCTGCCAGTGCTGGCGTCCATGACCTTCACCCGGGACGACAAGACACTTTTGGGGGACAGCCCGGTCAAGGTGGCCACGCGCATGGCGGATGCCGGCGCAGACGTGATCGGCATCAATTGTTCCGGTGGCCCGGCGCAACTGCTGCGCATCCTGCGCAAGATGCGCGCTGCCCAGCCGGATGCGCTCTACTCGGTGATGCCCAACGCCGGCTGGCCTGAGCAGACCGCCGGGCGGATCATGTACCCCGCCGGACCGGAGTACTTTGGGCAATACGCCCAGGCCTTCGCCCAGGCGGGCGCACGCCTGATCGGCGGCTGCTGTGGCACCACGCCCGAGCACATTCAGGCCATGCATCTGGCCCTGCAGGACCCGCTTCCGGTGGTTGAGATTGAGGCCGACGAGGCTGATCACCGCGGACAGGTGGCCACCGCCAGCGACCCGGATATCGGCTCGCAACTGGCCGCCAAGATCGGCCGGGGCCAATTCGTCTTTGCGGTGGAGATGGATCCGCCGCGCGGCTTGACCACACAGAAATTGATTGCTGGGGCCAGCCTGTTGGGCGAAGCCGGCGCAGACGTGATCAATGTAGCCGACAGCCCGATGGCGCGCATGCGCATGAGCCCCTGGGCAGTCTGCGATCTGGTGCAGCGCGATCTGAACATTGAGACCACGCTGCACTTTCCCACCCGGGGGCGCAACCTGCTGCGCATCCAGGGCGACCTGCTGGCAGCCCACGCCATCGGGGTGCGCAATGTCTTCATTGTGATGGGCGATCCGACCGCGATCGGCGACTACCCAGAGGCGATGGACAACTTCGATTTAGCCCCCACCGGCTTGATCAAGCTGGTTAAGCAAGGCTTCAATGCCGGGATGGACCATGCCGGCTCCGAGATCGGGCAGCCAACTGCCTTCTTTGTCGGCGCGGCGCTCAATCTCACCCCGAAGGACCCCGAGCGCGAAATCGAGCTGCTGCGGCGCAAGCTGCTTAACGGCGCCGATTTCTTCCTCACCCAGCCCATCTATCAACCCCAGGTCGCCCAGCAATTCCTGCAGCGCTACGCCGATGAATACGGCCCGCTGGAAGAGCCGATCCTGGCCGGGGTGCTGCCGCTCTACGGCGTCAAACACGCCGCTTTCCTGCACAACGAGGTGCCGGGCATCAATATCCCCGAGGCCACCCGCCAGCGCCTGGAGGCGGCCGGCAAGTCATCGCCGCGCGAAGGGGTTGACATTGCTGGGGAGTTAATAGAGGAAATCAAGGATTGGGCGGCAGGCGTGTACCTGATGCCGGCCTTCAACCGATTTGATTTGGTAGCCGACATCATCGAAGCTGTAAAATAGTTTCAACGTTTCATCACGAGAAAGAGGCACAATGCATTACCGACGACTGGGTCGTTCGGGCCTGAAGGTCAGTGAAATTTCCTTCGGCGCCTGGGTGACCTTCGGTTCCCAGATTGACGACAAAACCGCTACCCAACTGCTGCACACGGCCTACGAGGGCGGAATCAATTTCTTCGACAACGCCGATGTATACGCCAAAGGCGCGGCCGAAACGGTGATGGGCAAGGCGATTAAAGACCTGCCGCGGGAAGCACTGGTACTATCCAGCAAAGTCTTCTGGCCGACGATGCCCGGCCCCAACGGCCGCGGGCTCTCGCGCAAACACATCACCGAATCCATCCACCAATCGCTTAAGAACCTGCAGGTCGATTACCTGGACTTGTATTTCTGCCACCGCTACGACCCCGATACCCCGGTAGAGGAAGTCGTGGTGACGATGAACACCCTGATACAGCAGGGCAAGATTCTGTATTGGGGCACTTCGGAATGGCGTGCATCACAAATCGCCGAGGCCCACGGCATCGCGCGCCAACTGGGCCTGATACCGCCGGCCATGGAGCAGCCCCAATACCATATGCTGCACCGCCGCCGCGTGGAACACGAACTGGCCCCGCTGGTGGAGAACCTGGGCATCGGTCTGGTTACCTGGAGCCCGCTGGCCTCCGGCATCCTGACCGGCAAGTACAACGACGGC
>OMJR01000069.1 GCA_900299355.1 Anaerolineaceae bacterium
CCACTATGATATTGGTTTGATTCCCTTCGAGGTCAATGCGGAGATTGACAACACCCCGGAGGACCTGGTGGCGATTGAGGCCAGCATCGGCGACTACGTCTGGCATGACGAGAATCGCAACGGGTTCCAGGATGAAGATGAAAGCGGCGTCGAAGCCGTGGTGGTGACGTTGATTGATGGGGAGGGCCAGCAAGTAACCAGTACCAGCACGGATTCCGAGGGCTTCTATGAGTTTAGCGGCCTCACGATTGGTGAGATTTACATCGTGCAATTTGACCCGCCCGAGGGATATCTGCTGACTACCCAGGACGCGGGCGACGACAGCCTGGATAGCGACCCCTTCCCGGATACCACGCGCACCTCGCCCTTCACGCTGGGCGAAGAGGGCAGCAGTGATGTGGATGCCGGGCTCTACATGCCGTCCACCGGCGCGAGTGAGTCCTTCTGCTACGGGCCGGGGGCGGAACCCTTCCCGGATGGTATATCGCCGCTGAGCGGCCTGCCAGTCTCCGAACCGGCCTATCTGGGCCTTAACCCGGTATTCACCTCGATTTCGATTTTCCCGCCGCAGGTGCGGCCGCCCTCGGGTATGTCCACCGCGCCGCAGGTCTTCCAGCTTTACATTGGCGATGGCGACAGCCGCTTGCTGGTGGTCAACTATGGCGAATTCCCCATTGCGGCCTTTGCAGGCGATGACACCGCCGGCAGCGAGAATGCCGCGCCCGAGCCGGCCGGCGACAACGACTATGTGATTTCCGGGCGGGTGTGGTTCGACAATACCCCCGACCACCTGGAAGGGGAGACCGAACCGGGTATCAACAACGTGGAGGTGCGCCTACTGAATAGCGACTTCCAGGAAGTGGCGACGACCACTACCAACGCCTTCGGCCTGTACTGGTTTGTGCTGGAAGACGTGGAGCCCAATACGGAGTTCCAGGTGCGCGTGGGTGCGCCGCCCAACCTGAGCGGCTACTACTTCGTGAACAAAGATGTGGGCAGCGACGACACGGTGGACAGCGATTTCACCTCCAATGGGCGCAGCGACTTCTTCGACCCCACGGATGAAGCCGACAACGCCTTCTCCAACCTGGATGCGGGCATTCGCGAATCGGTCTACATCGAAGGCTTCCGCTCCGGGCGTACAGCCCACCAGGACATCCAGGGTAACTACTGCGGCTGCCTGGTTTCTGCGGGCGCCGACCCCGAGGTGGCCCAGCAAATCAATGTGTGCGGCAACGCCTTCAGCAGCGACGCCAGCGATATCGGCGGCGCGGGCCTGGATGTAACCCGCCTGCTGGCTATCGCCGAGAACTACACCGAGAACTCCAGCTGCAGCCCCAACCTGCAGGATTCGGCATTGTTTTGCATGGACTCGCCGCTGGGTGGCTCGGCCGGCACTGAGCTGTATATGCTCTACAATATCAACAACATCAGCCACTTTGAATATGACGAGGCCTTGGGCGGCTACACTTGGGCGCTCAGCGAACCCAAATCCGAAGCCGAGCGCGGTAACGCGCCCTTCAGTGTTGAGACCGAAGAGTACACCCAGATGATTGACGGCCTCACCGAGGAGACGCTGGTTTTTGAAAACGTGGTGGTGCTACTGGTCGAGCATGTGGCCCAGAATGCCGCGGTAACGATCATCGACCTGGAGATGGACTTCCAGGCCGGCACCGCCTACGTGTTCCGCAACGGCGAGGTCTTCGAAGCCACCTGGTCCAGCCTCTATCCGGACTATGTGGCCGATAAGGACAACCCGCTGCCGGTGCACCTGGAAGTAGACGGGCAACCCTTCCCGCTGGCGCCCGGCCAGACCTTCTTCAACATCATCAACCAGTTCGACTCCGTGTCGGATATGGGTGGCGGTGTGTGGCTGGCAGACTTCGACGCTCCGGCCTATACGCCGCAGTAAACAAAGGATTAGCACAAATCAAAAGAGCCCGGCAAGCCGGGCTCTTTTCGTTTAATCTTTCTGGGCGGTGCGGCGGATACGCCGGAAGAGCGGCGCCACGGGCGAGAGCAGCAGGGCCGAGCTGACAATCGCGGTGCGCATGGAGAAAATGCGGCCAATGCTGCCAACAATGGGTCCGGCGGCCAGCTCGCCGAAGGCATCCACCTGGCCGGCCATGGAGAGCACCGTGGCGCGCAGCTTGGAACTGACATGTTGATTGAGCCAGGCTTCGGTAAGTGGGAAGGTGACCACCCGCAAGGCGCTGAAGATGAAAAGCGCCGCGATGGCCCAATAGAAGGACTCGGCGAAGACGAAGACCAGGATGGCGGCCACCATGCCAATGTAGATGGCTTGCAAGGCGCGGGTGATTTGGTCCGAGATGCGGGTATCCACCAGGCGCTTGGCCAGCCCGCTGGCGGCGATGCCGATGAGCAGGATGCTAGCATCCAGGATGCCGAACCAGACCACGTCGGTGAGCTGTACCCCGCCAAATTGGGGGAAGCGGAATTGCTCCAGCAGGAAGGCCAGGCTGAGGCGGTCCCAGGCTTCGCTGTAGAGGCCCAGCAGCAGGGCAATCACGCTGAATATCATCAGTACCCGGCGGCTGCGCACCAGAGCGACGCCCTCTTTGAGCTGGGTCACCATCGTGTTCCAACCGTGGCGTTCGGCCTTGGGCACCGGGGTGAAGCCAGTCTCGGGCATTTTAGCGGCCAGGAAGATGCCGAAGAGGATGCGGCCCAGGCCGCCGATGATAAAGGTCAGCGCCAGGCTGTGGCTGGCAATCAGCACACTGATGGGGATGGCGACCAGGTGGCCAATCAGTGACAGTTGGCGGCCGCGCAGGAAGTAGTCGCCCACCTTGTCGGCGCCGACCTCGTCGGTAATCCAGGCCGAGAAGGCGCCGCTCACAAAGGTCCAGCCCAGGCCCCACAGCGCCTGCGAGAGCAGCACCACCCAGACTAGCGGCGCCAGCCCCTCGACCAGGATGGCGAGGCCGGTAATGAAGACGCCCACGATGGTGGAGAGCCGCCGGCTGACGATATCGGCGACGATGCCGGTGGGCACCTCAAAGAGGAAGACGCTGGCTTCCAGCGCGGTGCCAGCCAGCACCAATTGCAAGGCGTCCATGCCGACCACGTCCACACGGTAAATCACATAGGCGGTGGTGGAGATATTGGCGGTTAGCCCCATAACGAACATGGTGGCAAGGTAGATGAAGGACGCGTTGAATTTCTTCATGGGGCCAGGCAGCCGGAAGGCGGCCTAATTAACCAGTTCTGCGCGCACGACCACGCGCTGGGTATCAATGCGGTAGGGATGGCAGGTTATCAGCGTCAGGCTGGCGTTATCGGTGGGGTTCATCACATGCACGTCGGTGGGTTCCACGATTTCGACCCAGCGCACCACGTAGGTGTAGGACTGGTCGGCGGTGAAAACGGTCACCTCGTCGCCGACTTGCAAGTCTCCCAGGTAGCGGAAGACTTCGCCGTAGATATCGTTGTGGCCGGTGAGTACCAGGTTGCCCTGCTGGCCCGGGTTGGCGCTGCCGATGTGCTGCCCCACCCCGCGTTTGAGCGCCTCCCAATCGTCGCCCTGCACCACCGGAGCGTTGACGCTGATGGCGTTGATCTGGATAGCGATGGGCTGCTGCGGGCCGGGGGTGGGAATGCTGATGGCGGCGCGGTAGGCCTGCTGGGCGGGGCGCAAATGCTCGGGGATTTCGGCTTCGTTGGGCTGCGGGCCGCCGGCGCTATCCGGCGGGGTGTGCCCGGAGGGCAGCACCACAATGCCAATCAAGGGCGTGGCGCTGGCCTCGCCGACCGTGTCCTCAAAGACCGCGCGCACTTGCTGGTTAAGTTCGCTGAGCAGGTTGAGGCTGCTGACCAGGATGATGGCCAGGCCGACCACGGCCAGCACTTCCACGGCCAGCAGCAGGCGGTTGGCCCACTTGCGGCGTGGGGTTTCGGCGGCGGGTTGCAGGCGCAAATTGGGGTCGGCGTAGACCTTGGGTCCAGAGAGCGATTCGCCCTCGAGCGGTTCGGCGCGCTGGCCCTGGGTTTCGGCCAGGTCGCCGTCGCGGCGAAAGGTCGCCAGGCGGCGGGCGCGGTCCTGCCGACGGCGTTCCAGCAGCATTCGCCGCAGTTCGGCTTCGCTCAGGTCGGGGCGGTTGCGCTTGGCCATGGCGGGATTATAGGCCCTCGCCAGCCATGCGCTGCAGCAATTCTTCGAGCTGGGCCACCAGGGCGGGGCGGTTGAAATGCTCCATCAAATAGGCGCGGCCCCGGCGGCCCATCGCGGTTGCGGCCTGCGGGTCGGCGGCTAGCTCTTTAATCGTGGCGGCCAGTGCGGCGGGGTCACCCGGCGGTACAAAGAGACCCGCCCCGGCGGTTTCCACCGCCTGGCGGATAACACCGTCAATCGCCAGCAACACGGGCCGCCCGGCGGCCATGTAATCGAAGACCTTGTTGGGGTAAACCGTTTTGTACATGTCGATGGGCTTGAGGATTGCCAGGCAGGCATCGGCGGCGGCCAGGGCCTGGGCCATGCCGCTTTTGGGCAGCGGGTCGACGAAATGCAGGTTGTCCAACCTGAAGGCGCGCGCCTGTTCTATCAGCGCGGGCTTGTCCTTGCCGTCGCCCAGCAACACGATGGCGATGTGCGCGTCGTCGCGAAGCTCTTCGGCGGCGGCGACCACCACCCCCAAATCGTTGGAGAGGCCGTGCGCCCCGGCATAGAGCACGATGAATTTGTGTTCCAAGCCGAGCTGGCGGCGGAACTCGGCGCCCTTGGCGGCCGGGTCGAACATGGCTGCGTCGGCGCCGTTGGGCACCAACTCGATGGGTGCGCCGCCGCGGGCGGCAATGTGTTCGCGGAAGCCGGGCGAGTTAATCATCACGTGGTCGGCGCGCCGGTAGAGGAAGCGCTCCAGCCATTCGCTGGCGCCAATCAGGGCGCGGCTGCGCAGCACGCCCACCGCCACAGCGAAGGCGGGCCATAGGTCGCGCACCTCCAGCAGGAAGCGCGCGCCTTTTAGCCGCGCCAGCAGCCAGGCGCTGGCGGCCTGGAAGATGGGCGGGGTGGTGCCCCAGACGATGTCGACATCCTTGACGCGCAGGCCGATAAAGAAGGAAGACAGCGCGAAGGAGAGGAAGCTGAACACGCGATGCACAAAGCTGCGGTGCAGCGCGCGGTAGGTGTAGGCGCGCAGGATGCGCACGCCGTCCACGACCTCGTCGCGGGCGGCCGCGTCGCGCCCGGTGAGATAGCTGACCGGGCTGGCTATGACTGTTACTTGGTGACCTTCGGCCACCAAGTAACGGGCAAATTCCAGGTGGCGGGTGCCGCCGGCTTCGTCCAGCGCGACAAAGGCCTGGTGCAGCAGCAGGATGTGCAGGCGGCGGCTCATGCGGGCAGCTCCCAGCGGCTGCTGAATTCCAGCGGGGCCGGGCCGCTCACTTCGGCCATAAAGGACAGCGCGGGTTCTCTGTAATCGTAGGTGGGCGAGTACCAGCCCAGGATGGGCGGAAAGTCCAGGTCGCCAGCCAGGCGCTCCCCGGCGCGCACCAGCGTGAATTGCGCGCCGGCGGCTTGGATGTCGAGCGCAATGATGTCGCCCTCAGGGCTGGTGAGCTGCAGGCGGCCGCCCCCCAGCGCCCAGGGCCAATCGGGCAGCAGCCAGTGTAGGCGGGCGGTGACTTGCGCACTGTCGTATTCTGGGCGCACTTGGTCGGTGACCAGCCAACCGGTAGCCAGGGATTCGACACAGCGTTCATGGATCACGCCTTGACTGCGGTAACCATGATGTTTGGCCACCGCAGACGTTTCATCTACTTCAGTCACGAAAGCCTGGGCCCAATCCAGCCAGAGGAAGCGTCCGGCCCGATACATTTGGTCCAAGCCATTAACTGTCACGGTGTTGTGCACCGCGGTGACCATCAGAGAATTATCCCAAGGTTGCGGGGCATTGTATCGGTAGGTGCCTGCGTCGCGGGCGATGTTTTGGCCGCGCCACCACAGATCGAAATGCAATTGGTCAGCGTGACCGGGACGCGCCGGAAAGTGGGCCGCGCGCAAATACCCCCAGCTCTGGGGCCCTTCCAGGCGCAGCGGGTCTTCGAAAAACGGCGGCGTTTTGTTTTCCCCGATGGGTGGGGCAAACAGCCACAGGCTGAGTTCGTCCCAGGGGCCGCTTCCAATCATGTCATAGCCAAGAAACGCGCGGCTGACTGCCTCTATCACAGGACGGAAGTCGGCATGGGGGCGAGTGGTGAGTGGCAAGATGTAAGCGCCGTCGTTAGGCCCCAGGTTAGGCAATCGGCCATTTGTTGGCTCCATGATACGGTGCAACCAACCAGCCGCCTTGGCCACTTTGTACCATTGGCTCCCTGGCCAGCCCTTCTCGTAGCGTGGAGTAACAACCCGCGCCCACAGTGCCAGTTGCAACATCAGGCGTTGATAATTGGCGCTATGCTGGATATACGCGCCGTCAGCGTCGATCTGGCGTTGCAATCCCTGCATAAAAACTCGCAAACCGACCTTGCGCCAGCGCTGGCTACGGGGATGATCGGGCATCAAGACACCAGCTGTGTACAAACCCATGGCTTCGCTCAATAAGTGATTGTTGTTCTGCGCACGGGCATAACTTAAACTGGGCGGGATACGGGCGGCGTGGTGTGCCAGCGACTGCGACAGCATGGCCAGCCGCCGCGATGTGGTGCTTTTGGCGGGGGCGAACACCGAAACACAGAAAGAAATCGAGATGAGGCGCAGGGCCACTTCCTGGGCCGAGGCCCAGTGCGGGCCTTGGTTGGGCGGGTTGGCCTCTAGAAAGCGTTCGGTGTAGCGCCAAAAGGCCGCGGCGTACTTGTCATAGCCGGTAACGTGATAAGCGCGGGCCAGCACGGTGGCCCAGCCGAAGCGGCCCACTTCCCAGGTGCATTTGATGTCGCCGCCATCCGGCAGGGCGTGCTCGTAGGCACTCCAATGGCGGCCGGCCTGCTCCGGTTCCAGCACCAGCGCCTGGGGCAATCCCCCGAATAAACGCACTTCTCCGCCCAGGATTTCATCGGCCTCAGTAATCAGCAAGTTAAGATCGTCGCCGAGGACTTCCAGGATCGAATCCTTGGTGGGGATCGGCAGCACAGCCTGTAGTGAATATGCAGGCCCGTCTGCCCAGTCAGCCCGAATGGGAGTTAGCCAGCGCAACAGGCCACTGCGCAGCTTGGTTTGATACCAGAGATAGGAAGGTAGACCGTGAAAGGCAAGCTGTATCGCAGCCTTGAAGGCCACGGAAAGTTTTTTGGACAGGGACATGGGATTGGCTGGCGTCATCTTATCACTCGCCCCAAGGGGCGTCAAAACAGGTATACCTGAAATACAAAGCCCGTATGCTAGAATCGCCGCAGTGAAACGAATAGCGCTTTTGGTCGCCCTGGTTCTGGGTGTGCTGGCTCCCCTGGGGTCAGCCTACGCCCAGACCGGGGCGAAATTAACTTTGCGGCACGTGGAAAGCCAGGACTTTCCGGTGGTGGCCGGCTTCCTGGATGCGCGGGACGCCAGCGGGGCACTGGTGGCCGATTTGGACGCTGAACAGTTGACAGTGGTGGAGGATGGACGCCCGCTGCCGGTGAGCCAACTACGCCTGGCGGATACCGGCCTCAACCTCTATCTGTTGGTCGACCCCAGCCAGGCCTTCGCCATCCGCAACCCGGAAGGCACCTCGCGCTTCGACCTCGTGCGCCAGCAGCTGCTGGCCTGGGCCAGCCCGCAAGCCGACAGCGAGGATTTGCAGCTCAGCCTGATAACCGAGGCGGGCGCCCTGGCCCAGAACGTGGCCGCCAGCGAACTGGTCACTGCCCTGGAAGCCTACCAGCCCAACACTAACATCATCAACAACGACCTCTCGATTTTGGACCAGGCGCTGAACGTGCTGGGCCAGAACGACCCGCGCCCCGGCATGGGCAAAGCCCTGTGGGTAATCAGCGCCGTGCCGCCGATTGAGGAAATGGACAGTCTGGCTGATTGGCGCACCAGCCTTGAAGAACAAGGCATCACGCTCTTCATCTGGCTGGTGGACGCGCCCGGGCGTCTGGCCTCGGAGGAGGCCGGAGCGCTGCAGGAGTTGGCGGCCAACAGCGGCGGGCAATCCTTCCTGTTCTCCGGCGATGAGGCCTTCCCCGAACCGGATGATTACTTCGCGCCGCTGTCCCAGGCTTATTACTTCCAATATGAGTCGCCGGCCAACACCTCGGGCGAACACAGCGTGCAGGTGCAATGGGAGAGCGAAGCCGGGGTGGTCGATTCCCAGGCCTTGAGCTATTCGCTGAACATCCTGGCGCCCAACCCGATTTTCGTGACCCCGCCCAGCCAAATCGAACGCACCCCCTACGAGGACGACCCCACGCTGCTCTCGCCCTTCAGCCAACCGCTGGAAATCCTGATTGAATTCCCGGATGATTTCGAGCGTAACGTGGTGCGCAGCAGCCTGTACGTCAACGACCAATTGGTGGCCGAGAACCGCACCGAACCCTTCAACAACTTCATCTGGGATTTGCAGCCCTATGACAGCACCCAGCAGCTCAACCTCCAGGTGGAGGTGGAAGACGAACTGGGCCTGATTGGGCGCAGCGCGACCCACAGCCTGCAGATTGTGACCCAACCAACAGCCAGTTGGTTCCAGGTGCTGCTTTCGCGCGGCGCACCCGCGCTGGCCTTCTCGGTGGTTTTGATTGCCGCCGGGGCAGTATTCCTGGTCTTAGTGCTTTCCGGGCGGATTAAGCCGCCGGCTTTACAGACCACTCAATTGGAAGAGGACTTGGTCGACCCGGTGAATGCGCGCCCCACGGCGGCCGCCGGCGCTCGAGCCCGGGTGCCGGACCCGGGCGACCCGCTGCCGATGCCGGCCCCGCGGGCGATAGCCTTCCTGCAGGGGCTCAATGCCGACGGCCGCGTGGAATTGGAACTAGTGCAACCGGTGGCCAAGGCCAACTCGCTGATTGGTTCGCTGGCGGATGCCTGCGACATCGTTCTGCAGGGAGACACGGTGGACCCCAAGCACGCGCGCCTGACCCAGCTGGATAACGGCATCTTCGTGCTGGCCGACATGGGCTCGGAGGCGGGTACCTGGTTGAATTACGCGCCAGTCTCCAGCGAGGGCAGCCGTGTGGAAGAAGGCGACCTGGTACATATCGGCCGTGAGGCTTTCCGTTTCTCGCTGCTGCCGCCCAAGATTCGGAGCCAGGCATGATTCCCGCCGAACAAAGCCACCTGCGCAGCTCGGCCCACAGCCATCCCGGCCAGGGCGGCAAGCCCAACCAGGATCGCTATTGGGTGTCCGCCTACACGGTGGGCCTGGAACGGCCAATGAATTCGGTGCTGGCTATTCTGGCCGATGGCATCGGCGGGCGTAAAGCCGGCGATGTGGCCGCCCAATTGGCGCTGGATACGGTCAAGCGCGCGGTCGAGAGCAGCCACGCCAGCCAGCCGACCGGCATCCTGCAGGCCGCATTTGTGCAGGCCGGGCAGGCGGTGCTGAGCGAATCGGAAAGCAAGAGCAAGCTGCAGGGCATGGGCAGCACCTGCCTGGTGGCCTGGGTGCTGGACGACAAGCTCTACAGCGCCAACGTAGGCAATTCAAGGATGTACCTGCTGCGCCAGGGCAGCCTGCAAGCACTGAATGTGCCGCATGAATTTATCCGCGAAGAGGACGGCGAAGCGGGGCGCAAGGCCCGCAAGGTGTCCGAATTGGGGCAATTGCGCGCCTTTCTGGGGTCGCACCTGCCGATTGAGCCTGATTTCCGCATGCCCGTGCGCGCCGGGCAATTGAGCCCGCGCACAGCCAACAACCAGGGCTTCCGCCTGCGCCCCAACGACCGCCTGCTGCTGTGCAGCGACGGCCTGAGCGATGTGCTCAGTGAGGAGGACATCCTCAATCTACTGGGCGACAGTGAAGTGGAAGACGCGGCCAAGAACCTGATTGAAGCCGTGCTAGAGAAAGGCGGCCAGGATAACGTAAGCGCGATTGTGCTGGGCGTGCCGCCCGCGCATCCCACCAGCGCCCAGCAACGCCGTCGCCAGGCACGCCGCTGGCTGGTGACCCTGATTTCGATTGTGCTGCTGGTGGTGATTAGCCTCTACGCCTGGGAATCTCTGGTGCCCGTTATCGAACCGGTGGTGGAGCCAGCCGGCACCGCATTGCCCACCCACACGCCGCTGCCGACCAACACGCCCGAGGGCTGATTCGGGCCTCCTCCAAATCCAACTGCGCTATGATTGCGACATGGCGTCCCATCAACTTTTAGAGCGCGTCTTGGCGGCCCACCGGGCCGGCCAGCGCGTACATCTGGCGGCCGAGCTAGAGGCTGCCCTGCCCGCTGCGCAATTGCGCCTGCTGCAGGCTGTGGCGGCGGAAGCCGAGGCGGCCGAGCTGCCGCTCTACATGGTGGGCGGGGGGGTGCGTGATTTGCTGCTGAGCCGTCCGGTGAAGGATTTCGACCTGGTGGTGGAGGGTGATGCGATAGCCCTGGGGCAGCGCTTGGTGCGCAAACTGGGCGGCCGCCTGACCAGCCACCGCCGCTTTGGCACCGCCATCTGGCACTTGGAGGGCCTTGAGGGGGATGTGCCCGCCGCGATTGATTTGATATCCGCTCGCCGGGAACGCTATGCCCACCCAGGCGCGCTGCCCGAGGTCAGCTTTGGGGACATCCAACAGGACCTGCTGCGTCGCGATTTCAGCATCAATACCCTGGCTTTGCGCCTGGATGGCGGCCACTTTGGGCGCCTGCTGGACCCGCTGGGCGGCCTGGCCGATTTGGCGGCCGGCCAACTGCGCGGGCTGCACGACCGCTCCTTTATTGACGACCCCACCCGCATCCTGCGCATCCTGCGCTTTGCCGCCCGCCTGGAGTTCACGATTGAAGCCCGCACCGCGACCTGGTTGGGCGTGGCCCTGCCCGGGCTGGGCGAGATTTCCGGCGAGCGGGTGCGCAATGAATTGACTGCCATCCTGGCCGAGGCGGCCCCCAGCCGAGCGCTGGCTCAGGCCGAGGCTTTGGGCGTGCTGGCCGCTATTCATCCCGCGCTGCATTTTGATGACGCCATGGCTGCCAGTCTGGCGCGCCTGCCGGATGAAGTCGACCCGTTGTGGGCCTTGGGCGAAACGGCGCGCATCGATTTGGCTTACCTGCTGTGGTTACGCCACCTGCCCGCTGAAGCTGGCTTGGCGGTGGCGGCGCATTTGCGCCTGCCGCAGCGGGTATCCGAAGCCCTGGTGGCCTGGTCCGGGCTGGCCGAGCGCCTGCCCCAACTGAGCGCCGCCGCGCCCAGCGAAGTGGTGCTGGCCCTGGAGAGTGCGCCGGACCTGGCGATGGCCGGCCTGGCCGTGGAAAGCGATGATGAAAACGTGCGCGAGCTGCTGGCCAACTATGCCGGCCAATGGCGGCACGTGCGCCCCACGCTGAACGGCCACGACCTGAGCCGCCGCGGCCTGGAGCCCGGACCGCGCTACGGCCGGATTTTGGCGACCTTGCGCGCCGCCTGGCTGGACGGCCAAGTGACCAGCCCCGATGAGGAGCGCGCCCTGCTGGACCAACTGGTGGCGGTGGATGACTGATTTGCTGGACCGGCCGCGCAACGCCGCCTGGCTGGACGAGGTGACCATTCGCCCGGTGGAGCGCCGCGACCTGCCCGCGTTGGAGTGGGACGGGGCCTACACGCATTTCAGGCGCGTCTATGCCGAGGTGTTCCAGCGCGCCGAGGAAGGCCGCGGCTGCCTGTGGCTGGCGGAGGACGCCGAAGGTCTGGTATTGGGCCAGGTCTTTGTCTTGCTGCGCAGCCTGAGCGATGCGGTTATTGCGGATGGCCAGACGCGGGCTTTCATCCATTCCTTTCGGGTGCGGCTCGGTTACCGCCGCAGCGGCCTGGGGGCGCGGCTCCTCGCTCACGCCGAGGACGACTTGCTGGCCCGCGGCTTTGACGAAGTCTCATTGCACGTCGCCCGTGATAATGCCGGCGGCATCCGTTTCTACGTGCGCCACGGCTACCAGCGAGTGGGCGCCAGCGATGGGCGTTGGTCCTTTGAGGACCACGAGGGGCGCATCCGCCATATGTACGAGCCCAGTTGGCGCATGCGTAAGCGTTTAGGGCAGTCGGGCTAGGCTGGCTCTTGCCGTTGACGGGGCGACATGCTAGAATTATTGCTGTCATCGTGAATAGTATGGTTATTGGAGAAGTGGGCAGCCCCCACTTTTCTGCTTATATGCACAGATGTGTGGGATGACGCGCATCGAGGGAGTACAAGGATTATGAAGAAAGAATTTGCTCTGGCCTTCAACGAGGTGCTGGATGACAAGCAGCTTCCCAAGGAAGTGATTGTCGAGGCGCTGGAAGCGGCAATGGTCTCCGCCTACCGCAAGACGGTCAACGCCTCTGCGGCCCAGGAAGTGCTGGCCAAAATCGACGACGAAACCGGCGACGTGATTGTGTATGCCGAGAAGGAAGTCGTTGAGGACGTGCAGGACGAGCGCACCGAAGTGCTGCTGGATGTGGCCCGCAAGGAGCACCCCAAGGTGGAGTTGGGCGAGATCGTGATTGTGGAGAGCACGCCGGAGGACTTCGGCCGTGTCGCCGCCCAGACTGCCCGCCAAGTGATTCAACAGCGCATCCGCGAAGCGGAACGCGACGCCCAGATGGAATATTTCGGCCATCAAGCCGGCGAAATCGTCAACGGCATCGTCCAGGCGGTCAACCCGCATATGCTGACCCTGGGCCTGGACCGCAAGGCTGAAGGCAAGATGCCGCGCTCCCAGCAAATTCCCGGCGAGCGCTTCCGCGTGCACGACCGTGTGCGCGCCCTGCTATTGGAAGTCAAGGACAGCCCGCGTGGCCCGGAAATCATCCTTTCCCGCGCCCATCGCGATTTCCTGCGCCGCCTGCTGGAAGACGAAGTGCCCGAGATTTATCAGGGCCTGGTGGAGATTCGCTCCATCGCCCGTGAACCGGGCTACCGCTCCAAGGTGGCTGTATCCGCCACCCAGGCCGGGATTGACCCGGTCGGCGCCTGCGTCGGCGTGCGCGGTGTGCGCATCCAGGCGATTGTGCGCGAATTGCACGAAGAAAAAATCGACGTTATCGAGTGGAACCCCGACCCAGCCCAATTCATTGCCAAGGCGCTCAGCCCGGCGCGCGTTACCGGCGTATACCTGGACGAGCGCATCAGCGGCAGCAAGACGGCCACCGTGGTGGTGCCCGAAGACCAGCTCAGCCTGGCGATTGGCCGCGACGGCCAGAACGCCCGCCTGGCCGCCAAGCTGACCAGCTGGCGCATTGACATCAAGAGCCTGCCCGAGGCAGCCTCCGACGCGCTGCACAAGGCCCAGAACGACGAGGCCTTTGCCACCGAAGCCGCCGCTCTGGAAGACCTGGTGCCGATTGTGGAAGCCGCCCTGGCTAAGAAGGCCGAGGGCCGCCCGGTAACCCCCGAAGAGTACACGGCGATGAGCCGCTTCGTGGATGGCATCGAGAAGGGCGCCCAGGAACGCCGCGAGGAAATCCTCGACGAGCGCCGCCAACAGCGCGCCGAAGTGGCGGATGCCCTGCCGGCGACCGCTTTCGATGTCCCGCTGGAGGAATTGGGGCTGGCTCCCAGCCTGTCCATCAAGGTCAGTGGCGAAGGCTATTCGACCATTGGCGACCTGATGATGCAGCTGGAGTTGGATGCCGACAAGATTTTGAGCATCAGCGGGGTTGGCCCCAAGGCCATGGAAGACATCGAAGCCGCCATCGCGGCCTTTGACTTCCCCGAGCCTGAGCCGGACCCCGAGCCTGAACCGGAAGCGGTGGCCGAAGCCGAAGCGGCGATTTCCGACGAGGTGGAAGAGGCCGAGGAAGACGCGGCCGAAGAAGTCGCAGCCCAACCTGAGCCGCAAGCCGAGCAAGCCCAGCCGCAGGCTGAAGCCGAAACTGGTGAAGAGGCGGAACCGCAGTCGGTTGAAGCGATTTTCGCGCAGACCGAGAAAGAACTGCTCGGCAAGCAGCGCAAGCGCCGCCCCAAGCAGGCTCCGGCCAGCGTAGAAGACTTGGCAGAAGCCGAGGGCCAGGATACCGGCAAGAAAAAGAAGAAGAAAAAGAAGCACCGCGAACTGGAATACGACCCCGACCACGACGTGACGGTGGTGAGACGACGCCGCGACGACTGGGGGGAAGAGGACTGGTAAAGCGCTAGGCGCCAGTTCCTCTTAGCCGCATATGGCGAAGCAAACCGGAGGCAGGCGCAAGCATGTCCCCCAGCGCACCTGTGTGGGCTGCCGGGAAGTGAGCGGCAAGCGCGATTTTGTGCGCCTGGTGCGCACCCCGCAGGGCGTCTTCGCCGACGAGACTGGTAAAATGCCAGGCCGGGGGGCCTATTTGCATGCCAACCAGGCCTGCTTCCAGCGCGGCCTCAAAGGGGCGCTGGCGGGTGCCCTGCGCACCGAGTTGAGCGCCGATGACCGCGAGCGCTTGAACGCCTTTGCGCAAACCTTGCCGGCGGACACGGCCGTGGAAAAATCTTCGTAGGGGACATAGGGGAGAAGGGTTTAAGGAGTTTGGGATGAGTGAGCAAACCAAAGAACAAGAGACCAAGAGCATTGAGCTGCCATCGAACATGACCGTGCGTGACTTGGCTGAGTTGATGGATGCCAGCCCGATTGATGTGATTAAGACGCTGATGTCCAATGGCGTGATGGCCAATATTAACCAGCTCATTGATTATGACACCGCGGCCATCGTGGCCAGCGAAATGGGCTACGAAGCCAGCCTGGAGACCGTGGACCAGCTGGAAGCCGAAGATGTCGGCGAGGTGCCGATGTGGCGCCGCCTGATTGCCAGCGAGGACAAAGCCAGCCTCAAGCCACGCCCGCCGGTGGTCACCATCCTGGGCCATGTAGACCACGGCAAGACCACCTTGCTGGACGCCATTCGCCAGACTAGCGTGGTCAGCGAAGAGGCCGGCGGCATTACCCAGCACATTGGCGCCTATCAAGCCAAGCACAAGGACCGCCTGATTACCTTCCTGGATACGCCCGGCCACGCCGCCTTCACGGCGATGCGCTCGCGCGGCGCCCAGGGCGCCGACCTGGTGGTGCTGGTGGTGGCCGCCGACGACGGCGTGATGCCCCAAACCAAGGAAGCCCTGGCGCACGCCAAGGCCGCCAAGGTGCCGATTGTGGTCGCGATGAACAAGGTCGACCTGCCCTCGGCCAACCCCGATTTGGTCAAACAGCAGCTGGCTGACAACGGCCTGATTCCGGATGAATGGGACGGCGACACGATTGTGGTGCCGGTTTCGGCCAAGCAGAAGACCGGCCTGGAAGACTTGTTGGAAGGCATTTTGTTGGTCGCTGATAGTACTGAGATTTTGGCCAACCCGGATGGTGAAGTGATTGGCACCGTGATTGAAGCCGAGCGCGACCCCTCACGCGGCGTGGTCGCCACGCTGCTGGTGCAGAACGGCACCCTCAAGCAGGGCGACACCCTCGTGGTTGGCATGGCCTACGGCAAGATGCGCGCCATGTTCGACTTTGTCGGCAACCCGATTGAGGCAGTTGGCCCCGCCACGCCGACCTCGGTGCTGGGCCTCAAGGAAGTGCCTACCGCCGGCGACCCCTTCCGGGTGGTCGAATCGGAGAAGGAAGCCCGAGCCATCGTGGCCGAGCGCGAAGAAAAAGCCAAGGAGAACAAAGCCAAGTCCGCTTCCCCGCTGACCCTGGAGAGCATGTTCGATGCTTTTCATGCCGGCGAATTGCGTGAATTGCGCCTGATCCTCAAAGCGGATGTACAGGGTTCGCTGGAACCGATTCTGTCCTCGTTAGAGGAAATGAGCGCCACCGACAAGGAAGGCGAAATCGGCGTGAACGTACTGTTCACCGGCACGGGCAACATCAGCGAGAACGACATCACGTTGGCCTCTGCATCGCGCGCGATTGTGATGGGCTTCAACGTCGAGGCCGACAACGCCGCCCGCCGCCTGGCTGAAACCGAAGGCGTCTCCATTCGCCTCTACGACATCATTTACCGCATGACCGAGGACGTAGAGAAAGCCCTCAAAGGCATGCTAGAGCCGGAAATCCGCGAGCGCACCATCGGCAAAGCCGAAGTGCGCGCAATCTTCAAAATCAGCCGCTACGGCAAGATTGCCGGCTGCCGCGTAATCGAAGGTGAAATCCAGCGCAACGCCATCATGCGCGTAATCCGCAATGGCGAGCAAATTCACGAGGGCCCGATTTCCTCGCTCAAGCACGAGAAGGACGATGTGCGCGAAGTCCGCGAGGGTTTCGAGTGCGGTATCAACCTCAAGGAATTTGACGCCATCCAGGAAGGCGACATCCTGGAAGCCTTCGTGCGCGAAAAGGTCGCGATTAGCTAAGCTGGCTGGGCCCTAACGACCGTGGTATCTGAAGCACGCGCGGGCCGCATAGCCCGTCGCATCCAGGAAGAGCTGTCTGTCGTCCTGTTAATGGAAGCCAGCGACCCGCGCCTGGAAGGCGCCTTCGTCACTGATGTGAGCGTAGACCGCGAATTGGCCTTTGCCAGCGTCTACCTGTCCGCGGTGGAGGGCGCCGAGCGCAGCGAGGAAATCCTGGATGGCATGCGCAGCGCCTCCGGCTTCCTGCGCAGCACGCTGGCCAAGCGCATCGACTTGCGCACCTTCCCACGCCTGCGTTTCTATTGGGACCCCACGCCAGAAAATGCCGACCGCATTGACCGCTTGATTGCCTCCCTGCACGAAGACCCCGACGAGAAAGACTCGCCTGAATGAGCATTACTGCAGACAATTTGAAAGCCGCTCGTGAGCGATTAGCCGAGGCGCAGCACATCGCGTTGGTTTCGCATGTGCGCCCGGATGGCGATGCGGTCTGTTCGGTGCTGGCTGTGGGCCTGGCGCTGCAGGAACAGGGCAAGCGGGTGCAAATGCTGCTTTCGGATGGCGCCGGCCAGGGCTTCGGCTACCTGGAGGGCGTTGAGCAATTCAACCGTAATTTGGACGGCGAGCCGGATTTGGTGGTGTCGCTGGATTCGGCAGCCCGCGACCGGTTGGGCGCCGCCATCGGCGACCGGGCCGTGGATATTAATCTTGACCACCATGTCACCAATACCGAATTCGCCGTTATCAATCTTGTGGATGCCGAGTCTGTCGCCGCCTGCGCCGTGCTGGCCGAGCACTTCCCGGCCCTGGGCCTGGACATCAGTCCGGCAGTCGCCGAAGTACTGATGGTCGGCATATTGACCGACACCTTGGGTTTCCGCACCTCCAACATGACCCCCAAGGCGCTGCGCTTGGCGGCTGACTTGATGGAAGCCGGCGCCGACCTGGCCAAGCTCTACCACCGCAGCCTGTCGCAGCGCAGCTTTGAAGCCTTGCGCTATTGGGGTGCGGGCCTCTCGCACCTGCAACGCGAGGACGGCCTGGTGTGGGCTACGCTCAGTTTGGATGACCGCAAAGCCGCGCGCTACCCGGGCAACGATGATGCGGAACTGGTCAATGTCATGTCGACTGTCGAAGATGCCCAATTGGTGGTGCTCTTCGTGCAGCAAAGTTCCGACGAAGTGAAAATCAGCTGGCGCAGCGAAGGCCATTATGATGTGTCCCAAATCGCCAGCCAGTTCGGCGGCGGTGGGCACAAACCGGCCGCCGGCGCGCAGGTCAGCGGCAGCCTGGATGAGGCCGTCGAGAAGGTGCTGGCCGCCACGCGCCAGGCCATGGGACTTTAAGGCTTTTGCGTCCCGAGCTGAAATCGTGTACAAATTTGGAAAGAAAGGTTCTACCCCACTACAGATGAAGAGAATGCAGCACACCCCATTTCGCCACCCAGGGGAATAATAGAGGAAGCATGTCCCAAGGTTCGATGAAAGATAACGTTTCAGGGGTCTTAGTAGTGGATAAGCCGGTTGGGCTTACCTCCCACGATGTCGTTCAAATTATTCGCCGCGGCACCGATATCCGCCGCGCCGGCCACACCGGCACCCTGGATCCGCGCGCCTCGGGCGTGTTGGTGGTCCTGATTGGTCCGGCCGTGCGCCTCAGCGAATTTGTGTCCGCCGAGAACAAACGCTACCACGCCACCATCCGCCTCGGCTCCTCCAGCGACACCTACGATTCCGAAGGTGTCATCAGCGACGAGGTTGAAGTCAATGTAAGCCAGGCCGAAGTGGAAGAATTGCTCAAGGGCTACGTGGGCGAGATTGAACAGCGCCCGCCCGCTTACTCCGCGGTCAAAGTGCAGGGCAAACCGGCCTATGAGCGCACCCGCGATGGCGAGGAAGTAGACCTGGAAGCGCGCATCATCCAGGTGCACAGCCTGGAATTGCTGGAGTTTGCTTTGCCCGAAATCGTCGTGGATATCCACTGCTCCAGCGGCACCTATGTGCGCTCGCTGGCCAACGATATCGGCGAAGAACTGGGCGTCGGCGCCCACCTGGTGGGCCTGCGCCGCACCCGCTCCGGGCACTTCACCCTGCGCGACGCGGTCTCCCTGCGCCGCCTGGCCGACGATTTCGAGACCGGCAACTGGGCCCAGCACCTCATCCCGGCAGCGGAAGCGCTGGGCGACTGGCCCGCGGTGGAATTGGATGCCGACGAGTTTGAAAAAGTGCGCAACGGCAACCGCATTCCCGCCAAAGAAGGCGCCGCCGGCATGGCCCGCGCCATCAACGAACAGGGCGAATTGGTCGCCATCGTTGAGGTGGATGAGGGCGAATGGCAGCCGCGCAAGGTTTTCTTCACCACCTGAGCCGCTATGCAGCAATACTATGGGCTGCACGACGTACATCTCGAGGGGGCCTGGCTGGCCATCGGCGCCTTTGACGGCGTCCACCGCGGCCACCAGGCTATATTGCGGCAACTGACTGCCGGCGCCCACGCCGTGGGAAGCCCAGCAGTTTTGCTTAGCTTCTATCCCCACCCGGTGGACGTGCTGCGCGGCCCCCAACACTCCTTTTACCTGACCACGCCTGAAGAGAAGGCCGCCCTGGTGGAACCCTTGGGGCTGGATGCGCTGGTGACCCAGCCCTTCACCCTGGAGTTTTCCAAGACCACGGCGCGCGAATTCGTAGACATCCTGGTCGCGCAACTGGGGCTGCGGCAGCTCTGGGTGGGGCAGGACTTTGCACTGGGCCACAATCGCGAAGGGGATGTGGCCACCCTGCGCGGCTACGGCGAGGAGTTGGGCTTTGAGGTGCATGTGGTCGCACCGGTCGAAGCGCAGGGCGGCGTCATCTCCTCCTCACGCATCCGCAAGCTGCTGGCGGCCGGCGAGGTGGCCGATGCCGCGGATTTGCTGGGGCGGCCTTACGCGTTGCGCGGTGAGGTGGAAGCCGGCGCCGGGCGCGGGCGCACCATTGGCATTCCCACCGCCAACCTGAAAGTGTGGCCGCAGAGTGCGGTGCCCGCCTCCGGCGTGTACGCCGGTTGGGCCACAGTGAACAACCGGCGCTGGCCGGCGGTCACCAACATCGGCGTGCGCCCCACTTTTGATGAGAAGCTCGAAGCGCCCGTCGTGGAAACGCACATCCTGGATTACGACGGTGGCGATTTTTACGGGCAAGCGCTACACTTGGAATTCGTCGGCCGGTTGCGCGCCGAACAGCGCTTTGATGGCGTGGAAGCGCTGATTGCCCAAATCCATGCCGATATTGCCGACGCCCGCCGGATATTAGGAAAGGCCGCCGAAACCGCATGAGAGCCTATCTGGATTTGATGCAGCAGGTGCTGGACAGTGGTGTGGACAAGCAAGACCGCACCGGCACCGGCACCCGCTCCATCTTTGGCCACCAGATGCGTTTCGATTTATCCCAGGGCTTCCCCCTGCTCACCACCAAAAAATTACATCTCAAATCGATTATTTACGAATTGCTTTGGTTCCTGCGCGGCGAGAGCAATGTCGGCTACCTGCAGGAAAACGGGGTGCGCATTTGGAATGAATGGGCCGATGCCCAGGGCGAGCTGGGGCCGGTTTACGGCGTACAGTGGCGCAGCTGGCCGGCAGCCGACGGCAGCACCGTCGACCAGATTGCCTGGGTCATCAACGAGATAAAAACCAATCCCGATTCGCGCCGGCTGCTGGTCAGCGCCTGGAACCCGGGCGAGATTGACAAGATGGCCCTGCCGCCCTGCCACCTGCTCTTTCAATTCTATGTGGCCGAGGGACGGCTCTCTTGCCAGCTGTACCAGCGTTCGGCGGACATCTTTCTGGGTCTGCCCTTCAACATCGCCTCCTATGCGCTGCTGACCCTTATGGCGGCCCAGGTCTGCGACCTGCAGCCGGGCGACTTTGTGATTACACTGGGGGACGCGCACCTGTACCGCAATCACTTTGCGCAGGCGCGCGAACAGTTGGGCCGCCAACCCTACGCCTTGCCCACGATGCACATCAACCCCGAAATCCACGCAATTGATGAATTCAGCTATGCCGATTTCGAATTGCGCGATTACCAGGCCCACCCGCATATCAAAGCCGTGGTGGCGGTGTGATTATCTCGCTGCTGGCCGCCATGGATGAACAGGGCGGCATTGGCAAAGATGGGCGCTTGCCCTGGCACCTGACGGACGACCTGAAGCATTTTCGGCGGCTGACCGATGGCCACCATGTGCTGATGGGGCGCCGCACCTACGCTTCGATTGGGCGGCCGCTGCCCGGGCGCACCATGATTGTGCTCTCGCGCGACCCCAACTACACTTCCCGAGAAGTCTTCGTCGCCTCCTCATTTGACGATGCTCTGGACTATGCTAATTTTCGGCGCGAAAGCGAACTGTTCGTGATCGGCGGCGCTCAGATTTTTGAGCAAGCCTTGCCGATGGCGGACCGCTTTTACCGCACGCTGGTGCACACCAGCGTGGATGCGGATGTCTTCTTCCCTGAGTATGATGAAAGCGAATGGGAACTCGTCGCTGCCAAGGACTTTGACGCAGGCGGCAAGAACGACCATGCCTTCACCATTCAAACCCTGCATCGCATCCATAACGGTCGATAAGAAACGCTTTATGGTATCCTTGCCCTCGTTGTCTTAACCAGGGCGCATCCCACACAACCATCACGTGACGACCTCTTCAATCCCCGCTGAGCGGGCTGCCGAATTTACGCTGCCCGAGCGCTATGCCACCGACCGCAGCAGCCCCATGCGCTGGCTGGTGTCGCGGCTTAAGCGCTATTGGGCGATCGTCTTGCTGCTGCTGGTCGGCGCGATCAGTAATGGCGGCCTGGCGGCTGTGGTGCCGATCGTGATCGGCGATGCCTTTGACGCGATCCTGGAAACGCCCCCGGCCGTAGAGCGCCTGTCTGGTTTTGTGTGGATCATTATCATCAGCCAGACAATCCGCAGCGTGCTGCAGTTCGGGCGCAACTTTGCCGCCGAGTGGCTGGGCCAACTCTTCGAGCGCGATGTGCGCGAAGAGTTGTACATCAGCCTGCTGGGCAAAAGCATGACCTTCCACAGCCTGCAATCGGTGGGCGAAACCATGGCGCGCGCCACCAACGACGTGCGCGAAATCAACCTGATGTTCAATCCGGGGCTTAACCTGGTAATCGGCGCCAGCATCTTCCTGATCTCGCCGATCTTTGGTGCGATCAGTATCCACCCGGCGCTGGCCCTGACCCCGGTGCTGTTCCTGGTGGCCTACTTCCTCTCGATCTGGCATTATTTGGGCGAATTGCGCCCGGTGACCGCCGAGGTGCGGCGCTCCTTTGGCGCGCTGAATTCGCGCCTGGCCGAAGCGCTGGACGGCATTGAAACCGTCAAGGGCATGGCCCAGGAAGAGGAAGAGGTTTCGCGTTTTGAGGCCAACGTGCGCGCCTTCCGGGATGCCTTTGTGCGCCAGGGTTTCATCGAAGCGCGCTTCATTCCCTATTTGTTGATGGGCGTGGCCTTTGCGGGCGGGCTCTATCATTCGCTGCTGCTCTATCAGGCGGGTGCGATCAGTTTAGGCGGGGTGATCGGCTATTTTGGTTTGCTGGGCCTGTTTGGTTTCCCCACTTTTACCTCCTTGTTCGCCTATTCTCAGGTGTCTCTGGGCCTGGCCAGCGCAGAACGTATCCTGGAACTGATCAATAACGAGACCGACCTGGATCAGAATGTGGCTGGCTACACCGGCCCGATGCAGGGCGCGATCGAATTCCGCGCGGTCACCTTCGCCTACGAAGACGACGACCCGGCGCTGAGCGAAATCAGTGTCAGCATCGAACCCGGGCAGACCATTGCGGTTGTGGGCCAAACCGGCGTCGGTAAAACCTCGCTGGTGAAGCTGGTCAACCGCACCTACGATGTGACCAGCGGCCAGGTGCTGGTGGATGGCGTGGATGTGCGTGATTGGAACCTGGAAGCGCTGCGCCGCAGCATCTCGATTATTGAGCAGGACGTCTTCCTGTTCTCGCGCAGCATCGCCGACAACATTGCCTTCGGCCACAAGGAGGCCACCCGCGAGCAGGTGATTGAGGCTGCCAAGCAGGCCCAGGCCGACGACTTCATCACCGAATTCAAGGATGGCTATGACACCGTGATTGGTGAGCGTGGCGTGACCCTATCCGGCGGCCAGCGCCAACGCCTGGCCCTGGCGCGCGCCTTCCTGACCGACCCGCGGGTACTGATCCTGGACGATTCGACCAGCGCGATCGACAGCGCCACCGAGGACAAAATCCAGCGCGCGATCTATGCCGCCGCCGAAGGCCGCACGACCCTGATCATTACCCACCGCCTGTCGCAGATCCGCTGGGCGGATCAAATCCTGGTGCTGCGCCAGGGGCGCATGGCGGCGCTGGGCACCCATGAAGAACTGCTGACTTCCTCACCGGCCTACCAACGGATCTTTAGCGAGTAAGTATGGGACTTTTTTCGGGCTTAGCCACCGAGGCCTATGATCGCCAATACAGCGATCGCGACCTGGTCAAACGCATCATCAAATACTTTGAGCCGCACAAGCGCCGCATTGCCGGCATTGTGACCCTGCTCTTCGTGGTGGCGCTCTCGGGCGCGCTAGTGCCGATCCTGCTGTCGCGCGCGCTGGATGCCATTGGCGACGAGATCAGTAACCAACAGGTGCTGCTGATTTCGGGGCTGGTGCTGCTCTCCGGGCTGCTGGTGTGGGGCGCCAACTGGTGGCGCCGGCGTCTCTCCTCCCAGGCGGTGGCGGATGTGGTCATGCAGGTGCGCCTGGATGCCTTCCGCGCCTCGGCCTCGCATGATCTCTCCTTCTACGACGAGTATTCCAGCGGGCGGGTGGTGTCGCGCATCACCTCCGACACGCGCGAGTTTGGCGATGTGGTCGTGCTAGTCACCGATTTGGGCGCCCAACTGGGCCAGATGCTGGTGCTGGGCGCGGTGTTATTGGCGACGGAACTGCGCCTCTCGGTCTACTTGTTTGGCTTCCTGCCCTTCGTGGCCCTGGTGGCGATGGGCTTCCGCCGCCTGGCCCGGCGCGTGACACGCCACGGTATGCGCGCCATGGGCAACGTGAATGCGGCGATTAAAGAAACGGTCAGCGGTATCTCGGTGGCCAAGAATTTCCGCCAGGAAGAGAGCATTTACGACGAATTCGACGATGCCAACCAGAGTTCTTTCCGGGTCAATATGCGGCGTGGTTTCGTGCTTTCGATGATTTTCCCGGTGCTGAACAGCATCGCGGCTTACGCCACCGCGGCCCTGATTTATATCGGCGGCATGAACGTGGCTGATGCGTTGATTACGGCCGGCGCCTGGTATCTCTTCCTGCAGGGTCTGGACCGTTTCTGGTTCCCGGTGTTGAACCTCTCCGCGTTCTGGACTCAACTGCAATCCGGCCTGTCGGCGGCCGAGCGCTCCTTTGCGCTGGCGGACGCCGAGTCGAAGGTGACTCAAACGGCTGAGCGCGATGTGCCGCCGCTGGAAGGCGAAATCCGCTTCGAGCAGGTGAATTTCCGCTACACCGAGCAGGAACAGGTGTTGCGCGATTTCAATTTGCACATCAAGGCCGGCGAAAGCGTGGCCTTGGTGGGCCATACCGGTGCGGGTAAATCCTCCATCGCCAAGCTGGTGGCCCGCTTTTATGAATTCCAGGAAGGCCAGATTACCGTGGATGGGATGGACATCCGCAGCCTGGACCTGCACCAATACCGGCGCCAGCTGGGCCTGGTATCCCAGGTGCCCTTCCTGTTCAGCGAGAGCGTAGTGGAGAACATCCGCTATGCGCGCATGGACGCCAGCGACGCGGAGATTGAGGCGCTGGCCAAGCGCATTGGCGACGGCGAGTGGCTGGAGACCTTGCCGCAAGGTTTGCATACCGAGGTGGGTGAGCGTGGCGGGCGGCTTTCCATGGGGCAGCGCCAGTTGGTGTCGCTGCTGCGCGTCCTGGTGCAAAAACCGGCCATATTTGTGCTCGACGAAGCCACCGCCAGCATTGATCCTTTTACCGAGTGGCAGATCCAGCAGGCGCTCAACCTGATCCTGCAGGATAGCACCAGCATCCTGATTGCCCACCGCCTGTCCACGATCAAGGCTTCTGACCGCATCATCGTGCTGGATAACGGCCAGATTATTGAAGAAGGCGATCACGATAGCCTATTGGCGCAAACGGGGCATTATGCTACCCTGTACAATACATACTTCCGCCATCAAAGCCTGGCTTACGTAGAAGAGTCGCGCAAGCTGGCCCGCGGTGATGCGGAACAAATTTAACAAATCGAGTTGGATTCCAATTCAAATCTAACAGAATCCAGCTACCCTGTTGGCTAGCCGAGTCTTCGGCGAATCATCTGGAATTGCTACAACAAAATACAAGGAGGACCTTTTTATGGGACTGTTCTCACCTGAGAAACGTCAGGCGAAGCGCAGCCGCATTCGACCAGCCCTAGGCAGCTTTCAATACTTCCTGCGCGAGGTCAGCCTCGGTAGCGTCTTGCTGCTGTTGGCCACAATCTCGGCAATCATCTGGGCCAATTCCAGTTTTGGCGGCGGCTACAACGCCTTATGGCAAACCCCGATTAGTGTTTCGGTCGGTGCATTTCAATTGGCCAAGCCTTTGATTCTGTGGATCAACGACGGCTTGATGGCGATTTTCTTCTTCGTGGTCGGCCTGGAAATCAAACGCGAAATCATGGTGGGCGAGTTATCGCGCCCACGGCAAGCGCTGTTTCCGATTGCCGCCGCCCTGGGCGGTATGCTGGTGCCGGCGCTGATCTATGTGGCCTTCAACCAGGGCGGGGACGCCAGCCACGGCTGGGGCATCCCGATGGCCACCGATATTGCCTTCGCGCTTGGCATCCTGTCACTGATGGGCAAGCGCGTCCCCACCAGCCTGAAAATCTTCCTCACCGCGGTCGCGATTGTGGACGACATTGGCGCGGTGCTGGTTATCGCCTTGTTCTATAGCGGCAAGATGAACCTGGCGGCCCTGGCAGCGGCGGGAGTCATCTTCTTGTTGCTGGTGGCGCTCAACCGGCTGACGGTGCGCAGCCCGCTGCCCTATGCCTTTTTGGGCGTCTTCCTGTGGCTGGCGGTCCTGCAATCCGGCGTCCATGCCACCGTGGCCGGCGTTTTGCTGGCGGCCACTATTCCCACCAGCCAGCGGATTGACAGCCGCGAGTTCCTGCGCAACGCGCGCAGCTATCTGGACAATTTCGAGAAGGCTGGCGAACCGGGGCGCAGCATCCTGACCAACAAGGACCAGCGCGCCGCGGTGCACGCCCTGGAGAACGCGGCCGAATCGGTCAGCTCGCCACTACAACGCCTGGAGCACGCCTTCCATCCCTGGGTGGCGCTGGCGATTATGCCTATCTTCGCGCTGGCCAACGCCGGCGTGCAGCTTTCCGCCTCCGGCTTAGACGGCCTCACCAGCGCTGCCAGCCTGGGCATCATGTTCGGTTTGGTGCTGGGCAAGCAAATCGGCATCACCGGTTTCACCTGGCTGTTTGCGCGCTTTGGCTGGGTCAAGAAACCAGCAGGGCTGAGTTGGCGGCAAATCTACGGCGCCTCCTGGCTGGCCGGCATCGGCTTCACCATGTCGCTCTTCATTACCAGTTTGGCCTTCAGCGACCCCGAACGGGTTGCGATGGCCAAAGTTGCCATCCTGGCGGCCTCGCTGATATCGGCGGTAGGCGGTTGGATTGTGCTGAGCGGCGGCCGCAGCAAATCCGCCTGAACGTTTTTACTTATGCGATAGCGAAAGGCCCCGCCATTTGGCGGGGCCTTTCAACTACAGAGGAGAGAGATGAAACGCCCGGTGATGAGCCGGGTGCTGCGGAAGCTAGGCTGGCAGCTTGACCTCGGGGAGGTCGGCCAGCGCAGCGTCAACGTCGGCTTGGGGGTATTGGTAATCCTGTAACTCGCCCGCGAAGTAAGCTTCATAGGCGGCCAGGTCGAAGTGGCCGTGGCCGGAGAGATTGAAGAGAATCACACGTTCGTCGCCCTTTTCCTTGGCGTCCAGCGCCTCGTCAATCGCGCCGCGGATAGCGTGCGCCGATTCAGGGGCGGGCAGGATGCCTTCGGTGCGCGCGAACTGCACGGCAGGTTCGAAGGTGCCCAACTGTGGCACCGCTTTGGCTTCGATGTAACCGGCGTCGTAGAGCGCGCACAGGCTGGGCGCCATGCCGTGATAACGCAGGCCGCCGGCGTGGATGGGGGCGGGCACGAAGCCGTGGCCGAGGGTGTGCATCTTGACGATGGGGGCCATCTTGGCGGTGTCGCCGTAGTCGAAGGCGAAGGTGCCGCGCGTCAGGCTGGGCGCCGCTTCGGGCTCTACAGCCAGCAGGCGCGTCTTTTTGCCTTCCTTCAGGTTGTAGCGCAAGAAGGGATAGGCGATGCCGCTGAAGTTGGAGCCGCCGCCGATGCAGCCGACGACCACGTCCGGATATTCACCAGCCAGGTCCATCTGCATCAAAGCTTCTTCGCCGATGACGGTTTGGTGCATCAACACGTGGCCGAGCACCGAACCGAGGCTGTATTTCTTCTTGCCGCCGGAGCTGGCCGCGGCTTCAACCGCTTCGGAGATGGCGATGCCCAGCGAGCCGGTGCTATCCGGGCTTTGCTCCAGCAGGGCGCGACCGTATTCGGTGCGCTCACTGGGGCTGGCATAAACATCCGCGCCATAGGTTTCCATCAGGATGCGGCGGTAGGGCTTCTGCTGGTAGGACACCTTGACCATGTAGACTTCCACGGCGATGTCGAAGAGGCTGCCGGCCAGGGCCAGGGCGCTGCCTCATTGGCCCGCGCCGGTTTCGGTGGTCAGCGCTTCGGTGCCGGCGGCTTTGTTGTAGAAAGCCTGGGCGATGGCCGTATTGGGCTTATGGCTGCCAGCCGGCGAGGCGCCCTGGTACTTTTAGTAGATGTGGGCCGGGGTGCCCAGCGCCTGCTCCAGGCGGCGGGCGCGCAGCAGCGGGGTGGGCCGGAAGAGCTTATAGACGTCGCGGATTTCTTCGGGGATATCGATGAACTGGTCGGTGCTGATTTCCTGCATGATGAGTTCCATGGGAAAGAGCACCGAGAGGAAATCGGGGGTGACCGGCTCCATGGTGCCGGGATGCAGCACCGGATTGGGCGGCACGGGCATATCGGCGTTGATGTTGTACCAACGCTTGGGCAGGTCTTTTTCGGTTAGGGTGAATCGGGTTTGCGTGCTCATGGCGTTTCTCCGTATAAGGGCAGTGATGTGCTAGCCACCGCCCCGCCATGAGCACGGAATTACCGGCGTACGCTCAGGGCCTGGACGGAAACCTTACGACAGTTTCGGGGCATGTCTCGCTGTAGGGCCAAGCCCAGAGAGAGGGTGCAGCGCTCTCTCCAAGGAAGTCAGGTTGCTGACCCATCACCCAGAGAGAATGCGCAGCATTCTCTAAGCTGCTTTCGCCTGCGGCGAAGCCAGCCCTTCAAGGCGGGCGGTCTGACTGCGGCGCAATCAAATCGAATAAGTGCATGGCTACTTAAGTCCCATCTTAGTATTGGCTTCATCCAGGGTGGCTTGTACCACCGGGCGGGCGGCCTCGGTGCCGTCAGCCAGCACCTTGAGGACCTTCTTGGGGTCCTGGGCAAATGCTTCGCGGCGTTCGCGCAGCGGCGCTAAATACTCGTTCAGCGCTTCTGCCAGGCGGCGCTTTACTTCCACATCGCCGACCTTGCCCTCGCGATAGCGCGCCTTGAAATCCTCAATCTCGTCGATGTTGGGGTTGAAGATGTCGTGGTAGTCGAAGACCGGGTTGCCCTCGACGGTGCCGGGGTCGGTGGCATGCACGCGGTTGGGGTCGGTGTACATGCTCATTACCTTTTTGGTGGTCTCCTCGGGGCTGTCGCCGAGTTGGATGGTGTTGCCCCAGGAGCTGTGCATGGTGCGGTTGTCGGTGCCGGGCAGGCGCGCGGCGCGCGAGAGCAGGCCTTCCGGTTCAGGGAAGGTCTCGCCATAGGCGGTGTTGAATTTGCGCGCGATTTCGCGGGTCAATTCGATGTGCGGCAGTTGGTCTTCGCCCACCGGCACGCTATCGGCTTTGTAAATCAGGATGTCGGCGCTCTGCAGCACGGGGTAGTTGAGCAGCCCGGCGCTGGGGTTCAGGCCCAAATTCTGAATCTGGTCCTTGTAGGTCGGCACGCGCTCCAGGCGCGCCACGGTGACCAGCATGCCAAAGAGCAAGGCCAATTGGGCGTGCTCCATCAGGGCCGATTGGCGCACGAAGGTGGCCTTCTCGGGGTCCAGGCCGGCCGCCAGCCAGTCGGTCATCACGCTGAGGATGTTGGCCTGGATGCGGTCGGGGTGCTCGAAATCCGTGGTGAGTACATGCAAATCGGCGATGAGGAAATAGCAGGTGTAATCGTCCTGCATCTCGCGCCAGTTTTCCAGGGTGCCGACCAGGTGGCCGATGTGGCGCGGCCCGGTGGGGCGGTGTCCGGTGAGAATAATGCCTTTATTTGCCATCTATCCTTATCTCCAAGTTAAACAAAAAACTCGTCCTGCAAGAGGACGAGCCTAAACCCGTGGTGCCACCTCAGTTGGAGCGCCAGCGCTCCCACTTATCAGGATACGGCGATTGCTTATATCCTGCGCCTGCTAACGGGGGCGAACCCGGCTCGGGCTACTGAGCGCTCGTAGAGCGCTATTTCGCCGTGCAACTCGGAGGGCCATTCGGCGCCGGCGTGGGGGCGGGGCTTGCAGCAATCGCCCGCTCTCTGGGCCTTCGTTTCGACGCGTACTCGTCCTTGTCTCAGTCTTTGCCTATTCGACTGGGTTCTTTATACGGGTTTTTAGCGCCGATGTCAAGACGAGGC
>OMJR01000070.1 GCA_900299355.1 Anaerolineaceae bacterium
CATCCAGGTTGATTGGCCCGTAAATGTGGGGAAAGTCCTGCCCGTCGGCCATTTCCCAGCGCAGCTCGGCGGCTAGCGCCTGCGGGTCAATGTGCAGTAGCAGCAAATCAGATTGCCCGGCATAGAAACGGTTGGCGGTGGCCGCCATCTGTTGCGCGGTGGAACAGTGGATAAAGCCTTCGCTTTCCAGCGAATCGGCGCGGTAGATGCCTACTTCCAAGGCGGCCTGCCAATCCGCGGGCGTGGTGATGTGAAGGATGTGGGTCATTGGTGCTCTCGCTTCTAGGTACAGGATTATTCCGAAGACCAGGTTATAGGGATTCCTCGGCTAACACAACGCTCAGCTGGTACAGCTTTCGATCTCCGCCACGGAACGACAACTATTTGTCTTTCCGAGGAAGGCCACAGGTGGCCGTACGAGGAATCCCTCAGGTGGTAGATAGTTCATGAGGCTAATAAATAATGGGCTCTCCGAAGACAACGAAACCGTTGCTTATTTGCTTTCCAGGAGCTTATCCACACGTTCCAATAGGGCCGCAGCCACCTCGGCCTTGCTCATCAAGGGCAATTCAGCCTGGCTGCCATCGCGGGCCAAGATCACTACGCGGTTGGTATCCACCTCAAAGCCGGCGTCTTTGGCCGAAATATCGTTGGCGACCAACAAATCCAGATCTTTGTCCTTGAGCTTCTTAGCCGCATTGGCCAGCAGATCCTGGCTCTCGGCCGCAAAGCCGACCAGTACTGCCGGGCGGCCTTTCATCGCCGCGACGGCCTGCAGGATATCGGGGTTGGCGCTCAGCTCAATCGTGGGTGCGCCTTTAGCGCGCTTGATCTTCTGCCCACTGGCCTGCGCGGGCTTAAAATCGGCCACCGCGGCAGCCATGATCAGGGCATCCGCGCCCTTGGCAGCGGCCAGCACGGCCGCAAGCATCTCATCGGCGCTGGTCACCTGCACCACTTCGGCGCCAACCGGGGCCGCCAGCGCCGTGGGACCGCTTACCAAAGTTACATCGGCGCCCAGATCAAGGGCTGTTTGGGCAATCGCATAGCCCTGTTTACCGGAGGAGCGGTTGGCGATCACCCGCACCGGGTCAATCGCTTCCTGGGTGCCGCCGGCGCTGACCACCAGCCTGCGGCCCTGCAGCGGCCCGCCGCGCCCCAGCCAGTAGCGCGCCCAACCAACCAGCAGCGCCGGCTCTTCCATGCGGCCCACACCTTTTAGCCCGGAGGCCAGGTGGCCGCTGGCCGGGCCGACGATATGCGCGCCCTGCGCTTCTAGTTTGGCCAGGTTGTCCTGGGTGGCGGGGTGCTCGTACATGCCGCCATCCATGGCGGGGGCCACCAGCAATGGCGCGGTGTTGGCCACCGCGGTCAGCGAGAGCAAGTTATCGGCGATGCCGTTGGCCAGTTTGGCCAGCGTGTTGGCGGTGGCGGGCGCGACGATCAGCAGGTTGGCGGCCTTGGCGATGCCAATATGCAGCACATGCCCTTCATCGCCCCACAAGTCCTCATCGCGATAGGCGCGGCGGCCGGTCACCGATTGGAAGGTTAGCGGCGTCACGAACTGGGTCGCCGCCCGGGTCAGGATCACGTCCACTTCCACGCCCAGTTGGGTCAGCTTGGACGCGATATCGACCGCCTTATAGCAGGCGATCGAGCCGGTAACGCCCAGTACAGCGCGCTTGCCAACCAAATTACTTGTTGTGGGCATAATGTTTAAGCCTTTTCCACGGCTTATCTTCCAATCCCAGAGATTGCCAAAAAGATGCAAATGTAGGGCTCACAGTAGTCCAGCCTTTTCCGAATTGCAGCCTTATTACAGTCGCAGGTGTATGCCGATAGTCTAACGCAAGTGGTGTGTCTGACCCCCAACCGAAGTCACCAATCAACACCAAGCGCTCGGGGTCAACCTCTGAAAGTTTAATTTCGGGCGTTTTCCAAAAGGTTGGATTTTGTTGAATGTCTTCTGCGGCGGTTTTAAACGGTGGGGCAAACAGTACCAAGTAGTGTTCGCCGGGTAAGAATTCAGTGATTTTTTCGGGCTTGATCGGTGATTTAATTTCTTGCGCGTGAACCTGGCCTGATGTGGTCGACCATCTTTTGGTTTCAATCAAGAGAACCAATTCCTCAGGCAAGTCTAAATAATCCACAGTCACTAGGGTTTTGGACACGGTAGTTAAGTGTTTTTGTGTTCAACCAATTGCCTGGCCACTGCCTGCGCAAAGCGCTCGGCAGCCCCTTCGGTAGCGCCAAAGAACAAAGCCGGCTCAATCAGTTCCAGTTCCATCAAGACAAAGGTGTCCGCCTGGGCGACGCCATCCACGCGGGCATACAGCAACTCGGCATCCACATCATCCACAATCTCCTGGGCCTGGTCAATCAGCGCCTGCGGCGGCTGGGCAGCCTCTTCACGGCCTCCGTAATGCCGCTGCACCCGAAAATCTCCCTCGCCGGGCTGCTTCAAGACCGCGTGGCTGTAGCGCTTGTTGAAGAACATCAGCGACCATTCGCCTTCGGCTTGCAACTCAGCCATAAATTGCTGCACCACCACGCCTTTGCGGGCCAGCAGGTCGGCAAAATCGGCTTGCCGGGCCTCGACATCGCTGGCCAGCACCATAAAGGTATCGTCGGCGCCGGCCGACACGGTGGGCTTGACCACCGCTTGCGCCCAATCCTTCTGGGCCAGGATATCGGCCAGGCGGGCTTTGGCGCCGCGCGGCAGCCAGACCGAGGGCGTGACCGCGAAGCCAGCCGCCTGCAAGTCCTGCAGGTAGAGCTTATCCATGTTCCAGCGCAGGACCTCAGTGGGGTTGAGCACCCGCGCGCCAGCGGCATCCAACGCATCCAGCCAGGCGCGGAATTCGTCCAGGCGGTGGTGGTAATCCCAGATAGACCGCAGGATTACCGTAGCATAGCGGCCCCAATCGGTATCGGCGTCCCATTGCAGGGCATCCACTGCGATGCCCGCGGCCTGCAGAGCGGCCGCCGCCAGCTGGTCGTCGGGGGTCAGCTCCGGGAAGCGCTCAAAGGTGACGAAGGCGACCGTGCTCATGTCTGGTTCAGCCCCCAGATAATGCGCAAGCCATCCAGCGTGAGCCAGGGTGCGATAATTTGCAAGACCTCGGTTTCGCGCGCGACGACCTCGGCCAGGCCGCCGGTGGCGATCACTTTCATGTCTTCGCCCAGTTCGGCGCGGAAGCGGGCGATCATGCCCTCCACCAGGCCGACATAGCCGAAGAGCAGGCCGGATTGCATCGCGTGGGTGGTGTTGCGCCCGATCGGGCCGGGCGGCCGCTGCAAATCGACACGCATTAGCTTGGCCGCGCGCGAAAAGAGCGCTTCGGCGGCGATGCCGATCCCGGGGGCGATCGCCCCGCCCAGGTAATCACCCTCGGCCGTGATCGCGTCGAACGTGGTCCCGGTGCCGAAGTCGACCACGCAAGCCGGCCCGCCGTAAAGCTGCTGCACCGCGGCGGCATCCACGATGCGGTCGGCGCCGACCGCTTTCGGATCCTCGTAGAGCACACGCACGCCGGTTTTCACGCCGGCATCCACCACCAGCGGATCCTTCTGTAAATAATTGCGGCAGGCTTCGACGATATA
>OMJR01000071.1 GCA_900299355.1 Anaerolineaceae bacterium
GCGGCGGATGTCACTGATGTAGACCTTTTGGTCGCCGGGGCGCACCGGCCCCTGGTCCACCGAAATCGGGCGCCCCAGCAATTCTTCCAGCAAGGGGCCGCACTCGGCCCAAATGGAGAGGGTGTGCTCCGGGCCGCCGCCCACGTTGAAGGCGGTGCCGGCGACCTCGTCGCGGCGGGCGATGGCCGCGTCGTAGGCGCCAATCAAATCGCGCACATGCAGCATATCGCGCACCTGCTTGCCGTCGCCGTAAATCGTAATTGGGCGGCCCAGCACGGCGGCAATCACGAACCAAGCCAGCCAGCCTTGGTCCTCCACCCCGAATTGGCGCGGGCCATAAATGCAGCTCTGGCGCATGACCACCGAGGGGATATCGTAGATGCGCGCGTAGTCCAGCACGTATTGCTCCGCTGCGCCTTTGGAGCAGCCGTAAGGCGAGTGAAAATCCAGCTGCTGGCTTTCGGGCACCCCAAAGGGTAAATCGGCGTAGCGATAACGGGTGTCTTCCTCCACCAGGGCGTGTTCGGCCATCTCGCCGTAGACCTTATTGGTTGAGGAATAAATTATGAAGGGCTGGCGGCCGCCGGCGCGAGCCGCCTCGAGCACGTTGAAGGTGCCCAGCGCATTGATTTCGAAATCTTCGCGGGGATTAAGCACCGAGGTGGTCACCGCCACCTGGCCGGCCAGATGCACAATCACATCCGCCGCTTCGACAGTTTCGGCCAGCAAATCGTACTGGCGCACATCACCAACCACCAGCTGAAGAGATTCAGCGCCATGTTCGCCGCGCAGCCAGGCCAGATTGCGGTCCGCGCCGCGACGCGCCAAGTTATCGTAAATGGTGACTTGCTGGTCCTGAGCCAATAAGTGATTGACGTAATTGCTGCCAATGAAGCCAGCACCGCCAATCACCAAATAGTGTTCCGCCATTTATTCCGCCTCAGATGTGGAACGGGTCAATAGCTGTTTATACACCCCCGATAGCGATTGGCCCTGCTTTCCGAAGGCGTAAATTCCAATGATGCCGGTGACCACAAAATAGACCGCATGCGCCACCAGGGCAAAGGCCAGGCTGAGCGCTTCCGCCACCCCAAAGAGCGATAGGGCCGCCACCATCACGCCTTCCAAGACGCCGACGTAAGCCGGCGAAGAGGGCACCGCCACGCCCAGCGAAGTCGCCGCGATAGCGAAGACCATCCACAGAGGCGCCGCCTCGGGCACGAAGGTGCGCAGCAGCAGGTAGTACCAGGAAAAGTTGAAGCCCCAGGCCAGCAGCATCCAGACCAGCACGCGCAGGAAGCGTCCCGGGCTTTTGAGCGCACTCAACCCCAGCAGGAAGGATTGCACCTTCTCCACCACCCAGGCTTCCAGCTTGGGCCAGGGGCGGGTAATCGCCTGCAGGATGCCCAGCACCCACTTGGGTCGCACCGCCAGCGCGAACAAGGCAGCGAAACCCAGGACCACCACGGCACCCGCCAGCGGCAGCACTGAGCGCGCCCAATCCGCGCCGACCACGAAGGGCAGGCTGCTGAGCAGCATACCCACCGCGATAGCCAAATCGAAAACGCGTTCGACCACGATAGTAGGCAGCACGCGCCAGAAACCCAGTCCGCTCATACGGCCCAAAATCAAGGCGCGGCCCAATTCGCCCAGGCGGAAGGGCAATACGTTGTTTAAAAGGTATCCCTGGTTGAGCACCAGGAAAGCATTGGCAAAGGTGACCTTTTCATCCAGGATGGTACGCCAGGCGAGGGAGCGCGTCACCAGGCTGCCCAAAAACAGGACCAGCACGATGGGCAGCGCGCCGTAATCGGCCAATTCAAAGGCATGGCGCAACTCGTCCAAGTCGACCAGGAAATAGAGCACCGCAATCGCAGCCAGGCTAATCAGGATGCCGGGCAGCGCTCGCAGCCAGGGATTGCCGGCTGGCTTTTGAACCGCTTTATTTTCGCTCATCGTCACCCAGGCGCAGCACCGCCAAGAATGCTTCCTGCGGTATCTCGACGCTGCCGACCATCTTCATGCGCTTCTTGCCCTTTTTCTGTTTCTCCAACAGCTTGCGTTTGCGGCTGACATCGCCGCCGTAGCACTTGGCCAACACGTCCTTGCGCATCGCTTTCACATTGGCGCGTGAAATCACGCGGCCGCCGCCCACCGCTTGAATCGGCACCACAAAGAGCTGGCGCGGAATCAGGTCTTTGAGCTTGGTAATCAAAGCCTGCCCCTTGTGATAGGCATCATCCTTGTGCACGATAGTGGCCAGTGCATCCACCGCTTCGCCATTGACCAGGATGTCCAGCTTGGTCAAATCTTCTGGGCGGTATTCCTTGAATTGATAATCCAATGAAGCGTAGCCGCGGGTGGCCGATTTCAGTTGGTCGAAGAAATCCACAATCAGTTCCGCCAGCGGAATTTCAAAGTTGAGCTGTACGCGGTCGGGCGAGGGATACTCCTCGCTCATGTATACGCCGCGGCGGCGGGTGGTTAGCTCCATCACCGGCCCGTAATAGTCGGTGGGCGTAAAGACCTGGATTTCCATCCAGGGTTCGCGGATAGCCTCGATATCACCTTCCTCGGGCAATTCGGCCGGCGAATCAATCTGGGTGACCGCGCCGTCTTTCATCACCACCTGATAGGCCACTGAGGGCGCGGTGACAATAATGTCCAAGTCATATTCGCGCTCCAGGCGTTCCTGGATGATTTCCATGTGGAACATACCCAGGAAACCACAGCGGAAGCCATAGTTCAGCGCCTGCGACACTTCCGGTTCGTAGACCAATGACGCATCGTTGAGTTGCAGTTTCTCAAGCGCGTCGCGCAGGTCGTCATAATCTTCACCCTCAACCGGGTAGATGCCGGCGAAGACCATCGGTTTCACCTGGCGGTAGCCGGGCAGCGCCTCAGCCGCCGCGGCGCCTTTGTGCGTGACCGTATCCCCTACCCGGCTCTGCGCCACCGATTTCAAGCCGGTGGCTATGTAGCCCACTTCGCCGGTCTCCAGCGCCTTGCCGGCCACCAACGCTGGGGAGAACACGCCCACCTCGATGGGGCGGAACTCGGTGCCGCTGGCCATCAAGCGCAGCGAGGCATCGCCTTCAATGCGGCCATCCATCACGCGCACATAGGCGACCACGCCCTTGTAGGCGTCGTAATGCGAGTCAAAGATAAGGGCTCGCAGTGGCGCTTTGGCGTCGCCCTTGGGCGGCGGCACGCGTTGCACTACCGCTTCCAGCACGCTTTCCACGTTGCTGCCGGATTTGGCCGAGATGCGCAGGATTTCTTCTTCGGGCGTGCCGATAAGCTGGCTGATTTCTTTGGCAACTGCGTCCGGGCGGGCGGCGGCCATATCAATCTTGTTGATGACCGGAATGATTTCGAGGTCGGCTTCCAGCGCTAAATAGAGGTTGGCCAGTGTCTGGGCCTGGATCCCCTGGCTGGCGTCCACCACCAGCACGGCGCCTTCGCAGGCTTCCAGCGCGCGGCTAACCTCGTAGCCGAAGTCGACATGCCCAGGCGTATCAATCAGGTTGAACTGGTAGCGCTGTCCGTCGGCCGCCTTGTACAACATACGCACCGCGGAGGCCTTGATGGTCACACCCTTTTCGCGCTCCAAATCCATGCTGTCCAACACCTGGGCGGTCATCTCGCGGTCCGAGATGGTCTCGGTCAGCTGCAGCAGGCGGTCGGCCAGCGTGGATTTGCCGTGGTCGATATGGGCAATGATGCAAAAGTTACGAATGTGGTCCTGAGCCATTGCGCACGAAGTATAACCGACCAAACCCTTTGTGAAATCCTTTGCATAGCGCCCCCGTGCGCCAAAAACTGAGGTCTAAATGCGGCAAGCGGAGGGGGCTAAAATGCTATGATTAGCCTTCATGCTCGCTCGAAGTGACTCCTCACATGCCGGTTGAATGGGGCTACGCGGCGACCTTATTGGTTGCGGCAGGATTTTCCATTGCCATCGGCCGCACGGCTATGCAGCGCCACGAATCGCCCGGCAGCGGCCCCCTGGCGGCCCTCATGGGTGCGCTGACCGTATGGTCGGTAATTTACGCGCTGCATTAGCTGCGGGTGCCAGCGCCCAGCACGTTTTTTTGGGTGGATGGCACCTACCTTGGCGTTGTTAGTGTTCCGATTGCCCTATTAGCGTTTTCGCTTGAATTCACCAATCGAGAAAAGTGGCTTACAAAACGCCGCATCGCCTGGCTGGTCCTGCCCCAGGTCATCACCGTATTGGCCTTGTGGACCGACCACTATCACCACCTGTTCTTTGGCGATGTAGTGCGCGACCCTGCCGTAAGTAATATTTTTGATGGCGGAATTATTTTCTGGGGCAATGTGATTTATTCATACGGGATGATTGCTTTTGCCCTCTTCCTGCTCTTGCTGGCTTACATCCAATCGCGGGGTCTCTACCGCCAGCAGCTAAGTGCCATCCTGGTCGGTGCGCTGGTGCCTTTGGCTACAAATGTCGCCAGCGTGCTGTAATTCAATCCCATCCCCGAACTGGACCTGACTCCCATCGCTTTCACCATTACCGGCGCCTTCTTTGCTTTCGCTTTGTTCCGGCTGGGCCTCCTGGATGTCGTCCCGGTGGCACGCTATACCCTGGTGGAAGAAATGAGTGACGGCGTGCTGGTGCTGGACGCCCAAAACCGGGTAGTCGATATCAACCCGGCTGCGGAAATCATGCTATCCGTTCTAGGCAAACCGCCGATTGGGGTTCCGGCAATCGACCTACTGGATCCCTGGCCGGATATTCGTGCGAAATTTGAAGGCAAAGTTGAAGCCAGCCAGCAAATCACCTTGCCCGGCGAAGACAAACGCACGCTGGATCTACGCATCAGTTCATTGCACTCCAGCACTGGGCTGCTCAAAGGCCGCCTGATCATCATGCGCGACATTAGCGAACAGGTCCGCGTTCAGCAGCAATTGGAGCGCACCAATAAACGTCTCCAAAAACAAATCAAGCAAGTGGAAGATCTGCAGGCTAAATTACTAGAGCAGGCAATCCGCGATTCGCTCACGGGGCTATTTAACCGACGCTATCTCGAAGAGACTTTGATCCGCGAGTTAGCCAAGGTACAACGCGAAGGTGAACAGTTGAGTGTAGCCATGCTGGATGTAGACAATTTTAAAACGTTCAATGACACCTACGGTCATGCCGGCGGCGATCTGATGCTCCAGGCATTATCTGGATTGCTGATGCAAAATACCCGAGCCAGTGATATCGTTTGCCGCTATGGTGGCGAGGAATTTGTAGTTGTTTTACCGGGTGCAGACACGCTGGTTGCATTCGCCCGAATTGAATACATCCACAGTCTGTTCGAAAAACGCATCCTTGAGTTTGAGGGAAAAGAAATGGGCAGCACTGTTTCGGCCGGGGTGGCTGGCTTTCCCCACAACGGAGAAACCTACGAGGATTTGCTGGATGCCACCGACCAGGCGATGTATTTAGCCAAAAAACGAGGCGGCAACCAGGTGATGCCGCTTACAGCTAAGTAGAAAAAAGACGCGCTCAGTCCTTCAGCACCGCGTCAATCAAATCGGGAATATCCGGGCTTGGTTCTGCCCCCAACTCCATCCACAGTAAGAATTCAACATTGCCCTTAGGCCCCAGAATCGGTGAGCGCAGTAAGCCGCGCACCAGGTAACCCTGCGCATCGGCGAAAGGCAACACTTCGCTGAGCACGCGCTGGTGCACCGCCGGGTCACTTATGACGCCTTTGCCGCGGTCGGCCTCGGCCTTGCCCGCCTCGAACTGAGGTTTGACGAGGGCAAGCACCTGGCCCGCCGGCACCAACCAGCCCTTCACCACCGGCAGCAGCAATTTGAGGGAAATGAAGGACGCGTCAATCGTGACCAGGTCAATCGGCTCCGGCAGCGTTTCGACGTGGCGCGCATTTTGGCGCTCCATCACCACCACGCGCTCGTCCTGTCGCAGCGACCAATCCAGTTGCCCGCGCCCCACATCAATGGCGTAGACCCTGGCCGCGCCATGTTGTAGCAAGCAATCCGTAAAACCCCCGGTGGAGGCGCCGACGTCGGCGCAGGTGTTTCCGCTTACATCTATGGGCAAATTCTCCAGGGCGTGCAGCAGCTTCTCGCCCCCACGGGAAACGAAGCGCGCCCCCTGGCTGACCGCCAATTGACTGCTTTCATCCAGAGGGGTGGACGGCTTGGGCACAATTTGGCCGTCGGCGCGCACCTGCCCGGCCATCACCAGGCGCTGGGCCTGGCTGCGGCTGGGGACCAGGCCGCGAGCTACCAACAATTCGTCCGCCCGTACCTTGCTCATGCAAGGATTCTATCATCGGCCTCAGGCGCGTTGTTGCCCCCTGCAAAGGATGCTATTATCTGCCCATGCTGCGCGCCTTGATTAAAAGCATGCGCCCCCAACAGTGGGCCAAAAATGCCCTAATCTTTGTGGCCCTGGTCTTTGACCGCCAACTGACCAACCTACCCTCTTTATGGGTCACGATTCAGGGCTTTATCTCCTTTAGCCTGCTGGCTAGCGCGATCTATATCCTCAACGACTTGATCGATGTGGAGGCTGACCGTCAGCATCCCCGCAAGCGCTTGCGCCCGATCGCGGCCGGCGAACTGCCGCTGTGGCTGGCCTCTACCGCGGTGGCCGTCTTCGTGCTGCAGGCCTTTATATGGGGCAGCCAGCTATCCACGGGATTTGCGATCGTGTGCGCCGTCTACCTGGCCCTCAACCTAACCTATTCTTTCTGGTTGAAACACATCCCGATCATTGACGTAATCGGGTTGGCCTCCTTCTATGTGCTGCGCGTAGCTGCCGGCGTATTGCTAATTGAGGTCAATATCTTCTCTCCCTGGCTGTATTTGTTCACCACCTTCCTGGCGCTCTTCCTAGGCATCGGCAAACGCCGCGCCGAAATGCTGGCCCAGAAGGCGGGCGGTGGCAGCCGCCCGGTCCTGGCGTTGTACACCAGCGCCTACCTCGACCAGCTGCTGCTAATCGTACTCACCTTGATGATCCTGACCTACAGCCTCTACACCTTTTCAGCCGAAAATCTGCCCGGCAATCACGCCATGATGCTGACGATCCCTTTCGTGATCTACGGCGGTTTTCGATATCTGTATTTGGTGCAGGTAAGCCAAACCGGCGAAGCCCCGGAAGATATTTTGTTCAGCGACCGCCCCATCCAGGCCACGCTGGTGCTGTGGGCGGCCACGATCCTGCTGATTTTCTATTTGATGTAATATGCCTGCCACCAGTGCCAGCGCCCCGGGCAAGGTGATCCTCTTCGGCGAACACGCCGTCGTTTACGGCCAGCCGGCGATTGCCGTGCCGGTCAACCAGGTCAGCGCCAAAGCGATCATTACGCCCTTGATTGCCGCTTCGCCCGCCGCCATCCAAATTGAGGCGCCCGCCATCGGCCTCGACGCCAACCTGGACGAATTGAGCGCCGACGACCCCATCGCCGTGGCGCTAGCGGGCGCCTTTGCTGCCCTGAGCGTGGAGCAACCCCCAGCTTTCAAACTCAGGATTTCTTCCACAATTCCGGTGGCGGCTGGCCTGGGCTCCGGAGCGGCCGTATCGGTGGCCATTATCCGCGCCGTCGCTGGCTTTCTGGGTCGTTCGCTGGCCGACAAAGCGGTGTCCGACATAGCTTACGAAGTAGAAAAGCTGCATCACGGCACGCCTTCGGGGATTGATAACATCGTGGTTACTTACGGAAAGCCAGTATATTTCATCAAAAATCGCCAGTTGGATACACTCCGCGTAGGGGCGCCCTTTAGTCTGGTGATTGGTGACACCGGGATCAGCAGCCCGACCCGCGAAGCAGTCGGCGATCTACGCACAGACTGGCAGGCTGACCCCAAAACCTACGACTCGCTCTTCGCGGCAGTCGGCGAAGTGGTACAGCAAGCGCGCGCTGCCATTGAGAGTGGCGCCACCGGCGCGTTGGGTCCGCTGTTGGATGCCAATCACGGGCATCTGCAGGCGATGGGCGTTTCCTCGCCGGAATTGGATGTGCTGGTGGCGGCCGCCCGGGCAAGCGGCGCGCTGGGCGCCAAGCTCTCCGGCGGCGGGCGCGGCGGCAACATGATTGCCTTGGTAGAGGAGCCTGATGCAGATACCGTCGCGTTAGCCCTTCAGTCAGCCGGAGCAACGAATACGATAGTTTTTACTGTGCGATGACAAATCAGCAATCAGAAATCACCAATCTGCAATTCGTCAAACTGGGCGGCTCGTTGATCACCGACAAGAATGCGTCCGAGGCAACCTTGCGGCCAGAGGTGCTAGCGCGCCTGGTGGCCGAGATTGCCGCCGCCCAAGAGGCCGATCCCGCGCTGCGCATCCTGTTGGGCCACGGCTCGGGGTCCTTCGCGCACCGCCCGGCAAAGGAGCACAATACGCGAGCCGGCGTGCGGGATGCCACGGGCTGGCAGGGTTTCGTTGAGGTGTGGCGGCAGGCTGCGGCCTTCAACCGTATCGTCATGGATGCGCTGGCTGCGGCCGGGCTGCCCGCAATCAGCTTCCCGCCATCGGCGAGTGCTCTGAACCTGGACGGCCAGATCGAACAATGGCCACTGGATGGCATCAAAACTGCGCTGGAGGCGGGCTTGCTGCCTGTCGTTTACGGCGATGTAGCCTTTGACCGCCAGCGCGGGGGCACTATTCTCTCCACCGAAGATCTGTTCATTCATTTAGCGCAGTTCCTGCGCCCCCAACGCATTCTGCTGGCCGGCGATGAAGCGGGCATTTACGCTGATTATCCTGAGCGGCACTCCTTGCTGCCCAAGCTGGGGCGCGCGGCGGCGGCCCAAATCGGCAGCGCACTTGGCGGCGCTGCGGGGGCGGATGTCACCGGCGGCATGGCCGGCAAAGTGGCTGCGATGCTGGATTTACTCGATCAGCAATCAACGCTCGATATCCACATTTTCTCCGGCCTGGAACCTGGCAATCTCCAACGCGTCCTGGCGGGTGAGGCGCTTGGCACCCAATTGGTCGCCGATTAGCGATTTGACACTCACTTTTGGCTGAATTAGACTGTTAAGCCTTAAAGTAGAAAGAAGACCATGATTTACACACGTGAAAAACTTGAAGAACTTGAAAACCATTCGCTCGCGCCTTACGGCATGCGCAGCCGCGACAGCAAGGGCCGCGCCTACCCCGACCGCGAACCCGATTACCGCACCAGCTTTCAACGCGACCGCGACCGGGTAATCCACACCACCGCCTTTCGGCGCCTGGAATA
>OMJR01000072.1 GCA_900299355.1 Anaerolineaceae bacterium
GGGCTACCGGCCACCTGCGCCTGTCGCTGTGGTCGTCCAACCTTCACAGATTCAGCAAGTTGGACTAACATAAGAACTGGACCAAATTGTGGGGGCAGGCCACACCCAATTACCTGATCGTGCGAGGAAAACAAGATGGTGTTATCCAAATCAAGTAAATAGTACTCAACCGTTTCGTCTTGCATTTTTAGGGGGCTAAAGGTCGACGCTAACGCGCTTTGGGCTGGTGCATTGGCTAATTGCGATTGAGGTAGGCCGGCCAATTGCTGAGCGCCCGAGATGACCACCGGTGATTCGGCCCAGCTACTCGCTTCGCGCCGGGCATTTTCCATCCAAAGGACTATGCTTTCCTGGGTGCTGTTGCGCACCGTAGAAATAATGTTGATTACGCGGCCTCGGGTTAAGGAGGTGAGGAATTGAATCGCAACAAAATTGGCTATGACAATAACCAAAATGCCCACCAAAGTGAAAATAAAGGTACGTCGCGTCCTACTCATTGATTACCCGCCCTTAGTCTATATCAAAACATGCCGAATCCGGTATGAATTTGGCCTTCCAAGGCGTTTAGTTTTCCCTTTGACGCATGACCTCGAACGCGATGGCGGCGGTGGAGGAGGTGACGTCGAGGGATGGCTCGAAGGGGCGCGCGTAGGGGATGCGCAGCAGCACGTCGCAGGCCTTGAGCGTGGTGGCGGGCAGGCCGCGGCGCTCACCGCCGATAAGCAGGAAGAGCGGGCCGCTCAGGTCGGCTTCGTAGATGGACAAACTGCCAGCGGACTTGTCGGCGGCGGCGGCCCGGTAGCCATGCTCTCCAAAGAATCGCACCGCTTCCAGGCTGTCGGCCGCGCGGGCGGTGGGGATGCGCTCGCTGGCGCCGGCCGAGGCGCGGGCGACCACGTTGAGAGCGTTCTCCCAATCGCGGGGTGGCAGCACCAAGCCGCTGGCGCCGGCGGCGTACAGGGCGCGGATGGCCTGGCCGAAGTTGAAAGGGTCCTCGACGCCATCCAGCATGGCGACGAATGGCGCTTGATGAGCAGAAACAAGCTTATCAAGGGATAGGTATTGGCGGGAACCGGCCAGGGCCAGCACTCCGCCGTGGGAGCGGCCGGCGGCCAAAGCGTCTATCTCGGCGGCGGGCGCTTCCTGGACGGGCACCTCGCGGGCGCCGGCAGCGCGCTTGAGCGCGCCGGCGGCGCGAATGCGCTTACCTTGCTGTAGATAGACGGCCTCAATCGGCCGCTGGGGGTTCTCCAGGCCGGCCAGTACCGAGAGGTGGCCTTCCAGGATGAGCGTGTCAGACATGGCAGCAGTATAGCAATGACTGCGATTCACCACAGAGGACACAGAGGGCACAAAGGAAAGCATCTTATTCTTTGTGTGCTTTGCGCGCTCTGTGGTGAGTTGGCGGACTATAATAGCCGCCATGTCTGCCGATACCCCTTGGACCCTGGTCACCGACCCGGAGGCCCTGCGCCAGCTGGCCGGCGACCTCAACAAGCAGGGTTTGGTGGCGGTGGACACCGAATCGAACAGCCTGCACGCCTTCCAGGAACAGGTCTGCCTGGTGCAGTTCACGGCCAACGGCGAGGACATCCTGGTGGACCCCCTGGCGGTGCCCGATATCCGCCCGCTGGGGCCGCTGTTCCAAAACCCCGATATCGAGAAAATTTTTCACGCCGCCGAATATGACCTGATGGTGCTGGCGCGCGATTACGATTTCCGCTTCGCCAACCTGTTCGATACGATGGTGGCGGCGCGCATCCTGGGCCGCGAAAAGGTGGGCCTGGGCAACATGCTGGAAGCCGAGTTCGGGGTGAAGCTGGCCAAAAAGCACCAGCGCGCCAATTGGGGCAAGCGCCCGCTGACGGCGGATATGCTGGATTACGCGCGGCTGGACACCCATTACCTGATTGAACTGCGCAACAAACTGAAAAATGAACTGATGGAGCGCCAGCGCTGGATGATTGCCGAAGAGGATTTCCGCCGGCTGGCCGACAATGTGCTGGAGCCGCCCGATTTTGACGCGCGCGATGTGTGGCGCGTGAAAGGCGCCTACAAGCTACAGCCGGAGGTGCTGGCCGTGCTGCAAAAGCTGGTGGAGTACCGCGCCGAGCAGGCCGCACGAGCGGATGTGCCGCTATTCAAAATCCTGGGGGACAAGACGCTGGTGGCCATTGCCGAGGCGCGACCGACCAATAACCAGGAATTGGGCGAGCAGCCGGGCATGTCCGAGGGGCAGGTGCGGCGGCATGGTAAGAGGCTGCTGGCCGCCGTGCGGGCGGGGCGCGGAGCCGAAGCGCCGCGGCGCCCCAAGCGAGCACCCTACGATGAGGAGTACGTGGAGCGGGTGGACGCCTTGCGCGAATGGCGCAAAAACGCCGCCAAGGCGCTGGAGGTGGAGTCGGATGTTGTGCTGCCGCGCGACCTGATGGAAAGCATCGCCAAACGCAATCCGCGCAACCCGCGCGAATTGGAAGCCGAGTTAGGCGTGCTGCCCTGGCGGCTGCAAACCTACGGGGACCAGATTCTAGACACGCTCAAGAAAGCCAACGAGGCCTGATGAAATTACGTTTTCTGGGCGCGGCCCAAACGGTGACCGGCTCGCAGCATCTGCTGGAAATCAACGGCCACAAACTGATGTTGGATTGTGGGCTGTACCAGGGCCGCCGCGAAGAGAGCCGCCGCCGCAACCAGGAGTTTGCCTTCCCGATTGATGAACTAGACGCGGTGCTTCTGTCACACGCGCACATCGACCACAGCGGCAATCTGCCCAATCTGGTGAAGAGCGGCTATGCCGGGCCCATCCATGCTCAAAAAGCCAGCGCGCACTTATCGCGGATCATGCTGGAGGATTCGGGCCACATCCAGGAAGAGAACGTGCGCCATATCAACCGGCGGCGCGCCAAGCGCGGGCAGGAGCCGATTGAGCCGGTCTACACCTCCGAGGACGCGCGCCAAACAGCTGCGCAATTCGTGGAGCAGCATTACGACGCGCCCTTCGAGCCCATCCCCGGCGTGCAGGCGACCTTCGTGGAAGCGGGACATATCCTGGGTTCGACCGCGATTGTGCTCGACATTGACGACGGCGCCGAACAGAAGCGCTTCTGGTTCTCCGGCGATATCGGGCGGCCGGATTTGCCGCTGATTCGCGACCCGGTCTTCCCGCAGGATGCCGATTACCTGCTGATGGAGTGCACCTACGGCGACCGGCCGCATCCCCACCCCGAGGTGGCCTACGAGAACTTGCGGCGCGAAGTGAACGACACATTACAGCGCGGCGGCAAGGTGATTATCCCGGCCTTCGCGGTGGGCCGCACGCAGGAGCTGGTCTACAGCCTGCACCAGATGATGGATAAGGGCGAGGTGCCCAAGGCGCCGGTCTTCGTGGACAGCCCGCTGGCGGTGAACGTGACCGACATTTTCCGGGAGCACGCCGAATGCTTTGACGAGCAGGCACGCGCGATGATTGCTTCCGATAAGCACCGCGCCGCGCTGGGCTTCGATATGCTCACCTATATCCGCTCGGTGGAAGAATCGAAAGCCCTGAACGAGCGCGATGACCCGATGATTATTATCTCGGCCTCGGGCATGGTGGAGGTGGGGCGTGTGCTGCACCACCTGGAGCACAACGTTGACGACCCGAATAGCGTGGTGCTGATAGTGAGTTGGATGGCGCCGCATACGCTGGGCCGCCGTCTGGTGGAACAGCAGCCGCAAATCAAGATTTTTGGTGAAGTCTACGAACGTAAAATCCGGGTAGCCAGCGTGGAAGGCTTCTCGGCGCACGCTGGGGCCAACCTGCTGGCGGAGTACGCGCTGGGCGTCAAGGGGCGTGTGAAGGACGTCTTCCTGGTGCACGGCGAGGAGCGCGGGGCCGACGGGCTGCGCGAGCGGCTGGGGGCGCAGGGCATGGATGGGGTGCATTTCCCGGCCTGGGGCACCGTCGCGGAATTATAGATTGAAGCTTTGTCATTCCGAGTGCAGCGAGGAATCCCTCATTTGTTTAACCTGAGACTAGGAGTTTTGGGAGCCAGGGTTATTCCGAAGACCTGTTTACATGGATTCCTCGGCTTTTTAGTTCGGCGTCCTGGTGAGTACTTTTGTTTCCGCCTCAGAATGACAAGATAAAACAAAAGGCGGCTCAATGAGCCGCCTTTTGTTATTGCTATCTCGTGGAGCTTTTTCGCCCGAGTCGATGAGCGGAGCCCAGGTGAAGGTGTACATGTTGGCGCCGCCGACCTGTAGCTGCAGGTTTCCGTTGGGCAGCAGATACAGATTGGCGAAAACCTGCACGCCATCGCGGGTGACGTAGTAGGTCGCCAGCCAGATAGCCTCGCTGCCCACGGCCGGCAACTGGGTCAGGTCATAGCTGAAGAGGAAGTTGCCAGTGCTGGGGTCGTGGAGCATGACCTTGTTGTTGAAGTTGTAAATCCAGACCGGCGCATCAGAGTTGCTATTGTTGAGGGCGGGCGGCGACTCCTGCTCGGCCGTTCCGGTTTGGGCCTGCTGCACCACCCAGATGAGTTGGTTGACCAGGTTGTCAAAGCCGACCCAGGTGAAGGTGATGCCATTGATGGTCAGCGTGCCACTGTCGGCATTGGCGGGAATGAGAGCTGCCACTGCAGCCTCGTAGTCCGCCTGGCTGTTGGGGGTGATATTGAAGGTCAGGGTACTGTTGGCTTCATCGTTAACCGTTATCGCGCCGCCGACCATGCCGCCATCGTGAACCGTAGCCTGGACGTTGCCGCTATGCGCATTCAGGTTGATATCGCCTGTGACCTCCGCGCGCAGGGTCAGCGTGATATCGCCGTCCGCGCCGGAGTCGCCTTCCTCGCCGGCTTCGCCAGCGGCGGGGAAGTTCGGTTCGGTATCCAGCAAGCTGCCATTCGCGCCAGCAGTATCGCCAGAGCCCCCTATGCCAGTCGCGTCGAATCCATCACCACCGTTGCCCCCATCACCATCATCGTCGTCTCCCAGGCCGCCATCGCCACCATCGCCACCGTAGTATCCCGAACCCCCGTTTCCGCCATCACCGCCAATGCCGCCGCTGCTGGGGCCGCCATCACCGCCATCGCCGGCTTCATAGCCATTGCCACCGTCGCCGCCATTGCCACCATCACCAAAAGCTGCGCCGCTGCCGCCCGCGCCACCATGACCCCCATTGCCGGGCAGACCACCCTCGCCGCCCTCGCCGCCATTGCCACCCTGGCCACTGGTGATATTGATCGAGCCATCAATGCGGTACGTGATAGTCACAGAGATTTCGCCGCCATTACCCCCGTTGCCGCCATTGCCGCCATCGCCGCCATTGCCACCATGACCACCATCCCCACCGTTTCCGGCATTACTGGGGGCGGCGGTGCTATCCTGGCCGGCCGCGCCATTCGCACCCGCACCGCCATTGCCGCCGTTACCGCCCGCATTGCCCGGGCCGCCGTCGTTGCCGGTCCAATCGCGGTCACCAGTAATCGGGCCACCAGTGCCAACACCCAAATAGGTGCCGTTGGAGCCATTCGCGCCGGTAGCGCCGTTGCCTCCGTCGCCACCATTGCCGCCGTTTTCACCAGGATTGGTGGCGTCACAACCGGGGCTGCCATCGGAACCAGCCTCCCCGGCAGCAGAGGCATCCGCACCCGAATCACCACAATCGGCGAAGGCCGGCTGCACCACGGCAGCCGAAGCCACTATGGCCAAAATTACACTGATAGAAAACAAGTTGAACAAGGTTTGCTTGAAAGTCTTCATAAGGCGAACTCCTGTATTGCAAGATATTAAGTAGCCAATTGGTTGAAACGGCTGCCTTACAAGCCAGTGTAGATGCGAATACTCAAAGATAGTGGATAGTTACCGGGTAGTTGCGCTTTTTGAGGCGGCGGCGGTGTCTACGCGCGGAAATGTGGTTGGTTCTGGCTGGTGGGCCAGTTATAATTGCAGCTTCGGAGAGGTGCCAGAGTGGACGAATGGGGCGGTCTCGAAAACCGTTGTGGTCTTATGGGCCACCGTGGGTTCGAATCCCACCCTCTCCGCCATTTTTTCTTCCACCCAGATACCCATATACAAGGAGCTAAGGATGGCCTACAAACCCCAAGGCTATAACGATCTTTCGCCCTACCTGAGCGCCGATGATGCGCAGGCCTTGAAGCAATTCCTGGTGGATGCCTTCGACGGCGAGGTGCTGCGGATCTATGAAGCTGATGACGGCCGGATTATGCACGGCGAAGTGCGCATCGGCGATTCGGTCATCATGTTTAGCCAGGCCAGCCCCAACTGGCCGGCAGGCAAAGCGGTGCTGCATCTCTATGTACCGGATGCCAATGCGGCCTATGCCAAGGCGCTGGCGGCGGGTGCGACCGAGGTGCAGGCGCCCAGCGAACGAGAGGGCGACCCGGACCGGCGCGGCACATTTACGGACCCCTTTGGCAACGGCTGGTCGGTGAGCCACGAGGTGAGCGGGTGAAAGCTACCCGGCTGGAAGCCTACAGCGATGCGGTAATTGCAATCATAATCACGATCATGGTGCTGGAGCTGCATGTGCCCGAGGAGGCCAGTCTGGCGGCGCTGGCCGAGGTATTGCCGACCTTTCTGGCCTACGTGCTCAGTTTCATTTATCTAAGTATCTATTGGAATAATCACCACCATCTGCTTCACGCCTGCGACCGCATTAACGGCAGGGCGATGTGGGCTAACATTCACCTGCTGTTCTGGCTGTCGCTGGTGCCTTTTAGTACCGCCTGGCTGAGCCAGAACCCAGGCACAGCGCTCACCAGCGCCGTCTACGGCATCAATCTGTTTATGGCTGGGCTGGCCTACTACCTGCTGACCCGCTCGCTGAAACCGATCCACGAGCCTGATTCGCGTCTGAATTCAATGACGGCCAGCGCCACCAAGGAACACGCCTCGACCGCGCTGTACCTGGCGGCGATTGGCGCTTCACTGCTAGGCTGGGTGGCGGCGGCCTATGCCCTTTACGTATTGGTGGCCTTGATGTGGGTGATCCCGGACCGCCGTTATGAAGCCCTGCTTCAAACCTTGATGACAAGGAGTCCCAAATGAGCACACAAGACGTGGATACCTGGATGGCGGCTTACGACAACCCGCAGAAAGCCTTGGTGCAGCGCATCCGCGAGATCATCATGGCCGCAGACGAGCGCATGGAGGAGACCATCAAGTGGCAGGCGCCGACCTTTATGTACAAGGGCAACCTGGCCAGCTTCTTTCCCAAGGCCAAAGCACACGCCAGCCTGATGTTCCACACCGGCGCCGAGATCCCAGGCGATTTCCCGCATTTGGAAGGCGATGGCGACAAGGCGCGCACGATGAAATTTGCAGACCTGGATGAAGTGGAAGACCGCAAAGGCGAACTGGAAGCGATTGTGGCGGCCTGGATTGCGATGAAAGGCTAATCCATGAAGTTTGTCGCACTACTGCGGGGGATTAACCTGGGCAAGCGGCGGATTAAGATGGACCAGCTGAGCAAGGATTTTCAAGCGTGGGGCTTTAGCCAGGTCGAGACCGTTCTGGCCAGCGGCAATGTCATCTTTGAGAGCGCTGAAGGCAACGCGGAGAAAGTGCAGGCCAGCATTGAGACGGGCTTTCGAGACCAATACGGCTGGGAAGTGCCGACCTGTATCCGCTCCGGGGAGGCAATTGCCACGTTGGTGGCAGCAGAGCCCTTCGCCGACATACCGGATGATTTCAACCAATACGTCACCTTCCTGGGCAGCCCACCGCAAACTGAACTGGAATTGCCTTACACCTCGGTTGAGGGCGATTACCGCATCCTGCAGTTGCAGCCGGGCTATGTGATCAGCGCGCTGGATCGCAGCCAGGGCAGCGGCACGCTGGATGCGATGGCGGTGCTGGAGGATTTTTTTGGCGCAGAGATCACCACGCGCACCTGGAAAACCGTGTTAAAAATCGCGAACAAACTGGGCGCATGACTGAGGCGCCGAGCTTTTTCGGAGGCCCCGCAGATTTACGCGCCTGGCTGGAGCAGCACCACCAGCAGGACGATGCATTCCTGGTCGGCTTCTATAAAGTAGCTACTGGCAAACCCAGCATCACCTGGGCGCAATCGGTGGAGGAGGCGCTGTGTTTTGGCTGGATTGATGGGGTGCGCAAACGGATTGATGAGGAGGCTTACACCATCCGCTTCACGCCGCGGCGGCCAGGCAGCCACTGGAGCCAGAAGAATATTGACAGCGTGGAGCGGCTGATTGCGGAAGGCCGCATGCAGCCGGCGGGCCTGAAGGCGTATGAGGCGCGCACGGAAGAGAATTCGGCCCGCGCCTCGTTTGAACAAGCGCAAGCGCTCGAACTGAGCCCAGAATTGTTAGGGCATGCTGAAGCACAGCCAGAAGCCTGGGCTTTCTTCCAGGCGCAGCCGCCCGGCTACCAGCGTATTATGCTGCATTGGGTGATGAGCGCTAAGCAGGATAAAACGAAGCTGAGGCGGCTGGAGCGGATTTTGGAAGTCTCGGCCGTAGGGGAACGGGTGGATTTGATGAAGCCGTTTGGGTAAAAAATCTCACCACAGAGGACACAAAGGGCACGAAGAAAGATTTTTTGTAGTCTCTGTGTCCTTTGTGGTTAAAGCTTAACCTGCACCGTTTTCCTTGAGCAGGGCGACCATTTCAGCTTTGCCGTTAGCCTGGGCGACTTCAAGCATGCTGCGCCCCCGCGGGTCTTTGCCCTCCACCGAGGCCCCGCGTTCCAGCAGCCAGCGGGCCACGGCCAACTGATCCTTCCAGACCGCGAAAAACAGCGCGCCGCGCACCGGGCCTTCGGCGCCGGCATCCCAGAGCATTTGCATAATCTCGGTATCGCCGCTCATCGCGGCGTGGAAGGCCACCGGGATATTGTGCGCGCCCCCGGACGCAGCCAGCGCGGGATCCGCTTCCAGGGCGGCGCGAACGTAATCTCGGTCGCCTAGCATGGCGGCGGTGGCTAGTTCCATCGCGGCGCCGTGGTCCAGCAGCAAGTTGGCGATATCGGGACGGCCCATATGGCCGGCGGCGCCTAATGCAGATTCGTTGAGTTCGGGGTTGAAGGCAGTAGCCAGCCCAGGTTCATCCACCAGCTTGGTTCGCACCGCCTCCAAATCACTGTGGCATTCGATAATGAACTGATTGGCTTCTTCTTGGGTGAAGGCGTTGGTATTCATGGCGCTCCGTGATTTATGAGACGATGCGCTAAGTATAAAGGCTGCCACACTGTTAGGGTCAATGAGTATTCCGACGACAACTCTTTAGGGAATACTCGGCTATCTTTTTGGCGTCCTGGTGTGGGCTTGTTTTCCGCCGCGGAATGACCAGTGAATAACAAAAAAGCCCTGCGCTGGCAGGGCTTTTAGATTGAGAAGCGTTCGTTCAGGCTACCTCGGCGGCGGAGACCAGCATTTGGTCCAGCACAATTTCGAGGGCCATGGTGTGGCTGCAGCGGTCGCGGCCAACGAAGAATTCGCAATCACAGGACCAGGCGCCGTCTTTGTACTCAACCGTGTGCGGATTGTTGGCCCCGTCGAATTCGACCGTGAGGCCGCGCACCTGCATGCGTTCGCGCTGCTCAGCATACATCTTGGCTTTTTCGTATTTGCGGATCATCCCGTTGTCCATCGTAACTCTCCTGTTGTGGTTAAACAAAAAAGCACGCGGCAAGGCGTGCTTTTGGGTGTGCTACTGAATTGAATCTCCTGGAACGTGTATTCGCATAATTGCGTACCTAGCCTCAGTATAACAGACGATCCAATGGAGTCAACTTAAAACTCAGACGATGGGTAAGCCTTCCAAACGATCCTGCTCAGCCTTGCCCTGGCCAACCACGATCACTGGCTGACGGCGGCGTCCGCGTTCAACCAGGCGAATCGGCGCGCCCAAATCAAATTCGCTGGCGCGGAATTCGACGCGGTCTCCGACATAGAAGCGCTTTCCGGCTTTGAGGCGCTCGACCAAAGCAGGCCGATCGAGCAAGACCAGATCAGACCAGGTAGGACCGCGGCGCTCGTAGGCGCGCACCCAGGCTAACTGCCCGTCGGCGGTCAGGTGGGCGGCATCCACCACCCCATCAGCTTTTTTCTTGAATAGTGCCATGGTCGGGGTGGGCGGATTTGAACCGCCGACCCCCGCGTCCCAAACGCGGTGCGCTGCCAGACTGCGCCACACCCCGATTACAAATCGTTGTATCTTAAGAGTTCGCTCCGCAAACGACGATGGAAAGCTGCCTTGCGGAGTTTGCTGCGCAAACTCTAAGTGGAATTATAACTTGGATGGGGATTGGCAGTCTGCCACCCAGCGTTAATGCAGCGTCTATATAGCGCAGATTTTCATCTTACGCGGGGATTGTATTTTTAACGCGTTGCACAACCTGTACTTATCGTCCTATGGAGGTACACATAATGAGAATGGTTTACATGCACCCCCGCCAGCGCCGCCGCATGCGCCGCTATATGTCCGAAGGCGTTTACCTGCCGATGAACGTGAACGCGATCGATGAAGAATACATCATCCGCGCCTACGTGCCCGGCGTGAATGCCGAGGAGCTGGACATCACCGTGGAAGGCAACACGCTGACCATCGGCGGTGAATTCGCCCTGGAGACTGCCGAAGATGAGCAGGTACGCCAAAGCGAGCTGCCCAGCGGCCACTTCCAGCGCACGCTGCACTTTGCGGCTGAGCTGGATGCCAGCAAGGCCGAGGCCCAGGTGGCCAACGGCGTGCTTACCCTGCGGGTCGCCAAGGCCGAGAGCGCCAAGACCAAGCGCATCGAAGTCAAGGCCAGCTAAATACAAACCAATCAGGAGAGGTCGGGAAACCGGCCTCTTTTGGTTTAAGGGCCTGCATCGGTTAAAATCTGTATATGTACGAAGAACACGCCCCGCAGGGGCAGATGCCGCGCAACCGGCGCGCCCAGCGCCAGCACGCCCGCGAAACCTGGCTGCAGATTGTACTGCCGGTGGCGCTGGCAGGCGTGGTGTTGGCCAGCCTGGTCTTTTTAGCGACCTCCACCGGCGCCAGCGTGGAAGCGGTATCGCAGGTATCCACCATGCTGCTGGCCGGCCTGTTGATGGTGATGGGACTGATTTTCCTGATAGTGCTCATTGTGGGCATCCTGGCGCTGGCACAGACGATGCACTGGCTGCCGCCGCAGGCTTTTCGGGCGCAGCGCGCAATCCAGAAGCTGAATACCGGCGCCAAGCGCATTTCGGATGTAGCCGCCAAACCGGCGCTGCTGATGGAGAGCTGGCGCAGCGCCGCTGAACGCGTGTGGAAACGCTGGACCTAGACAAGAAGGGATTGATTACCTATGGATAACAATGGCAAAACCCAAACCCTGATTGTGAGCGCCGTTCTTGGCGCGCTGGCCGGCATTGGCGTGGGCTATATGCTGACCAAGCGTGCCGAGGAGCAGGGCCGCCCGGCGACCATCACAGCCGGCGAAGGCGTCAGCCTGGGCTTGATGGTGCTAGGGCTGCTGCGCCAGGTAGCCAGCCTGGGCGACGGAGAATAACTAACTCAAAGAGGCTTGACAGCCTCTTTTTTGTTTAATCCAAAATCAGGCCTCCCAATTTTGTCCATCGGTCGCGCCGCTATAATGGCGGCGTGAGCCCCGCAACGCCCTCCAAGTTCATATTTCTGGGCCGCTTGACCTGCGATACGATCATCAATGCCCAGGGCCAGATATTGGTCGACCAGCCCGGCGGCAATTTGCTGTATGCCGCGTCCGGGGCGGCCCTGTACGACGTGTATCCACAGTTGGTAGCGCGGGTGGGGATTGAGTACCCGCAGAATTGGCCCGCACGTTTTAAGCAGCTAGGCTTCGGGGTGGCTGGCCTGCAGCTGGCCAGCACGGCGATTGACCAGCGTTTCTTCGTGTATTACCCCGAAATAGAACGCCCCGTTTACGATAACCCCATCCGCCATTTTGGCGACCTAGGCCAAGGGCTGCCCAAGTCCCTGTTGGGCTACCAGCGGCCGGCGCCAACCTTGGATTCGCTCAAGGAGCGCAATGCGCTCTCGTTGCGGCCGGAGGACCTGCCTACCGATTTGGCGGAGACCCGGGCGGCGCATTTGTGTGGTTTGGATTTCCTGGCCCACAGTACGCTGACCCCCGTTTTGCGGAGTGCGGGCATCGAGCAAATCAGCCTGGATGCCGCGACGGGCTATATGCATCCCCAGTTTTGGAACGAAGTCCCCAAGTTGGTCAACGGGCTCAGCGCTTTCCTGGCCAGCGAACGCCAGGTGCGCACCCTGTTCAGCGGGCGCGCGGAGGCCTTGCCTGCCATAGCGGAGCTAATCGCCAATTTCAATTGTGGTGCAGTGGTTATCCAGCGCGGGCGCAAAGGCCAGCACCTGTTTGTGCGCGAAGGCGCGCGGCACTACCAGATACCCAGTTACCCTGCCCGCGCGCAGGACATCACCGGGGCCGGCCACGCCTTTGGGGGCGGCTTCGCGGTCGGCTTGCAGGAGACCGGCGACCCGCTGGAGGCGGCCTTGTATGGCGGGGTGGCCGCCTCCGTCACGGTAGAGGGCAGCGGGGCTTTCTATGCGCTGGAGGGCAGCCGCGGTTTAGCGGAATCGCGGCGCGAGGCGCTGCGCAACGCCGTCCGCGCGCTGTAGCGCCCTACCCCTTATTCCTCGCGGTATTTAAAGGAAACCTTGAGTTTGGTGCGGTAAGCCTGCACCTTGCCATCTTTTATCTGCATATCCATATCCACAACTTCCGCGATACGCAAGTCTTCGAGGGATTTTGCCGCGCGCTCAACGGCAGCGCTGGCGGCATCCTCCCAGGATTTGGTGCTGGTGCCCACCAGTTCAATCACCTTATAGACGCTATTTTCGGCCATTTCGGGTCCTTTTCTGGTTTGTCAGGGCTGCTCTGCTAGTCTAGCCGATTTCCCCGCAAAGACAAAATAGGCTTATTTTGCCAGGCAGCTAGTTTGCCTGGCTTTTAAGCGTCCCAAGGGACCGTTTCCTGACAGTTTTGCAAGGAGTACCCCCGTCCTATTGAAATATTACTAAAAACTAA
>OMJR01000073.1 GCA_900299355.1 Anaerolineaceae bacterium
GACCATTGGCCAGGATGAAGACCAACGCCGGCGCGTGGGCGACATCATCGGCCATCTAAAACGCGAAGGCCGCACCGTCATCCTGATTGCGCATGACCTGGATTTTGTGGCCGAGCAGGCCGAACGGGTTTTGGTCATGGCGGGCGGCCATGTGCTGCAGGATGGGCCGACCGTCGAGGTGCTGGTGCAGAGCGATACCCTGGCCCGCGCCGCCGTGGCGCCCCCGCAGTTGGTACGCCTGGCCCAGACCCTGTCGCTGCCTTCAGCGCCGCTGGACGTCGAAACATTCCTGGAAACCTACGCCGCCAGCAAGAAAGGTTGAGATTTGATTCACGTATTGGGCGACCTAATCGCCGATATCAGCATGCGCCTGCCCAGCTTTCCGGTTGAGGCGCGCGACATTCATCGTTTGTCCTATTTGGAAGTTGGCCCGGGTGGCGCCTGCAACGTGGCGATTATGGCCGCGCGCTACGGCGTGGAAGTCGGCGTCTTGGGCGAGGTGGGCGACGACGGCTTTGGCCTGGTGGTGCGCGAGGGGCTTAAGCGTGAAGGCGTCTCGGTTGACGATTTGCTGGTCACCCCCGGCGCGGAGACCCCAGTAGCCGGTGTGGTGGTCGATAAGGCTGGCGAACCGGCCTATCTGGGGCATCCCGGCAGTTTGCAGGTCAATACTTTTCTGGAGCGCTGGACCCAGCCGATTCAGCAGGCCGAGGCCCTGTTTGCGGATGGCTGGGCCGAGCACAGCTATGTACCCGCTATGCTGCTGAAGGGTTTTGAGATTGCCAAGGCGGCCGGGGTGCCGGTCTATTTCGATCCCGGTCCCGGCAACCCGGATGTGGATAACGGCTGGTGGAGCCAGGCAATTAAGCTAGCCAGCGTAGTCTTGCTCAATCGCAGCGAGGCGACGCGGATTACTGGCGCGGAAGACGAGGACGGCATGGTGGCGGGATTGATGGAAATGGGCGCCGAGTTCGTGCTGCTTAAGCGCGGCGCCGAAGGCCTGCTGCTGGCCCGTGGCAACGAACGCGAATTGGTGGATGGTTTCAAAGTCCAGGCCCGGGATGCCACCGGCGCGGGCGATTCGCTGGCTGGCGCCACGTTGTACGGTGTCCAACGCGGGCTTGGCTTGCGCGAGTTGGGCATCCTGGCCAATGCCACCGGGGCGGCCAAGGTGCAGAAGCTGGGCACCGGCCACAATATGCCCACGATGGAAGAAATCGCGCTGGTGCTCGAAAACAACCAGCAAGATGCGGCCAAGCTGCTGCCGGCGGTGGACTGATGGCTGACCCTAACCAAGCCCGACTGGATAGCCTGCGTGCTCAGCGCATGCCCGATTTCGATTTGGGCGATGCCTTCCTCTATCCGCACTACGCGGGTGGTTCGATTCTCAATGTGGCCAGCACCATCGGCAATTGGCTGGGCGCGGGTCCGCTGGGCAGCCCACCGCTGCAAGCGGAGTTGCTGGCCGGTTTGGAGGAACGCTACCGCCAGGTGATTCTGGTGTTGGTGGACGCCCTGGCCTATGCGCGTTTGCTCAAGTGGAAGGACGAGGGCGATACCTCTGTGTGGGGCGCCTTGGCCGAGGCTGGCAGCCTGGTTCCGCTGACCTCGATTTCGCCGAGCACCACCAGCGCGGCCCTGACCACCTTCTGGACCGGGCAGCCGCCCGCACGACACGGCATCACCGGCTATGAGACCTGGCTGAAAGAATACGGCCTGGTCGCCAATATGATTTTTCATGCGCCCTTTAGCTTTGGCATGGAGTTTGGTTCATTGCGCCACGCGGGCTTTGACCCGCGCGAATTCCTGAACCTGCCCACGCTGGGCAGCCACTTGCAGACCGTGGGGGTGCAGGCGCACGCCTTCCAGAATGAATTGATTATCAATTCCGGCTTGTCGGAGATGTTCTTTGATGGCGTCCAGCGCCACGGCTTTCTGGACGAGAATGACCTCTGGTCGCAGATGCGCGCATTCCTGGAAGCACAGCGCGATCAGCGTAATTATCTGTGGGTGTACTGGGAACATGTCGATAGCCTGTCCCACAAACTGGGGCCGGACGCGGATGAGGTCTACGCTAACTTCGCGGGCTTCAGCCAGGCCTTTCAACGCGAGATTGTCGAGAGCCTCAGCCCGGAAGCGCGCGAGGATACGCTGCTGCTGCTGGCGGCTGACCATGGCAGTGTCTACACGCCCGATAACCCCCATTACGATTTGAGCAATCATCCCAATTTGCTGCGCCGCCTGCACATGATGCCTACCGGTGAAAACCGTATGGCCTACCTGCATGTGCGCCCCGGCCAAACGGAAGCGGTGCGCGAGTACATTGAACGCACCTGGCCGCGCCAGTTCAGCGTGGTCGAAAGTGCGCACGCGCTGCACGCAGGCTTGCTTGGCCCCGGTGAGCAGCATCCCGGGCTGGCCGACCGCACCGGCGACCTGCTGGTCTTGGCGCGCGGGGAGGCGTATTGGTGGTGGGGCAATCGCCCCAACCCTCTGTTGGGGCGCCACGGCGGCCTTACCGAGGGCGATATGCTGGTGCCATTGTTGTCAGTGCCCCTCGACCGCCTCTAGCAACAAAAAAGCGCCCAAGCGGGCGCTTACTTTTTAAATCACTAGCTTCAAGTCAAACCGAGACGCGGTTGCCATAAAGCTGTTCGCGCAAGCGGACCACCTGGCGGCGTACGCTTTCGTCTTCTTCAATCAGCTCAGCAATTTTGTCACAGCCGTACATGACCGTGGTGTGGTCGCGGCCGCCCAGGGCTTCGCCAATGGCTGGCAGGGAAAGCTGGGCTTCCTCGCGCAGCAGGAACATGGCGATTTGGCGTGGCTGGGCCACCTGGCGCGAGCGGTCGCGGGCCAGCAACTGCTCCGGGCTGAGGCTGAAGGCCTGGGCTACAGCTTCAATCACCATTTGCGGTTCCAGCGCCTGTGGTTCAGGGATTAAATCGATGAGGGCGTTCTCCACCAGGGCCACGTTGAGCGGCAGGTCGCGCAAATCAGCGTAAGCCACCACGCGGTTGAGCGCGCCTTCCAGTTCGCGGATGTTGGTCTGCATGCGGCGCGCGATGGCCTCCAACACGTCGGCGGAGACTTCGTGGTGCAAACGTTCGGACTTGTCGCGCAGGATTGCCAGGCGGGTCTCAATATCGGGCGAGGAAATATCCGCAATCAGGCCCCACTGGAAGCGCGAACGCATGCGCTCTTCCAGCGTGACCAGCCCCTTGGGAGAACGGTCGGACGTAATTACAATCTGCTTGTTCTGGCCGTGCAGGGTGTTGAAGGTGTGGAAGAATTCTTCCTGGGTGGATTCTTTGCCGGCGATGAA
>OMJR01000074.1 GCA_900299355.1 Anaerolineaceae bacterium
AGTTCTAAGCAATTCATCATCCATTGAGGAGCAACAATGGCAAAAGATAGTTTGACAATCAAGGACAACCGCACCGGCAAAGAATACGAGTTGCCGATTTGGGAAGGCACCATCCAGGCGATGGACCTGCGCCAAATCAAGGTGGATGATGGCGATTTCGGCATCATGGCCTACGACCCGGCCTACAAGAATACCGCCAGCACCAAGAGTTCGATCACGCTGGTGGACGGTGAGAACGGCATCCTGCGCTACCGCGGTTATCCGATCGAGCAGCTGGCAGAGAAAAGCAATTTCCTGGAGGTCGCCTACCTGATCCTGAACGGTGAGTTGCCGACCAAGGACGAACTGGACCAGTGGGTCTACGACATTACCCACCACACGATCATCCACGAAAATATCAAAGAATTGATGCAGAATTTCCGCTACGATGCCCACCCGATGGGCATGTTTGTTTCTACCGTGGCGGCGCTGTCCACCTTCTACCCGGCGGCGGGGCAGATCCAGGACGAAAAGGTGCGCCAGATCCAGATCCAGCGTCTGATCGCCAAAGTGCCCACCATTGCGGCTTTCTCCTACCGCCACAGCCTGGGCCTGCCCTTCAACTACCCGGATAACGACCTCAGCTATACCGGCAATTTCCTGAACATGATGTTCAAGATGACCGAGTTGAAGTACGATCCCAACCCGGTATTGGAGCGGGCGCTGGACGTGCTTTTCATTCTGCACGCCGACCACGAGCAGAATTGCAGCACTAGCGCCATGCGCAGCATTGGCTCCAGCCAGGTTGACCCCTATTCGGCGATGGCCGGCGCGGCCGCGGCGCTCTACGGCCCGCTGCATGGCGGCGCCAACGAAGCTGTGCTGCGCATGCTCAGCGAGATTGGTGATGTCAAGGGTATCCCTGCCTTCATCGAGAAGGCCAAGGGCGGCGAACGGCGCCTGATGGGCTTCGGCCACCGCGTATATAAGAATTACGACCCGCGCGCGAAAATCATCAAGCAGGTCGCCGAGGACGTTTTCAAGGTCACTGGCCGCAACCCGCTACTGGATATCGCCGTGGAATTGGAGCGCATTGCCCTCGAAGATGATTACTTCATCGAGCGCAAGCTGTACCCGAATGTGGATTTCTACTCGGGCATCATCTATCAAGCGATGGGCTTGCCCGTTGCCATGTTCCCGGTGATGTTTGCCATCCCGCGCACCGTGGGCTGGCTGGCGCAGTGGCAGGAAATGCTGGGCGACAGTGAGCAGAAAATTGCCCGCCCGCGCCAGGTCTACCTGGGCGAGGATAAGCGCGACTTTGTGCCAGTCACCAAGCGCAAATAGAACCAGTACGCTAGTACAAAAGTAGACAAGAAAAAAGACCTCCCGAATTCGGGAGGTCTTTTTTACTAACTGATTGGTCTCTTAACTGCCCCAGGTGAGGAAGACTCCCACGGCCAGTTCCGCCCACAGGTAGAGAAAGCCGGCCGCAACCACAAAGGCGACTAAACCCCAATGTGCCCGGTCTACACGGCGGGCGGTGAGCACGAAAATGCTGCCGGTGATGAAGAGCAGGGCGCCCATCACCACAAAATCGCCGGTGCTCCAGTTGACCCCGCTGTTGAATTGCATCGCCACCAGGGGGATGAGCAACAGTAATCCGGTGGCCAGTGCAATCCAGCCAAACACTTTGTTCTCCATCACCAGGTCTGCCAAATGGTTTTTCATTGTCGCATGTCCTTCTTGGTCGTTGAGATGTTGTGTAATGATGCTGACTAGCGCGTCAGCCAGCGTGCGCCGCCAGACTACGGCGACGCCCCACACGCCACTGGCGGCTTCCGCCTCCCGGAGCACCTCCGAGAATACGAAACGCATTTCTTCGCCAAATTGCTGTTGGAACGCGCGGGGATACAGGTTCAATAGCCTGTCGTAAAGGTCCTCTGAGAAGCTCGTCTCCACGTGGTTCGTCACTCATTGCCGCTGCCGGGCGAGGCCGAATTGCTGGAGCAGGTCGTGCTGTCGGGCTAGCGTTAGCGCATCGTCATAGCGGCTCAACTCGGAGGCCAACGAGCGGCGGCCCTCCTCGGTCAGTGCGTAGTATTTTCGACGGCGGTCGTCACCCGCTACCTCTTCGATTAGCGCGGATTCGGCTAGCCGTTTGATGGATCCGTACAGGGTGCCCGGGCCGAGTTGTACCTGACCGGCGGTATCCGCCTCGACTTGTTTCATGATGTCGTAGCCGTGCCGCCGCTTTATTGCCAGAGAAAGCAGAATGTAGAACTCGGATTGGGAGAGTTGAAAGTTCATGCCCAGATTTTATCGTTAATCGATATATTGTCAATCGATATAGTTGAGCGCTGGATGAGCCAAAATAGAAGAGCCCGCCGTCAACCGGCGGGCTCTTCTTTGGTTTTTGGATTATGCCTTATGGAGTGGGGGTAGGCGTAGCCGCCGGCGCGCCAGAGCCGCTGCCCCAACTGAATACGCGCGAGATGCTTACCGGGCCGCCTTCAGCGTACACGGGGCGCCCCTGGCTATCCACGCCGATTTGGGCTACCGGCACCACGAACCAGCGGTAAATATGCGTTTGGCCGTCGGTGGGGCGGAAGCTGGCCGGGACGATGAACTTTGTATCCCGCACCTGGGTCACAATGCTTTCGTTCTGGCCGCCGGTGATATCCACGATCGTCACCTGGTACAGCTCGTTGTCGCGCAGCGTGCCCACGCTTGACCACTGCAGCGTCACCGTGTCCGCGCTGCCCGCGAAGGGCTGCCCATCAGAAGGCAGCAGCAACTCGGGCGCGGGGTAGGGCGGCGCCGGCGTCGGTGTGGAGGTCGCCCCGGTCACCGGGTTGAAGCTGCGTTCGCACAGCGGGATGAACAGGCGTTGCCCCAGGAAGGCGGTATCACTGGTGAGGCCGTTCCAGCGCAGCAAGTTCTCCAGCGGTACGCCGTATGTGGCGGCAATCAAGCTGAGCGAGTCACCTTCCTGCACTACATATTCAACCGTTTCGCAGGCCTGAGTGGTGGCTTCGGCGTTGCTGAGGGTCGAGGTCGCAATCGGGGTGGGCGTAAAGGTTGGATGGGGAATGCTCAACACCTGGCCCTGGAACAAGTTGCAGTTGGCGTCCAGCGAATTGGCCAGAATAATGCTTTGCGAGGAAACACTAAAGGCAAAGGCGATGCTGCCGCAGGTGTCGCCGGACTGCACGTTGTAGGTCAGCGGCGTAAAGGTCGGCTGGGGCGTGCTGGTGGCCGTGGGCGTCTCGGGGGTGGGTGTCGGCGTGGTCGAAGGCGAGGGCGTCACCGAAGGCGCCGAGGTGGGCGCTGAAATCTGCCCGCCCAGGTTGAGGCCGAAATAGGTCAGGCCGCCGCCGACAATCAGGAACAGCGCCAGCAAGCCAATCGCTACCGGCAGGCTCAGCCTAATCGCGGCCATGCCGCTGCGCCCGATGCGGGCCGGGGCGGCTGGGCTGTTGCCACTGCTGCCCGTGGAGGCCTTGCGCCCACCGCCACCTTCAAACTGGTGGCCGCAGACCAAACAGCGAGAAGCGGTCTCGCTGACTCGGGTTCCACAGGACGGACAAACTTTTGTGGGGGTTGAACGCGGTCGGTCAGTGCTCATGAACGCGGGGATTATACCGCAGCCACTTTGCCCGGGTGCAAAGCGATTTTGCGACGTTATACTGGCATTAATGAAAGCCCACAGCCTCTATTTGCACATTCCCTTTTGCACCCACCGCTGCGGCTATTGCGATTTCAATACCTACGCCGGATTGGAAGACCAGATGCCGGCCTACGTGGAAGCCCTGGTGCGCGAGGTGGAGTGGGTGGCCGCTAAAGCCCCATCCCGCATCCCGGTGCATACTGTCTTCTTCGGCGGCGGCACGCCCTCGCTGCTGCCCGCCGATGCAATATCCCGTATCCTGAACGCCATCCGTGACAACTACGAATTGGCAGTGGATGTCGAAATCAGCCTGGAAGCCAATCCGGGCAGTCTGCGCCCCGGCTACCTGGCGGCCTTACGCGCCGCGGGAGTCAACCGCCTCAGCCTGGGTGTGCAATCCGCCTCGCCGGAAGAGCTGCGCCTATTGGAGCGCCTGCACAGCTATGAAGATGTAATTGCCGCGGTCACCTTGGCGCGCCAGGAAGGTTTCGACAATCTCAACCTGGATTTGATTTTTGCGCTGCCGGGCCAATCGCTGGCGGCCTGGCAACGCAACCTGGATTTGGCCCTCGAACTCCAGCCCGAGCATTTCTCGCTCTACGCGCTAACCATCGAGCACGGCACGCCCTTCCAGAAGATGGCCGGCCGCGGCCTGCTGCCCTTGCCCGACCCTGACCTGGCGGCCGACATGTATGAGTGGGCCATGCAGCGCCTGGGCCAGGCCGGTTATGAGCAATACGAGATTTCCAATTGGGCGCGTCGCCGCGGTGGTCACTTGCTGGCCTGCCGCCACAACCTGCAATATTGGCGCAATTGGCCCTATTTCGGCCTGGGCGCCGGCGCGCACGGCTTCGTGCATGGTCACCGTACTGTGAATGCCCTGGCGCCTGCCGCCTATATTGAGCGCCTGGCCGGCGACGCCCAGCCAGCATTCCCGCGTACGCCCGCGACCATCAAAACCCAACCCGTCGACAGCGCCCTGGAAATGGGCGAGACGATGATGATGGGCCTGCGTTTGTTGGAGGAAGGGGTTTCTCAGACGGGCTTTGCCGAACGTTTTGGCCGCAGCCTGGATGAGGTCTACGGAGAGGTCATTACTAAACTGCAAGCTGATGGCTTGCTGGAGAATGGTGACGACCGCCTGCGCCTGACCGCCAAAGGTCAGTTATTGGGTAATCGAGTCTTTCGCGAATTTATCTAAACTACCAACTGCGCCCAACCAGTTCCTGGGCCAGTGCACGCAATTCCGTGCTCGCTTCTTCGCCGACCCCGGTTTGCGCGAGGGCTTCCAGGGCTTCGCTGGTCAGCCGCTGCACCTGACTCTCTGCGTAGTCGCGTGCGCCAGCATCCTGCAACACGGCCGCCAGCTCGCTGGCTTGCGCCTCGTTGCTCACGCCCGCATCCCAGCGCTGCTTGAAATCAGCACTATGTTCCAGGCCGTAGAGTACGGGCAGCGACTTCTTGCCGCTGAGCAGGTCGCTGTGCGCCGATTTGCCGGTCTCGGCTTCGTCGCCCCAGGCGCCCAAGATATCGTCGTGGGCCTGGAAAGCCAGCCCTAGCTGGATGCCAAACTGGCTGTAGGCTGTCAAAGCGCTGTCGCCGGCGCCCGCCACCAGGGCGCCCAGGCGCGCGCAGGCGCCCATCAATACCGCCGTCTTGCCGCGCACCATCGGCCAATAATCCTTGAGTTGTAAATCTGTGCGGGTTTCATAGGCCAGGTCCATGTATTGGCCCTGGGTTAGCTGCAAGCTGGTCTGGGGCAGCAGTTGCGCCGCCTGCGCATAGGCCTCGGCATCCAGCCGTTGCAGCGCCAGGTGGGCCAGCGCAAACAAGGCGTCGCCGGCATTAATGGCCTGGGCTTCGCCCCAGCGCGCCCACAGGGTCGGACGTCCACGGCGGGTCGCGCTATTGTCTTGGATGTCGTCATGAATCAGCGAAAAATTGTGCAGCAACTCCACGCCGCTGGCCGCTGGCAAGGCGGCTTGCCAATCGCCGCCGGCCGCGTCGCAGGCCAGCAATACCAACAGGGGACGTACGCGCTTGCCGGTTGCCCGTGGTCCGGCGCCTTCGCCTTCCCAGCCCAGGTGATAGCGCAGCATGCTGTGCAATTCGGCCAGCCCGGGGCCATCCGCCTGGCGCACCACGGCCTGCAGGTCGGCTTCTATCGCCTGCTGTAAATCACTACGTTCAATGGCAGGCATTGGCTAGGAATACTGAACTAACTCGGTGGCCTGCAGGGCGGCGATATCGCCCGCGCCGGCCGCGAACATGCATACCTGTAATTCGCGCGACACCTCGGCAATTGTCTGCGCCACCATCGCGGCGGATTGGTCGGCCGCCTTAAGATAAGGGCTGGCCATGCCGCCCAGGCTGGCGCCCAGGGCGATGCTCTTAGCGATATCCACCCCGGAGCGGATGCCGCCCGAAGCGAATACTGGCAGCTTGGGCGCTGCTGCGCTCACCTGGCGGATGCTTTCGGCGGTGGGGATACCCCAATCAGCAAAGGCTGCCGCCAACCGGCGTTGGCTCTCGCTTTCAGCGCGGTGCATCTCAACCTGCGTCCAGGAAGTCCCGCCCGCGCCAGCTACATCAATTGCCGCCACCCCGGCCCGCGCCAGTTGCCTGGCGGCCTGGCCCGAAATGCCATAGCCGACTTCTTTGACCACCACCGGCACGGCCAGCGCCTTGCAAACCGCCTCAATCTTTTTCAAGAGGCCGGACCAATTCACATCGCCTTCGGGCTGCACAGCTTCCTGCAGCGCGTTCAGGTGCAGCATCAAGGCATCCGCCTCCACCATGTCCACCGCGCGCTGGCATTCAGCGGCGGAGTAACCGTAATTCAATTGCACCGCGCCGAGGTTGGCGAAGAGCAGGATATCGGGAGCTACCTTGCGCACCTGGAATGTGGGAGCCAGCGCAGCGTCCTCAATCGCGGCCCGCTGGCTGCCGAGGCCCATCGCGATGCCGGCGGCCTGGGCGCCTTCCGCCAAACGCAGGTTGAGCGTCGTGGCTTCCTTGGTCCCGCCGGTCATCGAAGAGATGAGCAGGGGCGCTTTAAGTGTCTTGCCCAGCACCTGAATACTGAGGTCGACTTCATCCAGGTTTAGCTCGGACAGAGCCTGGTGCTCAAACGAATAACGTTCCAAGCCGGTGTTGGTCTTGGAACGTACGTCTTCCTCGAGATTGATTCGAATGTGGTCAGATTTGCGGGAGCTTGTGCGCGTAACTTTCGCCATTAAGTAGTGTTCCTGTGGGTGACGGTAGTTTACCAGTCGGCTTTAAGCCTGTCAACGCAAGCGCTTGACAGACGTGATTGGCTGGGTACAATCGCCCATTGATAGAGCAACCACACGGAGGAAGAAATGGCAGATACCTACGAGCAAGTAAAAGAAACCATCGTCGACCTGCTCGGCGTTGATGAAAGCAAAGTAACCCGCGAAGCGCGTTTCCGCGAGGACCTGGAAGCAGATTCGTTGGATATCGTTGAACTTATTATGGCCCTCGAAGACCGCATGGGCATCGAAATCTCGGACGAGGACGCCCAGAACATTACCACTGTGGGGGGCGCCGTCGATTACATCGACGGAAAGAACTAAGTAGCAGCTCTATCAAAAGAAACAAAGGCGCGGCTTGCCGCGCTTTTTGTTTTTACGTGAAGTGAAGCGTTAGTGAATAGTCAATAGGGTTTGAGTAAACAAAAACTTGGCGAAGGTCGAGCTGAGTATAGCTCCCATACCTTCGCCAAGTTGATTATTCGGTGCTTTTCCTACTCGTCACCAATCACTAGTCACTAGTCACTTCTGAATTAAGTCAGGGATTTGCTCGGGGTGGTCGGCCACCTGCACGCCGGCTTCCTTCAATGCCTTGACCTTTTCTTCCGCGGTGCCTTCGCCGCCTTCGACAATGGCGCCGGCGTGGCCCATGCGCTTTCCGGGCGGGGCGGTGCGCCCGGCAATGAAGCTGAACACCGGCTTGGTCATATGAGCGCTGATGTATGCGGCGGCCTTTTCCTCATCGGTGCCGCCAATCTCGCCAATCATCACCACTTTGTCGGTCATCGGGTCATCTTCGAACATCTTGAGGATGTCGATGAAGTTCAGGCCTTTGACCGGGTCGCCGCCAATACCCACACAAGTGCTGGCGCCCACGCCGACCTGCTTGAGGGCATAGAGCACCTCGTAAGTCAGCGTGCCGGAGCGTGAGACCACGCCCACGCTACCGGGGATGGCGTTGTCGCCGGGGATGAAACCGACTTTGGATTCGCCGGGGGTCAGCAAGCCGGGGCAGTTCGGGCCAATCAGCTGCACACCTTTGAAGTCCAGGTACATGCGCACCCGCATCATGTCGCGCACCGGGATGTGCTCGGTGAGGCAGACGATGAGCTTGACGCCCGCATCGGCCGCTTCCAGCATGGCATCCGGCGCGGCAAAGGCCGGCACGATAATCATGCTGGTGTCGGCGCCGGTGGCCTCCACGGCCACTTTCACTGAGTCAAAGACTGGCACCTTGCCATCGATGACCCATTCGCCACCCTTACCGGGTCGCACGCCGGCCACCACCTGGGTCCCGTATTCCAACATCAGCTGGGAGTGGAACATACCTTCGCCGCCCGTGATGCCTTGCACCACGACGCGCGTATTCTTATCAATCAGGATGGACATTTACTTGGCTCCCTTGGCGGCTGCCACGGCTTTTTCGGCCGCCTCAGCCAGGGTCTTAGCGGTGGCCATATTGGCTTCGGCCAGCAATGCGCGGCCTTCCTCGGCGTTGGTGCCCTCCAGGCGGATGACCATGGGTACATCGGTCTTGACCTGTTTGAGCGCTTCGAGGATGCCCTTGGCGACTTCGTCGCCGCGGGTGATGCCACCGAAAATATTGAAGAGTACGGCTTTCACGTTTTCATCGGAGAGGATAATGCGCAGCGCGGCGGCCACTTTATCCGCCCCGGCGCCACCGCCGATATCCAGGAAGTTGGCCGGTTCGCCGCCAAACAGCTTGATGATATCCATGGTGGCCATCGCCAGGCCGGCGCCGTTGACCATGCAGCCGATTTCGCCATCCAGCTTGATGTAGGTCAGGCCGGCTTTGCGCGCCTCCACTTCGGCGGGCGCTTCCACGTCCTCATCGCGGTACTCCAGCAAATCCTTATGGCGGAAGAGGGCGCTGTCATCAATCACCATCTTGCCGTCCACGGCCAGCAATTCGCCCGCGCCAGTCACCACCAGCGGGTTGATTTCCGCCAGCGTAGCGTCGTTCTCGTTGTAGGCCTCCCAGAGGCCTTTGGCGATGTCGAAGAACGCATACCACTGGGCGCGGTCCAACTCAATGCCAATCGCCAGGTCGCGGATGTTGTAATCCTGCAACCCCAGCAGCGGGTTGACGTGCACTCGGATGATTTTCTCCGGCGTTGTGGCGGCTACCTCCTCGATGTCCACACCGCCGGCGGCGGATGCCATCATCACCGGCTGGCGCGCGCCGCGGTCGTTGGTGATGCCCAGGTAGATTTCATTGGCGATATCTACGCCTGGGTCAATCAGCACTTTGCGGACCGGCAGACCCTTGATGTCCATGCCGAGGATAGCTGTGGCGGCCTTTTCGGCCTCTTTCTGGCCTTCGACCAACCTGATGCCGCCGGCTTTGCCGCGACCGCCAACCAAAACCTGCGCCTTAACAACGACGCGGCCACCCAGTTCTTTGGCGATTTTGCCTGCCTCTTGCGGGGTAGCCGCTACCTGTCCCTTGGGAATCGGGACGCCGTGCTTGGCGAAGAGTTCTTTCGAAATGTATTCGTGTAATTTCATTGTGGGGGAGGGTATCTCCTGAGATTTGATGCTGTGAATGCAACGTCCGGGATTATACCATGCAGCCCGCTTGGCACTATTCGCCCTCCACCAGGCCGAGTACCAGCGGCAGCAGCTGCTTCTTGCGCGAGACCACGCCGCGCGCCTGGCGGATACCGTCGTCCAGCGTGGGGAAGGGCAGCCCTTTGGGCAAATCGGGATTACCGGCGGTGAGCAGGCGGCTGGAGCCGCGCACGATATCGGTGACCATCAGGATGGCGAATGAGAGACCCTCGCGGCGACACATCGCCGACAATTCATCGCTGAGTTCCTGGGCGTGGTCACCCAGCTGCACTAGGTCGGTCACTTCCGCCTGGGCGATGGCAAAGCGCATGTTGCCCGACTGGTAGAACTTGAGGTCACTCTGCACGATGTCCTCGGCGCTGCGCGCGCTGAGGCCGGCGCCAGCCTCCAGGAGACCGCGGCTGAAGCTTTCGAAGTCCTCGCCGGCCAGCGGGCCGTTGGCGGCGAAGGCCCAACGTGACAGGCGCTTGACCGCCGCCTCATCGCGCGGGGTAGTGGTGGGCGAGCGCAGCATCAGGGTGTCGGATACCAGGCCCGCAAGCAGCAGCCCGGCAATCGCAGGCGGGGCGCTGAGGCCGGCAACTTCAATCCGCTCGGAGACCAGGGTGCTGGTGCTACCGACCACGTCCACCGTGAAGCGAATCGGGATGCGCGTGCTGGGATTGCCCAGCCGGTGATGGTCCAGCACTTCAATCAGGTCGGCCTCTTCCAGCGATTCGACTGATTGGGTGGCCTCGTTGTGGTCCACCAGCACCAGCTTCAGGCGCGGCGGGTTGACCAAATCGCGCTGGCGGCACATGCCCACGTAACGGCCTTCTTCGTCGACGACAATCCAGAAGTCACTGCGCGCATCATGCAGCAATTGGTTGATGGCGCCCTTGATGCGGTCCGTGCCGCGGAAATGGGCCACGTTGGTGTCGCAGGCTTCACGGCAGGGCACCGCCAGGATGTCCTCAATGGAGGCAGCTGTGCGGCCGCTGGCCGGGTCGCCAATTGCACGGCTGAAATAATGGAAGAGGCTCCAGCCGGTGATGAGGCCATAGGGGGTGCCATCCTCGTGGATAACAGGGGCCACGCCGTCGGTACGGCTGGTAATCGCCCAGGCTTCGCTCAGCGGCGTATCGGGGGTGGTGCTATCCAGGCGGCGGGTGACGCTCTCAAACTGCGGCGAGGCGTCGGTGAGCAAGCGTGGCGCTTTGAGGCCCAACTTGTTGAGCACCCAATCGGTCTGGGGATTGATGGGGCCGGCGCGGGCGGCTTCGGTTTCCTCGCCGTCGCGTTCGCGCAGCAGCCAGGCATAGCCCACTGCGGAGGCAATCGCATCGGTATCAGGGTTCTTGTGTCCGACCACGTAGGTCGGTTTGGTGGCAGGCATGGCGTTTATTATAAAGTGCCGGCGACGCAGATGAATATGGTTTTTAACGTCCGGCGTCCAACTTCCGACGTTAGAGTCGGTAGATGGAAGCAGATACATTGGAGTGACCCGCGCGTTAGGCTTGTCAAGTTGTAATGTCATGGCGCGACACAGCTTGATTAAAACTTGACAGAAGGGGAAATTGGGAAGGTCGAGATAATCGATGGATTGTTGCCAGCACATGCGCCTGTTATAGCTATATGCTGAAGGAGAATGGACGTTTGAGGTTTAAAATCAAGCGGTAGTAGGGGCGCTTTGCAAAGCGCCCCTACAATATGAAATGCCGCAGGCGACAATGCTAGAATTGAACCGACATATTCAGGAGGCCTGAATGGCGTACGACGCAGGTTTGGCGGAGCGCATCAGGGCAATGCTGGACGAGCGCGCCGGCATGGTGGAAAAGAAGATGTTTGGTGGGCTGTCCTTCCTGCTGAACGGGAATATGGCAGTAGGGGTCATCAAGGATGAGTTATGCGTGCGCGTTGACCCGGAGCGCTTTGAGGATTTGCTGCGGCAGCCCTGCGCGCGTATTTTCGATTTCACCGGTAAGCCGATGAAGGGCTGGTTGATGGTGGGCGCGGATGGCCTGGCAGAAGATAACGAGTTGGCAGATTGGATTGAAGAAGGCACCGCTTATGCTGGGAGTTTGCCGCCGAAATAGCGGATGAGATACAGACACAAAAAAGCCCCGCAATCGCGGGGCTTTTTTGTGTGAACTACTGCGGAGGTTCGAAATACAGCAGACGGTTATTGACGCTGTCGCTGACCCAGACACCGCCATCCGGGTGGGCGGCGATGCCCAGGGCGATGCCGATTTGCACCGCGCTCTGGTCTGGCCCGCCCCAGAAGTATTGGAACTCGCCATCCGCGTTATAGACCAATACGCGGCCGCGCTCAGGGTCGGCGATAAAGACCTGGTTATCGGCCCCAACCGCCAGGTAGGGCTTGTTGTCCAGCGACTGGCCGTACCAGCCAGCGATCGTCCATTCATCCAGGGTTTCAAAGATACCGTTCTCGTAACTTAGCACCTGTACGCGTTGGTTCCAGGTGTCGGCCACATACACGCGGTTCAGTTCACCGTCGTAGGCCAGGCCTACCGGCTCGTCAAAGTAGCCCAGCTCAAGGCCGAAGCCGCCGGTCTGGGTGATGAAGTTGCCATCCTCGTCGTAGACCTTGATGAGCTTGTTGCCGGTATCGGTGACCAGCACGTGGCCTTCGTTGGTGACGACCACGTCACGCGGTCCCCACAGGAAGGCGCCATCCGCACCCTGGCCAAAGCTGCCCCACATGGTGATGAAGTTCCCATCCGCGTCAAATTTCTGTATGCGGTGGTTCCAGGTGTCGGCGACGTACACGTATTCGCCATCCGGCGAAACCGCCACGCCCCATGGCTCCAGGAAGGTGCCGCCGACGCCGGCGTTGGTCGCCGCATCGCCGAAGCTGCCCCAGGCGTTGGTGGGATTGCCATCGGCACCGTAATGCACAATGCGATGATTGTTAGAGTCGGCCACGTAAAAGCTGCCATCGGGGGCATAGGCCAGGCTGCGCGGTGCGTTCAGCTGGCCGAGTTCGACGCCCAGCGTGCCAACATCCAGGCTGGCTGGCAGGGCGATGCCGCCGCCCTCATAGGGGTCGGCCACGATTTCCTCAGGACTGGCCTCCACGCCGAAATTCCAAATCTGCGCCACAAGGTCTTTGCGCACATACATGCGCATCGTGCGCGCCGGCGACCAGTCGCTCAATTCAGTGGATTGGCCGCGGCTGGACAGGAAGGCATCAAAATCGCGGTGCATCCAAATATCGTAGATGCCCTGACGCGTCTGGGCATCGCCTAGGTATTCGTCCAGTCTCCGGAAGAAGTAGACGAAGTAGTCACCCAGAAATGGCGAAGAAGCACGTCCTTCCTGGGCGGCGTAGTAGTTGGCCAGTGATTCGGGTTGAAAATTGAAGTAATCCTGGTTAGGCCACCAGATGCGCACATAGTCAAAGCGGTAATAAGCCTGCCCGACAACGGGCTCAATCTTGCCGTAGTTGATATCGCCGACCAGGATCACCGGCGCCTGGCGCAAGTCGCTGCCGGGTTGATCACCGTAGAAGCGCGCGTTGGGATAGTTGCGCAGATACCACCAGTAGGGATAGGAGGTGTCATTATCGTAGGCGACTACCATGTCCAAGCTGCCGGTCAGGCGCATGGAAAGATCTTCGACCTGTTCCATGACTTCTTTGGGGCCGCGGGCCATGTGGGCATACACCAGGTACTCAGTGGCTAAATCATAATTGCGGTAGGCTGCCGTAAAGGAGGCGCGGGTGGTTAATAGCGCCAAGCCCGCAACGACAATAAGTCCGGCCTGGAGCCGCAAACTATTGCGTTGTTGTTCTCTTGCCCGCAGTTGCCACAGCCAGGCAGCACCGCCGCCGATCAGGATTAGGCGCAGGATAAACTGATACGTACGCTGCAGTTCGAAAGTGGCTGAGCCACGGAAGGGGGGCTGGGTACCCAGCCACATGCCAATCGCGCTTAGGGTGGAGAGCAACACGACAGCCACGAGGGCGAAACTCAACAGCCCCTGGCTGGATTTCAACCGGGCCCAATCCACGGCGCGCAGGAGGCGGGCGAAGGCCCAGCCGGAAAGCATCAGCATCGGGATTGCGATATGGTACGTGAGCCAGGGCATTTTTTCGCCGGCAATCGTGTAAGCCAGCAGGCTGCTGACCGCCCAATAGGCTAAGAGATATAGCCCCATGCGGCGGCTTTCAGGCGGCGTCAGGTTGTGATCAACGGGCGCCGGCTTGCGGCTGGCAGCGCTTTCACGTTGCCAGATTTTGTAGCCCATGCCGGCGGCAAGCAGGGTGCCCAAAGCCGCGAGGTATTCATAAATTGGAATTTGAACACCCCAATAATAGAAACCTGGTTGGCTGCCACGGCGCACGCCTTGCTGGTCCAGCCAGTAGCCCAGTGAGCCGACCAGGCCGGAGAAGAAGCCCGTGGGCTGTGTGAAGATTGAGGTATAGAACGGGATGAAGATCGCATAGAAGATCCCCAGGCTAATGAGCCAGGCCCGCCGATTCCAAAGCACACCAGGGACAGCCGAGATGAGCGCCATGATCCCCAGCACGATCCCAATCAGGATCACGTTCGGCGTTTCTGTATAGTGCAGTGGGTCGTAGCCCAGCCACTTAACCGGGAAGGCCGCCAGGTGAGGCAATACCAGGGTAAAAAGCAGCAGCATTAAGCCAAAACTGCGTTCTTTTTTCAGGTTTTCCCAACTGTACCCGTCAACCAGCATAAACAAGGCCACGCCGATCAGGACTACTCCGCCGATCCCTGTCAGGACAGTGACGCCATTAAATTCAACGCTGGGCAGGCTGACTGCGCTTTCTTCACCGGGGACCACGGGTTCCAGTATTTCCGTGCTGCTGATCGTGGGGGCTGCCTCCGGGGCGGCCACCAGATGCCAGCCGACAGCCACCGCGATCAGCGCCACGCCGACCACCAGCGCAGGGAGGAAGTATTGGCGACGCTGCCACTTGGGCCAGTCGTGTTCCATCACGCGGCGCAGGAAGAGCACGCCCAGGAAGATCAGCGCCTGGGCGACATAAATGAAGGATGTTTCCTTTGTCGCGAAATGGAGCGCAACCGAAGCGGTCAGAAAATAAAGATACTTGTCTTCGCCGCGGTCCATGTAACGCAGGATTGCCCACAGCATTACTAGCCCAAACAGGCCCACAAAGGCTTCATTGCGGGCATAGCGCCCGTAGTAGAGCATGTAGGGTGAGATCAGGAACAAGGCGCCAGCGATCAGGGCGCCAAGCTTGGTGAGGTAACGGCGGAAGGCCCACAGGAAGCCGATCGTGGCGACGCTGAAAAGCGCCATCGGGATGCGGGCGGTGAAGTCGCTATCGCCGAACAGGAAATAACTCAGCGCGATCAGGTGGAACTGCAGCGGCCCGTGGGTCACCGGGTCGTGGGCGTAACCGTTGCCCTGGTAGAACTGCCAGGAGAAATAGACGTGCGAGGTTTCATCGTGGCTCATCACGCGCGTGCCCAGATCGTAGAAGCGCGTGAACAGCGTGGCCAGCAGGATCAGGCCAAAGAAAATCAATTCCCAGTTGAGGACTACCTTGGAAACAAGCGGGCGTTCCAGCCAGGACAAAGTCTGCGGTTGAGCCGTTTCTGCCATGTAATGGTCACCTCGGAAAGTGGATAGCCGAAGTATTGTACGCTAAGCCTCTGGCGCTGCGCAACAAAAGCGAGCCGTTTAGCGGAATTCTTATTTAGCTACTTTGGGCTTCCCCGATTTGAGCGCTTCGACTTCGGATGTGGTCAGTTCGCGCCATTCGCCGGCTTTCAGAATGCCGAGTTCCAGGCTGGCGATGCGCACCCGCAGCAGACTGACCACCGGCATACCCAGCAAACCAGCCACCTCGCGAATCTGGCGCTTCTTGCCTTCCTTCATGATCACCCGCAGCCAGGCACCCTGGCCCTGGCGGCGAATCACATGCACGTCGGCGGGGCGGGTGCGGCTGCCATCCTCCAGCACCACGCCGCGGCGCCAGACGGCCAGCTGCTCAGCGTCCGGGCTGCGAGCAACCAGCACGTGGTATTCCTTCTCGTGGCCATAGCGGGGGTGAGTCAGCAGGTTGGTGAGTTCACCGTCGTTGGTCAGCAGAATCAAGCCTTCGCTGTCGCGGTCCAGGCGGCCGACCAAATGCAGGTCGTCGCCACGCGGCACCAGGTCGGTGACCTTGCGGCGTTTTTCCGCGCCGCCTGCCCCAGTGGTGGAGACCACGTTGCGCGGTTTGTTGAGCGCGATGTAGCGCAAGTTGGATGTAGCTTTGATGGGCTGCTGGTCAAACAAGATTTCGTCGATTGCGGGGTCGGCTTTCGCGCCGAGCGAAATCACTTTGCCGTTGACCTTGACGCGACCGGCTTCGATAAATTTCTCGCAAGCGCGGCGCGAGCCAAAGCCGGCTTGGGCCAGAATTTTTTGTACGCGTTCGGTTGGCATGCGGATATGGTAACTGGTATTTGCGTAAGTGGTGATAAGTGAATCGTAATTGGGTGGAAGGGAGCCGGGGGCAATGGGATTAGGGAGCCGGGGAGCGCGGGAGCAGCGGGGAGCGTAGAACCTGGTGCTTAGTGCTAATAGCTGATTGCTGATGGCTGATAGCTGATTGCTGACGGCTAATATTTCAGCAGTTCAGTAGCCTCTTCGTCCTCGTCGGCGCCCAGGCTTTCGAGGTCGAGGGGTGGCAGGTCTTCCAGCGCTTTGAGGCCGAAGTTCTGCAGGAACTCGGGCGAGGTCACATAGAGGATGGGGCGGCCGGGGCCGTCTTCGCGGCCCGACTCTTCAATCAGGCCGTTGCTAAGCAGGGTGCGCATCACGCTGTCGCTGTTGACGCCGCGGATGGCGTCCACGCCGGGGCGGGTGATAGGCTGCTGGTAGGCGATGATGGACAGGCATTCGAGGGCGGCGGCGCTCAGTCGCTGGGTGGCCTCAAGGTCGAGGAAACGTTCGACAAGCTCGGCGGTTTCGGGAGCGCTGGTCAGGCGCAGGTCGCCCTTGTGTTTCTGGATGCGCAAGCCCCGCTGCGCATAGCCACCCTCGAGAGCTTCAAGGCCCTTCTCCACCTGGCGGGGGGTAACTTCCAGCGCGGTGGCCAATTGATTGACCGACACCGTGCCAGGAGCCACGAAGAGCAGCGCTTCAATGCGCGCTTCGAGGCTTAAATCGCTGTTTTTTGCGTCTTGGGTCGCCATGCTATAATTTTGCGCCGCCTCCTACGGAAACCAGAGCGAGATTATACCAGTTGCCCACGCCCCGCTTTTTGCGCCATTTCACCCCCATTTTGCTGCTGGTGCTGCTGGCGGCCTGCGGCGCATCCCCCGACAATTCGGCCCAAATTGAGATTGATATCACTGCTGATGGACGCAGCCGCAGCGAGAGCGTGGCGGCTGGTTCCAGCGTGCGCGCCGCGCTGGAGGAACTCGGGCTGGAGCTGGGGCCGCTGGACCGCGTTGAGCCTTCGCTCAGCGTGGAGCTGGTCGCCGGTGATGAGCTGACCGTCATTCGGGTCGAGGAAGCCTTCGAGACCGAGCAGGAAGTGCTGCCCTTCACCAGCCGCACGCTACGCAATGAGTCGCTGCCCGAGGGCGAAGAACGCTTGATTCAGGCCGGGGCGGCCGGCAGCCGAGAAATCACATATCGCCTGTTATATGAAGATGGTGAGTTGGTTTCCCGCGTTCAGGTCGGTAGCCAAATTCTCGAGGCCCCGGTGGATGAAATCATTATGGTCGGCGTGCAGGCGCCGGCTTCCTCGCTGGCGATTCAGGGCCGGCTAGCCTACGTTTCGGCGGGCAACGCCTGGCTGATTGAGGGCGCCAGTGGGCAGCGGCGCGCGATTGTGACCAGTGGCGACCTGGATGGGCGCATCCTGCGTATCTCGCCGGACGGCAAATGGTTGCTTTTTACCCGCGCCGGTGCAGATGACGAGGTCATCAATACCCTGTGGGTGGCCAGCCTCGAGGACGGCAATGAATTGCAATTGAGCCTGCGCGCCGAGAACATCGTGCACTTTGCCGATTTCGTGCCCAATGCAGATACGCCTACTGTGATTTATTCCACGGCTGAGGTGAGCGCCGGGCCGCCGGGCTGGCAGGCCAACAACGACCTGTACAGCGTACGTTTTATGGAAGCGGGCGCGGTCTTCCCGCCCAGCCAGGTGCTTGCCCCGCGCACCGACAGCCTCTACACCTGGTGGGGCAGCGCGTACGCATGGTCGCCGGATGGCGAGCAACTGGCCTTTGCGCGGCCGGACGCGGTAGGGCTGGTTGATTTGGGCGGCGCAGATTTAGACATTTTGCAGGAGGTGCTGGCCTACCAAGCCGAGAGCGAATGGGCCTGGATGCCGGCGCTGGCCTGGTCGCCGGATGGCAGCCAGCTCTACTACAGCAACCATGTGCCGCAGCCGGGCCTGGAGCAGCAGGCGCGGTCGCCACTATTCGACCTGGTGGAGATGGACACCGAGAGTGGCGCGCTGGTCACGCTGGCCAACAATGTGGGCATGTTCGCCCAGCCGCAGGCCTCGCCCAACGTGGAAGGGGCCGGCAACCTGGCCTTCCTGCAGGCCATCAATCCCAGCCAGAGCGATGTGAGCGCCTACCAATTGGCCTTAATGGCATCCGGTGGGGGGCCGGCCACTATTCTGTTTCCGCCCAGCGGCGCTCCCGGTTTGGCCCCGCTGCCCTTTAGCTGGTCGCCCGCCCCGGAGGATGCCGATGGTTCGCTCTACATCGCCTTCATCTTCCAGGGCAACCTGTGGTTGGTGGACGCGCTGAGTGGGGCCACCACGCAGCTGACCGCCGACGGTCTGGTTTCAGCGCTGGTGTGGGGCGATTAAATCCGGTTGGGATGCTAGAATAGCTTGTCATTCTGAGGCTGGCAGCGCAGATGCCGCCTAAGAATCCATCCGAATGTGCGATTATCAACGCCACTTGAATGACAAAGCGCGTCTTTGAAAGGGTGGTACGGGTGGATGCTTCGCTTCGATGTTTGCTCTGCAAACATCGGCTCAGCATGACAGAAAAACCGTATTTATTTATGTGACGTGGAGACGCAATGAGAATATTAATTACCGGCGCGGCCGGTTTCCTGGGTTCCCATCTGTCTGACCGCTTGCTGGCCGAGGGCCACCAGGTGGTCGGTATGGACAATTTTGTGACCGGCAAGCGCGAGAACCTGGCGCACCTGAGCGACAACGACAACTTTAGCTTCATCCGCCATGACGTCAGCAATTACATTTTTGTGCCTGGCAAGCTGGACGCGGTGATGCATTTCGCCTCGCCGGCCAGCCCGAACGCCAACTCGCCGATTGGCTATCCCAACCTGCCGATTCAAACCATGAAGGCCGGCGCGTTGGGTACCCACCATAGCCTGGGTGTGGCGCTGGCCAACCAGGCGCGCTTTATGCTGGCCAGCACAAGCGAGATTTACGGCGACCCGCTGGAGCATCCCCAGACGGAAAGCTATTGGGGCAATGTGGACCCGATTGGCGAGCGTTCGGTCTACGACGAGGCCAAGCGGTTTGCTGAAGCGCTGACGGTGGCTTATCACCGCTTCCACAACGTCAACACCTGCATCGTGCGCATTTTCAACACTTACGGCCCGCGCATGCATATTGATGACGGACGGGCGGTGGCGAACTTCATCCAGCAGGCTTTGCGTGGCGAACCGCTGACCGTGTATGGTGATGGCTTGCAGACGCGCAGCTTCTGCTATGTGGATGACCTGATTGACGGCATTTATCGCCTGCTGATGTCGGACGAGCACTATCCGGTAAACATCGGCAACCCGGCCGAAATCACGATTAAGGAATTCGCCGAGGAGATTGACAAGCTGGTCGGCAATGAGGCCGGCCTAGTCTTCGAGGAACGTCAGCGCGGCAGCGGCGACCCGCAGCGCCGCCAGCCGGATATCAGCCGCGCCAAAGAGGTGCTGGATGATTGGGGGCCGAACGTGTCGCTGCAGGATGGCCTGGCGAAGACGATTGAATACTTCAAGCAAGAATTGGGGACGTAGGCTTCGCTTCGCCCGGCTTTATGACAACTCCAACCAGACCTTCTGAGCGGCGGCGCTTCGCCAAGTTCGCCACGGTAGGCGCCAGCGGCGCAGTGGTGGACTTTGGCGTGTTCAACCTGCTGGCGACGCTGCTAGGCGTGGCCCCGGTGGCCGCCAGCGTGGTGTCCTTCTTCTGTGCGGTGCTGAGCAATTACACCCTCAACCGGCTGTGGACCTTCCAGGATTCGCGCAGCAAGCGTAAGCGGGTGCAGCTAAGCCAGTATGCGCTGGTCAGCGTGGTCGGGCTGGCCATCCGCACGCCGCTGTTCCAGTATGCCAGCCGCGGCTACCTGGCCGCCCTGGGCACCGGAGGCCTGCTGGGCCTGGCGCCGGAGACCGTCGCGCACAACTTGGCGCTGGCGACCGCGATCGGGGTGGTGATGCTGTGGAATTTCTTCGCGAATAGGTATTGGACGTTTGCGGATGTGGCCAGCAGCGATTTAGCTAATCGGGATTAGCATTTTCCGCATACTGAATTTCAGGAATTAACCAGAGAAAGCCATCCCGCATCGTAGCGGGTAAACGGTCTAAACCGCGCGGCGACGGTCCAGATAGATAATCCCATTCAAGCTGAACCGAGAGCCATAGCAAGGTTCTTCAAAATAATGATCTTCCGGCTGCCAGCTTACCAGGCATCCACCGTGTGGTGACCGAGCCAGAAGAATGATTGGGCTTTCCATTTCTTCAGGGAAAACAATGATTACTTCAGTAGGGAACAGCGTTGCCGTTTCCTCTGCCATGCTGGAAACTCCTGTTTCGCTGAAGACTAGCCGTGAGTAACGGGAATCCTGAACCGGAACAGGGGCTCGATAAGGCACATTTCCCCCTAGTCGCTCAACCCATTCAATGGGAACCAGAGGCAGTTCATCAGGTCTCTCTGTCGTTGTGCAGCTAATCAGTAGTAGCAGACTTATTGCGAGCAGAATATTTTGGCGTGATTTCACTTTAAACCCCATATAACAATTGTAAAACTCATGTCGGTTATCAGCCTCTGACAACCTCAAATCAATAGGTGGGCTAGGTTTCCCTACCTAAGGAATTCAATTCCGTTGCACCACCCGCATCACCAGCTGCGTGCCAAACATATTGAAGGCTAGATACTCGAAAGCCAGGCCGCTTTCCGCGGCGAAATCCTGGAAGGCTTGGGCTTCGCCGGCTTGCCAGCCCGGAAAGTTGAAGAACTCGTCGAAGACCAGGATGCTGCCGGGGCGCAGGCGCGGCTGCAGCAGCTGCAGCGCCGTCTTGGTCGAACTGTACAGGTCGCAATCGATATGCAGCAGCACCGCGTCGCCGGGCGTGTCCGCCAGGAAGGGCGGCAGGCTGTCCTCAAACCAGCCCGATACCGATTCAACATTGCTGGCTACGCCGGGCGCGCGCTTCTGCTTGAAGGCACCCTTGAGCACGCCCTGGCGCCAGTCTTCCGGCAAGCCTTCAAAGGAATCGAAACCGTACAAGGTGTGGCTTGGCAGGCGCGTGGCCAAGTAATTCAGGCTCTTGCCGCCGGCGACGCCGAACTCGCACACCAGCCCGGGCTGCTCATTCAGTTTGAAGGTCTGGATGAGGTAGTCATAAACCTCGTAGCGGCTCTCGAAAGCGGGCGCCAGCGGCAGGTGCTGGTCCACGTAATCGGCCGCTTCGGTGGCGGCCTTGAAGCGCCGCGCGCGCATGATGTCGCGGCTTTCGCGCAGGTAAATCTCATCAAACAGGGGGCGCAGGATGCTTAGCAACAGGCCTTTGATGCGGCGTCTCATGTGCGGGGTATGGCTCCTTAGGTAGCTGAATGCCGCCGTATTGTAGACGGCTTGGGCCCCTGTGTGCTTAAGAGTTTCGTGGGTGCCAGCATTTGGTTTCCGGTCTGCACCGCCATTTTCTGGGCCTGAGGCCCACCGCTGGCTATAATTGCCCTCTATGGCGAAGACTACTAAACCAAGCGAAGCGCGCACCCCGGCCTATTCACGCACCACCCTGTCGGTGCTGATGGGTCCGCAGGATGCCAATATCCTGGGCAACGTGCATGGCGGCCACATCATGAAGCTGGTCGACGAAGCCGGCGCCTTGGCCTGCATGCGCCACTCCGGGCAGCGGGTAGTCACCATTGCGGTAGATCAGATGTCTTTCAAGCATCCTATCCGCATTGGCGACCTGCTGACGCTCACCTCGGAGGTCAGCTATGTCGGCCGCACCTCGATGGAGGTGGAGGTCAGCGTGGAGGCCGAGAACCCCACCACGGGCGAATCCTGGCACACCAACACCGCCTACCTGGTGTACGTGGCGCTGGACGAGAACGGCAAGCCAATTGGCGTGCCGCCGCTGGAACCGGAAACGGAGCGCCAGCGGCGCCGCATGGCGCAGGGCGAAGCACGTCAGGCCTACCGCCTCAGCCAGGCCCGCCAGAAGGCCGCCCTCGACCAGGCCGCCGAATGAGTTCGCTGCGCGTAATTTCGGGGACGGCGGGCGGCCACCGCCTGCGGGCTGTGCCGGGGGACAGCACCCGCCCGATTACCGACCGTACCAAGGAAGCGCTCTTCAACATTATTCGCCAGGACCTGCCCGGTGGCGCGCTGCTGGACCTCTTTGGCGGCACCGGCGCGGTAGGCATCGAGGCGCTCAGCCGCGGGGCGGCCTTCGTGCGCTTCGTGGACCGCGAACGGCGGGCAATTCAGACCATCCATCAGAATTTGGAACACACCGGCTTGGCCGCCGGCGCGGACGTGATGCAGGGTGATGCCTTTGCGCTGCTGCGCCGCCGGCCCGACCGCCAATTTGATTACATTTATGTCGCGCCGCCGCAATACAAGGGGCTGTGGAAGTTGGCGCTGGAGGTGCTGGATGAAAACCCCGGCTGGCTGGTGGAGGATGCCTGGGTGATTGCCCAAATCCATCCCAAAGAATACGAGGAGTTAACGTTGGCCCATCTGGTTGAATTTGACCAGCGCAAGTACAGCAATACGTTATTGGTCTTTTATGAGCGGGTGGAGCAGATAGATTAGGTTGCGGTCCCCACCAGACGCTCACTATCCAACAGCACAGCACGCGCCCAATCCGTAACATCGCTGCAGTAATGGGCGGCGCTATCCAGGCGTACGTTCGCCATCGTCAGGCTCCAGTCAATCTGTTCGACACCGGCTAGTTTTTCCCCTTTGGTTAGGCTCCAATCCCGGTTGGTGCTGCTGGCGCTGATGGCCAGTTCACGGCGCGCCATCTGCGGGGTCAAGCCCGTAAAGACAAAGCGGTGCAAAAGCGCGCGGACTTCCAACCAACCGCGGCGCGAATAGCGGTTATGTTGCAGCATGTAACTGGGAACGCTCAGGTGATGGACTGCGCCGTAGGCGGGATCCTCGAACTCGTGTATCTGGCTAATGTGGAACTGCTCTTCGCAGGCGCTTCCTTGCGGAAAACGAGCGCCGCAATGTTGGCAGGGCGATACTTGACTGCTCACACCGGCTCAAAATGCATCGTTAAGTTGCCATCGTCATCGTAGATATATAGCCCCCAAAGCGGCTGGTCGCCGGGCTGCATGACGAGGACTTTAGGCAGCAGGGTGGGGATATCCTCCACCATGTTGAGTTCGGGGATGCGCGCCACCGGCACCCATTCCAGCTTGCCTTCGGGGGATTCGATTAGTTCGCCGTCGCCAGCGTCGCCGCGGAAGACCCACATGGCGATGCCGTGATCGGCCTCACCGAAATCAATTGCGACCGTTGCGCATAGCCACAAGCTAACCGGAGATAGGCCGCTCTCTTCCAGGACTTCCCGCTGGGCGGCGGCCAGCACGCTTTCACCGCGCTCCACGTGGCCGCCCAGGCCGTTGTATTTGCCGGGGAAGATTGGCCGGTCATCCGCGCGCTTGATCAGCAGCACTTCATCGCCGCGGGTGAGGAAAACCAACACACGCGGGATGAACTGATAGCGCGGTTTGGGCGAGCCTTGGTTCACTTAGTCGGAGAGGTCGCTAACGTCTTCTTCGCCCGCCGCTTCCTCGCCAAAATAGAAGCTTTTGTCAGGCTGCACCTTGGCGGCGTCAACGGTTTGGGCGACGTATGTGGCGGTGCCCGCGATGGCCAGCAGGTCGAAGAGCTGGGCAAACTGCGCCTGCCAGGCATCGGCGACTTTCTGCTTGGCCGCGGCGTCCATGCCCCAGATTTTGGCCTTGAACGGGCCGAGGGCATATTTGCGGTTGTTGTAATAGAACTGCTCGTCGGTCTCGCCATCCTTGCGCCCGCTGCCGCGTTCCGTATCCAGGTAGGCGTAAATCTCATCGCGCAGCGCATCCGGCAGCCGGTCGTAGAGCATGTTTTGGAAGTTGGTCGCCAGGTGCACCTCGCAGGCTTCGGCTTCGGGGAACTTGCCGAAGGCCGATTCGGGCAGGGTAGAGGCGCCGTGCTGCACTGCGCCGGCCGTGCCGTATTCTTCACGCGCCACGCGGCTGAGGTGCTTGAGCGTTTCGAAATCGACTTTGACGTCGGCCACGCTGCCGTCGGCCAGCACCACACCACCGTGTGAGGTGCCGGTCTGGATGCTGATTTTGCTCAGCCCGGCGATATCGTTGCCACGAGCCGCCAGAGCTTCCTGGTAGACCTCGACATAGGCGCGCAATTCGGGTTCGGTGGAGTTGCGACCACCAACTTCACCGATTTCGCCGCCCACGGAGACCGTCACGCCTTCGGGTTCCATGCTGCGGATGAAGGTGGTGAACATGGCGCTGAGTTCGGAATTGTTCTTTTGCTGGGCGGCTTCGCCGGATTGTTCCAGATCCACCAGGGTGGACGTATCAATATCGATGTTGTAAAAGCCGGCCTGGATCGCATCTTCAGTGAGGGTACGCACAGCCTCCAGCTCGGCATCCGCGTCATCCTTGTAGCGTGAAGCAGAGACCTGGAAGTGGTCGCCCTGGATGAAGACCGGCCCCCGATGCCCCTCGGCGATGGCGGCGGCCAGCACGCTGGTCGCATATTCCGCCGGGCGCTGGCCGGTGTAACCGATCTCGGAGCGCGCAATTTCAAAGATAAAGGCGCCGGCCTCGATCTTGTGGGCCGCGCGGAATACTGCGCTGGCGGCCTCAAAGGTGAGAGAGCGCAGGTTCATGGCCGGCACGGTGAAGTTGGGGGGAACTTCGCCGCGGCCGCGGGCCATGTACAAATCCTGGATGCTGGCCGGCGGGCAGCCCAATTCCAGGGCCAATAAGCGGGTGAGGTATCGCGCCCAGGCCTGGGCATCGCCTTCGCCTAGGGCGGACGTTTCAGCCCATTTGTGCACCAATTTACGGGCACGGGCTTCATCCTCCACCCGGATTTTTCCATCACTATAGCTAACGCTGCCTTCCAGCAAGGCGATTACTTCGTTCAATCCATTTTGGCTCATCGAGACCTCGGCGTCGTGTTTTTGCGATTGTACCATCGGGCACTTTACATTCTGTTTAGGGGCCGTTGATATTTCGCATATGTTTTCTCATGTATAATAATTTTGATTGTCAGGCAACCAAGGAGAAGTAATGTCTGATCTGTATGATCAAGTAAGTGGGGATCAAGATCCCCTGACCAAGCTGGTGGGCAAGATCCCCGGCTTCAGCGGCTACATTGAGCGCGAAACCCGCCGTTCGGCAGACAAAATCCTGCGCGATTACATGGCCGACCAGTACACCCAAATCCGCATTCGCATCGGTAGCCTGCAACAGGATCTCACCAACAACGGTGACCTGGAATATGTGGATGACCTGGAAACGGCTTCCATCAAGCTGATGACCTTCATTAATAAGGTCGGCGGGGCATCTTATGGCAATTCCGGCTTCTTTGACGCGATCAAGGTGAACGAAGAGGAACTGGCCAAAATCTATGAATATGACCTGTCGCTGCTGGATCGGGCGGATGAAATCGCCCGCGCAGTGGACAATGTAGAAACCTCAATCGGCGAAGAAGGCCTTCCGGCTGCTATTCGCCATCTGGTGACCCTGACGCGTGAACTGGTGAGCGCTTTTGAAGGCCGCACCCAAGTGATCATCGACCAGGTCGCCAACGAATAGGACCGGAGGCCCCGATGGCCCGTATTTTTGACGTAATTGAGTATCCCAATGAGATGAAAGAGGAACTCGTCCACCGTTTCCCGGAGGACGGTTCCGGCGATTTTCGCATCGGCTCGCAGCTGATCGTGCGCGAATCGCAAAACGCGGTGTTCTTCCGCGATGGTAAAGCGCTGGATACCTTTGGCGCCGGCCGCCACACGATCGCTACCGCCAATATTCCACTGCTGGTCGACCTGATCGGCAAGGCCTTTGGCGACCGCACGCCCTTCACCGCCGAGGTCTACTTTGTGTCCATGCGGGAATTCCTCGATCGCAAGTGGGGCACCCCGCAACCGATCGTGATGCAGACCCCCGGCATTGGCCTGGGCTGGTTGCTGCTGCAGAGCTTTGGCACCTATGCCTATGAGGTCGCCGATCCGCAGCAGTTCGTAACCCAGGTGGTTGGCTCGCAGGGCAAGTACCGCACCGACGATATCGAGAACGACTTGCGCTCGCGCCTGCTGCGCAGCCTGTCTGATTTGCTGGGCGAGATGAAGGGCAAGTACACCACCATCCAGGACATCATCGGCAACCAGGAAGAGATCAGCGCCGGTGTGCGCGCCAAGGTGGCGGATGATTTCGCTGCCCGCGGCCTGGAGTTGAAGGGCTTCGTGATTACCAACATGAGCCCCAGCAACAAGAGTGCCGAGGAGCTGCGCGATATGGGCTTACTGGATACCGCGACCTACACTCAATTGCAGGCGGCGGATGCGATGCGTGATGCGGCCAACAATCCCAGCGGCGGCGCGGGCCTGACGGCCGGCATCGGCGCCGGTGTAGGTATCGGCAACGTGATGGGTGAGGCACTCAGGGGCGCTACCTCCGGTGGGGCCGCGGGCGGTGCAGCCGCAGCCGGCATCCCGGACGTGATGACCCCCAGCGAAGCAGCCGGGATCCTCAAGGTCTCTGAAGAGGACGTGGTTGCGGCGATTGAAGCCGGCGACCTGGCGGCCAAGAAGCTGGGCAAGGCCTACCGCATCAGCAAGGATGCGCTGGAAGCCTTCTTGAACGGATAATGTGAAATTGAAAACTTAAAGGTTGAATCGAAAGCCCCGCCAAAATCTGGCGGGGCTTTTTTGCGAGTATCTAGTCTACCGTACTGCCCTCAACAAGGAGTTCGTAATGGTCGATATCGTCTTCTGAAGTATAGCTAACTAAAATAGTGAAGGGAGACGTACCCCCAGCCGTTACTTTATCAAAATCCCAGTAGGTGAAGTCTGTCCCAATAATTTGGCCATCGGTATTGTTTAAAATTACTAAAATCTGCACGAACTCAGCATCCTGGGATCCAGTATTCCGAATTTCCCCGACGATTTCATACGCCCAAAAATCACCAGTGGTGCCAGAAGAAGAAATTACCTCAAAATCTCTGTAGGACTCTAAGAAATTTGCTTCACTCGCTTCAACCGTTACCTCATAGGTCGACCAATCCCCAACCTCACTGAAGAATAATATGGTAAAGGGTGATACTTCGCCAACTCTTACAACGTCAAGTGATGCGTAGCCGGACTCTGAGGCAACTAGGGTGCCGGCCTCGTCTCTTAGGGTCACATGCACCTCAACAAATTCGAGGTCAAGCGTACCTGTGTTTTCAATAAGTCCAATAAATTATAAACTGTCAATTGAAGACGTATAGGATGCAACATCAATAACTTCGACAGCAAGTGTCTCTGCCGGTTCAGGCGTATTAGTTGGCGAAGCTTGAATCGTGCTTGTACCAGATTCTTCCGACGCACTTTCCCCTACTGATTGAGCAACAGGCTCTTGGCCCCCAACAACATCGCGAGAACCACTGCAAGCAATAGCGACAACTACTAGAGCAGCTATTGGTAGCAAAACATATCTGGACGTTTTCATGGTTTCTCCCATCTA
>OMJR01000075.1 GCA_900299355.1 Anaerolineaceae bacterium
AGATGAATCACCGGAGTGGCGAGGCATGCTGCTTTTACCCCTCACCCCAGACCTCATCAAGCTCGGGGCGACCTTTTGCGCCCCTCTGCCGCAGGCGGGAGAGGGGCGTCGACTCTTATCGTAGGTGTTAAATCAACGGGGTGAGGGTGGATAACTGCGCCATCTGTCTACCTCCAGAGTTATGTGAATTCGTAAGGCCGGGTGCCAAACCCGCCCCTACAGCGCCTAAATTGGTTTTCCGCCAGCCGGCTGAGCATATCGACAAATCACCGTAGGGGCGAGGCATGCCTCGCCCCTACGGCGTCAGAATAGAACTCTTGCCTGCTGGCCGCCCAATTAGCTATATCGCCTGGCGGGCGCAGCGTGCTGCGCCCCTGCATAATCCATACTCACTTGGGTAAATGGCGTACCTCTACAAAAGAAAAGCCCCTCAAATCCGAGGGGCTTTTGTTATCTTCAATGTTCAATTCGACTTACTTCGGCAGCGTATAGCCAGCCTTCTTCAAAACCTTTTTTATCTCGTCGTAGCCGGCGGGGCCGATGCCGTTGATAGCCAGCACCGCGTCTTTACCCGCTTCCAGCTTCTTGAGCGCCGCGGCGGCAGTGCTTACGCCTGCGTCTTCCAACGCGCTCAGTGTCCGCGCGTTGAAGTCGAAGCTGCTCAACTTCTTGCGGGTCGAGGGTTCTTCCTTGGCGGGCTTGGATGCCGGTTTCTTGGCCGGCGCTTTCGTCTTGGGCTTCGCCTCGGCCTTGGGCTTGCTGGTTGGCTTAGCCGCCGGTTTGGCGGTCTGCTTAGCACCCTGCTTGGCAGGCGCTTTCTTCTCGTCCTTCTTCTTAGGGGCTTTCGCTTGGGCGGCTTCTTGCTTGGGCGCGGCCTTGGCCGGTTGCGCCTTGGCTTTGCCGCCATCCTGCGGTGGCGTCCAGCCCTGGCCCCACAGCATCAATTGGCGTGTGGGCACCGCATTCATGCGCCCACAGCGCGGGCATTGGGCGCTGTAATACTTGTAGCTTTCACGGTGCACCTCCTCCAGCGCCGCCAGCACCTGCTCGCGGTTCATCGGAAAAGGGGTATGGCATTGCACACATTGAACGTTCATAGTGCCTCCGATTATACAGACTTAGCCGCTTTTTGCCTTGCGCGGCGGTTACCCAATAGAATCCCGGCCAAAATCAGCCCGGCGCCGGCCATTTTGAGGCCGCTGGGCACTTCGCCCAGGATGAAGATAGCCAGCAAGGTGGTCGCCACCGGTTCGGCCAGCAGCGGCAGCGAGATGTAGGCGGCGGGCAGCTGGCCCAGCGCCCAGTTGAAACTGGAGTGGCCGATGAGTTGCGGCACCAGGCCCAGCAGCACCAGCCATAGATAGGTCTGCGAACTGAAGCCGGTCGCCGGCAGTCCCGAGGCGGCCACCATCAGCACCAATATAAAGCCCGCCGAGGCATAGACCAGGAAGACATAGCTGGTGAGCGACAGCTTTTGGCGCAGGCTGCGCCCAATCAGGAAGTAGCCCGCCCCGGTCAGCGCGCCCACCAGGGCCACCAGGTTGCCCACGAAAGCCTCACCCTGCATAAACTCACTCAGCGGCGGGCAGGTCAGGCCGCCGCCGGTTTGCAGGCAGCTGTCGCTGACCGCAACCACAATCGCGCCCAGCAGGGCGATGCCCAGGCCAATCGCGGTGTGCTGGCGAATGCGCTCCCCCAGCAGCCAGTGGGCGAGTAACGCCAGCCACAGTGGCGACGTTGTCACCAGTACCACCGAACTGGCCACCGTGGTCATCGCCAGCGACTGAATCCAGGTGGCGAAATGTAGCGCCAGGAACAGGCCGGAGAGGCCCGCCAGGGCCAGGTCGCGGCGGCTCAATCCGCGCAATTCGTCGCGGCGGCTGGGCAGCGCGATGGCGGCCATCACCAGCCCAGCTACGCCCATACGATAGGCGGCCACCACCAGCGATGCCGCCTCCTGCTGGGCAAAGCGAATGAAAATCGAGGCCGCAGATGCGGCCAGGATGCCGACCAGCAGCACCAATTGTGGGGGTATCGGGCGGGATTTTGTGGAATTTGCGGCCATCTTGTGATTTTCTTGACAAAGGATTAGGGCACGACTACAATCATTAATGTAATCGCCTAATTGTAATGCAGGACGTATTTACAGGCTCCTGCTTGAACCACCAGAACCGATGAGGAGCACCCCATGGCTTTTGAACTCCCTAAACTAGACTACGCGTATGATGCGCTCGAGCCCCACATCGATGCCCGCACGATGGAAATCCATCACAGCAAGCATCATCAGGGCTACACCAATAACCTGAACGCGGCCATTGAGAAGCACCCCGAGCTGGCCGATAAGTCCGTTGGCGAATTGTTGAAGGATCTGAACAGCGTCCCCGAGGATATTCGCACCGCTGTGCGTAACAACGGCGGCGGCTACAAGAACCATAAGATTTTCTGGAAGATTATGTCACCGGATGGCGGCGGGGAGCCCAGCGGCGACCTGGCCGATGCCATCAATGCGGCCTTTGGCGATTTCGCCAGCTTCAAGGACAAGTTCTCCAGTGCGGCTGGCGGCCAATTCGGCAGCGGCTGGGGCTGGCTGGTCAAGAAGTCCAATGGCGGCCTGGATATCGTCGCCACCGCCAACCAGGACAATCCGATTTCCCAGGGCCACAAGCCGCTCTTGGGTGTGGATGTCTGGGAACACGCCTACTATCTGAACTACCAGAATCGCCGCCCGGATTACATCGCGGCCTGGTGGAATGTAGTAAACTGGGACGAAGTTGCCCGCCGCTACGCCGGCTAGGCATTGAATTGAAAGCGAAAGCAAACGGAGGAACATCATGACCCACATCATTACCAGCTTGTGCCTGCGGGACGGTGGCTGTGTGGATGTATGCCCGGTTGAATGTATTGTGCCCGGCAACCCCCAGGATAAGTATCCCTGGTACTACATTGACCCGGACACCTGCATCGACTGCGGCGCCTGCATCCCCGAATGCCCCTACGAGGCGATCTTCACCGAGGATGAGACCCCGGATGCCTTTGAGGCCAGCGGTGGTGAATACCAGTCCATGCCGGCCGGTACCCCTGGTTTCGACACGGCCTACGAAGGTGAGAATCACCACGGCCAGGAAGTCAAGCTGAGCAGCACCAAAGTCCTGGAAGCCGGCGAGGTGGTTGACCTCACCGCCGATATCCAGCCCAACTACGACTTCTTCACCAGCGGCCCCGGTTACTGGGATGGCTGGATGGACTACGTCAACCCCTAAACGCACCACATTTTCACCCCAAGAGGACCTGCAACGCAGGTCCTCTTTTTTGTTATAGTCGCCGCATGGCGCTCCAGTTTGAGGAAATCCAGGCTAAGAAAATCGTCAACGTGCACAAGCATGTGGACGGACCCTGGTTCTGGACCAAGTACAGCGCCCATCCCTATGTGGGCTGCCGCAGCGGCTGTGAGTTCTGCTATTTGCGCGGCGGCATCTACCTGGGCCACCGCGACCCAGAGAGCTTCGATACGCTCATCCAGGTCAAGATGAATGCCGTTGAACGCATGCGGGTGGAATTGGGCCGCCTGCAACCCGATGTGATTTTCGCCGGCGACTGGCAGCAGCCCGCTGAAGACCGCTACCTGCTCTCGCGCCAGATGCTGGAAGCCGTACTCGAGGCCCAATTCCCGCTCTTCATTGTCGAACGTTCGGATTTGCTGCTGCGCGATACCGATTTGCTGCAGGCCATCCAGGACAACAGCTGGGTCAGCGTGGCCTACAGCATCAGCAATGTCGACCCTGATTTGAAGGCCGCCTTCGAACCGCGCAGCCCCGGCTTGCGCCGCCGTCTGGAAGCCATCCGCTTTCTGGCCGATTCGGGCATTCCCGCTGGCGTTTCGCTGATGCCGGTGATTCCATTCCTGGGCGACGACCGCGCCACGCTGGAGGACACCATCATGGCCGCCCGCGATTACGGGGCGGAATTTGTCATCGCCGGCGGCATGACCATGGATGGCGTTCAAGCCGAACGCACCTGGGCGGCTGCCGGCCAGATGGACCTGGCTATTGAGCAGCAGTGGCGGGAATTGTATAATCAGGGTGGCGGCCAATCTGCGGCTGGGGCCGATAGTTACTCAGCCAAACTGGGGCGCCTGGTGCGCGAATTGTGCGCCAAGCACGGCATCGCCGACCGCATGCCGCGCTATATTCCGGCCGGCCCGCTGGGCGTCAACAAGCACCTGGCCGAGCGCTTCTTCCTCAAGACCTACGACCTGGAACTGGAAGGCGCGCCCGCCAACCAGGTGTGGACTTACCGCAAAGCGGCCTGGACGGTGGACGAACTGGATGAAAGCATTGCCGACATATACGCCAGCCGTGGCGAATTCGGCCTGCAGGCCTTGCCCGAGATTGGCAAGACCCTTGCCGGCCACATCGCCAAATGGTTGCAGCGTGAAAACCATCTCCCCCTGCTTAATCGATAAGGACAGCAATGAACACACGTATTGAAAAAGACTCCCTGGGCGAGGTCAAAGTCCCTGAGGGAGCCTTATACGGCGCCCAAACTCAGCGCGCCGTCGAGAATTTCCCCGTTTCCGGCCTGAAACCCTGGCCAGCCTTCATTTGGTCGATGGCGGCCATCAAGCGTGCCGCCGCCGATGTGAATGGCGGCCTGGGGCTGCTGGATAAGGAAAAGGCCGAGGCAATTACCCAAGCTGCCAGCGAAGTGATGGACGGCAAGTGGAACGCCGAATTCGTGGTTGACCCTTTCCAGGCCGGGGCGGGCACCAGCCACAACATGAACGTCAACGAGGTGATTGCCAATCGCGCCAGCCAGATTCTGGGCGGCGAATTGGCCGAATACCTGGTGCATCCCAACGACCACGTCAACATGGCTCAATCGACCAATGACACCATTCCCACTGCCATTCGCCTGGGCGTGCTCTGGCGGCTGGATGAAATGCTGGGCGTGGTGGACGGTTTGGTTTCGGCTTTGAATGAGAAAGCCAAGGAATTCGATGACATCGTCAAATCGGGGCGCACCCACTTGCAGGATGCCGTGCCGGTGCGCCTGGGCCAGGAGTTCGGCGCTTACGCTCGCGCGGTCGAACGCGATGGTGAGCGCCTGCGCCGCGCCGCCGAGGGCTTGCGCCGCCTGGGTATCGGCGGCACGGCCACCGGCACCGGCCTCAACGCCCACCAGGATTATCACGCCGGGATGGTCAAACGGCTGAGCGAAATCACCGGCCTCGAATTGCACACCTCGGATAACCTCTTCGAGAGTATGCAATCCCAGGCGGACGCCGCCGATTTCTCGGCCGCTATGCGCACGCTGGCGCTGACCATGACGCGCATCGCCAACGATTTCCGCCTGCTGTCCTCCGGCCCCTCCACCGGGCTGGACGAACTGCGCCTACCCGCCGTGCAGCCAGGCTCCAGCATCATGCCCGGCAAGGTCAACCCGGTGCTGGCCGAAATGACTAACCAGGCCATGTTCCACATCATCGGCTGTGACACGGCGGTGGCCTATGCCGTGCAGGGCGGCCAGCTAGAGCTGAACGTGATGATGCCGATTATCGCCCACAACCTGTTCGAGATGATGCAAATCCACATCGGCGCGCTGCGGGCCTTTACCGAGAAGTGCGTGGTTGGCTTGCAGGCCAACCGCGAGAAGGCCGAGGGCTGGCTGGCACGCAACGCGATTGTGGTCACCGCGCTGAACCCGGTTATCGGCTACCAGCAGGGCGCCGCGCTGGTGAAGCAGGCGTTGAAGGAAAACCGCACGGTGGGCGAAATCGCCACCGAGAAGGCGGACGCCGGCGAGCTAAGCCACGTGAGCGAGGACCGCAAGGTCAGCGCCGAGGAAATCCAGCATGCGCTCAGCGACCTGCGCAAGCTGACCGAAGGCGGCATCGTTAAATAACCCCGGTAAGTGTGAATCAAAAAAGGCTCCTGAAAGGGAGCCTTTTTTGTTGCCTTATGCGTCCAACGGGCTCAGGGTAAAGTCGCGATGGAAGCTGCATCCAGCGTGGCTCCAGGCGATGGTGCCCGCCAGCGTGGTATCAAGTTGGTCCGGGTCGTCCGCCAGGGTGTACATCACCTCTACGGTCTGGCCCTCGGCGCTGCGGGTCACCGAACCTTCATACTGGTCGGCGCCCGCGTTCCAGGCCAGGGTGATACTGCCTTCGGAATTGGAGAAGGTCAGCTCCTGGTTGCCATTTGAAAAGGTGACCTCCACTTCTTCATTGGGGCCAGCGGCATAGCTATTGGAACTTCCCGGGCAGGTGATGGTGTGCGGTTGCGGGATGTACAGCCATAATCCGGATGACGCGCCCACAATGGGTGACGCGCCCGCGCCGCCATCATCGTCGGCATCGCTATCGCCGCCGTCGTCCGGGTCATCGGGCGGGCTGGGCGGTAGCACCGAGGGTTCCGGGGTTGCCGTAGGCGTTTCAGTGGCGCTGGGCGTCGGCGTCAGGGTCGGCAGGTTGCCACTGCTGCAGGCGGCCAGCACCAGGGCCAAGCCTATCAGCGTAGTCAGTATAAATGATATGCTTTTGTGGTTCATGTGTTCCTTTTGCCCCCTCTGGTCAGTTATTCCCCCACTACGGTTATAGGGGATGGCCCGCACGGCCTGGAGTTGCGATGAATAATGAGCTCTATCACTACCTGCTGCGGCTGGACAATTCGCGCCATATCGTGCGCGAGTTCGTGCGCGGCCTGCTGGCCGAAGGCTTGAACTGGACGCCGGAGTTGCCCGCTGGCGCCGATCCGATGAACCCCATCGGTGCGCTGGTGGTGCACCTGGATGGGGCCTAGCATCATTGGTTTAGCGAAGTGATTGGCGGCGCGCCGCCCACCCGCGACCGCGACGCCGAATTCGCTTATCTGGCCCCGAATGCCGAAGAGCCGCTGGCCCGCCTGGATGCGGTGGCCGCAGCCTCCGAGTTCGTGTTGGGCAAGCTGACCGCCGCGGACCTGGATGACGAGAAGCTGGCGGTGGACCGCATGATGCCGGTGCGCTTTATCATCCTGCATATCATTGACCACTATGCATTGCACATCGGCCATATGCAGATTACCTATCAGCTCTGGAGCCAGGGCCGCGCCTTTCAAGCCCCGCGCTGGTTTGAACGGCGCACCACGCGCGACTAGGGAATTCAAAAGCGCCGGGCTTAGCCCGGCGCTTTTTTTGTGTGTCTGCTTTGCGCTTACTCGGGAATGCTGTAAGCGGTCAGTTCAATCGCGGACTCAATCGCAACGCCGGCAATTTCGGCATTGTCGACTGACTTCACCCAGCCGATGCCAGCCACATACCAGGTATGGCCCGTGCTGGTGAATTGGCTGGCTGTACTGATACCGTTGACGGTGACCGTCAGGTCAAGAACGTGGGTGACCGCCACCTTCATGGCGGTGAATGTACCGGCCTCGGTATCCACGCTCTCCTCGCCCAGCGCTGCATAGCTGGTGCTGGCGCTGCCTGCCACTGTGGCGGCTTGCTCCATGCCAGGTATCGTCTGGGTACCGCTGATGACAAAGGTCTGTGACCAGGCATCCCCTGCTGCTATCGATGTGGGCAGCGTCACGCCGGTGACATCACTGGTCTCGTAAGTCGCCTCGCTGCCGGTGACGGAAACTGCGGCCGCCGCCCCGCCGCCATAGGTCAAAGCCATCAGGCCTTCTGCGGTGCAGGCCCATTCCTGGGTCACCGTTACCCCGTCAAACTCGCTGGTCAGGGTGAAACCGTCTTCACGCACGCCACTAATCGTGGAGGTGAATGTGAACTCGCTGTCCGTGCTAACCCCATGGTAGTTGTGGCTGACGCCTTCAATCACCGGATAATAGGGGTTGGCGCACAATCCGCTGCCCGTGGCGGGCGCCTCGACGGATGTGTCAGCCTCGGCCTCTGCGCCACTATCCGTACCGGCCTCGGCGCCGCTCTCAAGTGTGGCTTCCGCGGTGGCTGTGGCGCCCCCGCCACAGGCCGCCAGCAGCAGAGCCGCCAGGGCCAACAGGATGAACAAAACCGCTTGATTTCGTTTGATTTTCATAGCACCTCTCGCATGAATAAGTAGTGGTGATTCTAACGAGCGCAACGGGCTTTGTGTCACGGGCTCAGTGGTCTTACCGAAATGAATAGTTAGTCAATTCGATGCTGCTGTGCTGCGCCTCGCCCATCAAGCTGAATTCAGTCTCTACCTTTACAAGCCCCAGGTTCTCAACGAAGTAGATTTCACTAGTGCCGTAGATTTCCGGTGAAAAGGAGATTAGCCCTGTACCTACTCGTACGTCATATTCAGTCTCCGCTTGGATGTGCAAGGCCTCAAATTGCCCAAAAGGCACACGGATGCTCACTACCCCGAGGGCTTCGTACGTGGTGCTGACTGTGCCGCGCACCGGCAGGATGCCTAAACCGGGAAAGGCCTGCTCGCCACTGATGGCGTACTCCTGCTCCCACTGGTCACCGGGCACAAGATTCGCGAGCAGGCTTAACCCTGCGACGCTGTCGGTCTGTAGGGTAATCTGGCCGCCAGCCAGGGCGATACCGGACGCGGCCATGCCATCAAACTGCCGGGCAGTCAGCCCGCCCTCAGAGCAGGCCCAACTGTGAGCGTAGCTTTGTCCCGCAATCGTGCTGGTCAGGGTAAAGCCGCTGGCGCGTACGGCGGTGACTTGCTCCACAAAGTCAAAATCTCCGGCCGGGCTGCCGCTGACCTGGTAGCTCCAATTGGCGCCGGCGACCACGGGCAGGTAGTCGTGCTGGCAAGGTTGCGCCAACGGCGTGGGGCTGGGGCGTGGGGTGGCGCTGGCGCTGGCGGCGCCTGGGTTTTGGGTAGTGGTTGAGGTGGGCAGGGCGGTATCGGTGGCGGTCGCCGTGGCTGAGGCGGTCGCCGCTGCCGGGGTGGGGGCGGCATCCAATCCGCGGCAGCCCGCCGCCAGGGTGGCTAAGGATAAAAGGGTCAACAACCTGCGAAGGTGCATGTGTCGTTTATATCCCGCTTGACGGAAATCCGCATCACAGATAGCCTTAGGCCCATGCCTATTCGCTTGCTGCCCGATGACTTGGCTTCCCAAATCGCCGCCGGCGAGGTGGTCGAGCGTCCCGCCTCGGTCGTCAAGGAGCTGGTCGAAAACGCGCTGGACGCCGGCGCGGACCACATCCGCATCCGCGTTGAGGGCAGCGGGCAGGCGCTCATTGAAGTGGTCGACAACGGCCAGGGCATTCCCGGCGAAGAAGTGCCGCTGGCCCTGGCCCGCCACGCGACCAGCAAGGTGCACAGCATTGAAGATTTGGGCCACATCGCCAGCCTCGGTTTCCGCGGCGAAGCGCTGGCCGCGATTGCCTCGGTCTCGCGGCTGACGCTGATTTCGCGCACCGCCGAGGCCGAAACGGCCACCGAGCAGCGCGCCGATTGCGGCTCACTGGCCGACTCACAGGCCAGCGGCGCCCCGCCGGGCACCGCAGTCAGCGTTGAGGATTTGTTCTACAACACCCCGGCCCGCCGCAAATTCCTAAAGAGCGATGTGACCGAACGCCGCCACATCACTACGCTGGTGACCCGCTACGCGCTGGCCTATCCGCAAGTGCGTTTTTCACTGGAGTTAGACGGCCGCCACGTGCTGCACAGCAGCGGCAGCGGCGACCGCCGCGAACTGCTCGCTTCGCTCTACAGCCCCGCCCTGGCGCGCCGCATGATTGAGGTTGACGCCGATTATGGTGATATCAAGGTGCACGGCTTCCTTGGCCCCACCGACGCCACGCGCGCCAATCGCGGCCAGCTGACCTTCTTTGTTAACGGCCGCTGGGTGCAGGATATCGGCTTGAGCACTGCGCTGGTGCAGGGCTATCACGGCATGCTGATGGTTGGCCGCTATCCGATTGCCGTACTCTTTGTGGACGTTCCTGCGGACGGCGTGGACGTCAACGTGCATCCGACCAAATCGGAGGTGCGCTTTGTCGACCGCGACGAGGTCTTTAGCAGCGTGCAGCGCGCGGTGCGCCGCGCCCTGCAGGCCCACGCCCCGGTGCCGGATATCCAGCCCGGCATCACTTGGCACCCGGCCGCCCCGCCGCGCCCCGAACCAGCCTGGGAGGCGCAACCCGAACTGGGCTTGCAGGACGAGCCGGAGGACGATGAAGCGGCCGAGGAGCGGCCGGCCCAGCCGCCGCTGCCGCGCAGCGAAAGCGCTTTGCTGCGCCTGGTGGGCCAGGTCGGCTCGGCCTACCTGGTGGCCGAGGGGCCGGATGG
>OMJR01000076.1 GCA_900299355.1 Anaerolineaceae bacterium
CGCGTCTTGGGCAGGTCGCTCACGAACAGCACCGCCTTGGGCGCTAGCGGCTTGCCCATCGCGTCCACAATTAGCTGCTTCAGCTCGGCGCGCAGCGCGTCGCCCGCCACCGCGTCGGCGGCCAGCACACAGAAGACTACCACCTGGCTGCCCTTCATCTCATCCGGCACGCCGATCGCGCCGGCTTCCACCACCGCCGGGTGCGCCACCAGCACCGACTCAACCTCGGCCGGCCCCAGACGCTTGCCGGCCACCTTGATCGTGTCGTCCGAGCGGCCCAGGATGTACCACAGCCCGTCGCTGTCCCGGGCGGCCCAATCGCCGTGCACCCATACGCCCGGCCAGCGCGACCAGTAGGTCTCCTCGTAGCGCTCGGCGTCCCTCCAGAATCCGCGCGTCATCCCGATCCAGGGCGCCTTGATCACCAATTCGCCCACCTCATTGGTCACCGACCGTCCATCTTCGTTGAAAACATCTGCGGTGATCCCGGGGCAGGGGGCGCTAAAAGCGGCCGCCTTCAGCGGCAGGATTGGATTGCCCATCACGATGCCGCCGCTGATCTCGGTGCCGCCGGAATAATTGACGATCGGCCGCCGGCCTTCGCCGACCACCTCAAACAGCCACGTCCAGGGCTTGGGATTCCACGGCTCACCGGTGGAGGCAAAAGCCCGTAGGCTGCTGAGTTCGTGGGCCCGTACTGGCTCGTCGCCATGGGCAATCAGCGCCCGTACCAGGGTGGGGGACAGCCCTAATTGGTTAATCCCGTGCCGCTCAACCAGCGCCCACAAGCGATCCGGACCCGGGAAATCGGGCGCCCCATCGTAGATAAAGCACCCCGCCCCCAGCAGCAGCGCGCCAAACACCAGCCAGGGCCCCATCATCCAGCCCATATCGGTCATCCAGTAAATCAGGTCGCCAGCGTGCACGTCGGTGCCGAAGGCCATGTCCTGCGCGGCCTTAATCGGGAAGCCGCAATGGGTGTGCACTGCCCCCTTGGGTTTGCCGGTAGTCCCCGAGGTATAGATCACCATTAGCACGTCCTCGGCGGCTGTGTCGGCGGTCTCCGCTGCGCTCGGCTGCTTGGCGACCAGATCCTGCCACCAGTGATCGCGCCCCGGCCGCATGAGGACATCCAGGCCGGCGTGCCGGAGCACGATCATATGCTCCAGCGTGGGCAGCGCTTCGGCCGCCCGGTCGGCGGTGGACTTCATCTCCACGGTCTTGCCGCGGCGCGGGAAGCCATCCGCGGTGAACAGCGCTTTGGCGTCCGCATCGGCCAGCCGGGTGACGATTGCCTCTGCGCCGTAGCCGGAGAAGAGCGGCAGAATGATCCCGCCGATCTTGGCAATCGCCAGCAGCGCCACCACAATCTCGGGCGCCATCGGCATGTAGATGCCTACCGCGTCGCCCGCGCCCAGGCCCAGGGCGCGCAGGGCGTTGGCCGCTTGGCACACCTGGGCATGGAGCTCGCCGTAGGTTAGCTGGCGCGTTTCGCCACCCTCGCTCTCAAACACCACTGCGGTAGCCTTTTCGGTTTCGGTGCCGATGTATTTATCCAGGCAGTTGTGCACGATATTCATGCGCCCATCCACGCACCATTGTGGCCACTCAATCCCTTGGGAGAGATCGACCACCTCAGAGTAGGGTTGGGCGAATTCGATGTTGAGGAAATTCAGCACCGCATCCGTGAACCAGGCCACGTCCTCGGTGGAGCGTCGCATCAGTTCGTCGAAATCGGCGATCTGGTGCCTGCGCATAAACTCGGTCAGGCGCGCGTTCTCAATATCGGAAGGGCTGGGTTCCCAGACAATCGGGCCGGCAAAATCAAAGGTTTCGGGCATATGCCAATTGTAATGTAATCGTATTTGAGTCCCATGCGGCCCATGTGGCATAATGCGCCCAGCTATCAACAAAGGAATTTGCATGCGAGCATTGATTACGGGCGGCGCCGGCTACAAGGGCGTCAAGCTGGCTGACGCGCTGCTGGACGCCGGCCACCAGGTCACCATCCTGGACAACTTCATGTACGGCTTCGACTCGGTCTTCGACCTGAGCCGCCGCCCGCACCTCAACATCATCCAGAAGGATGTCCGCGCCCTCGCAAAAAGCGATGTGGCCGGCTTCGACATCGTCTTCCACCTGGCGGCGATCAGCGGCTACCTGGGCTGCGAAGCCAATCCCAAATCGGCACGCGAGATCAACCAAACCGCCAGCGAAGACCTGGCAGGCTTGCTATCCAAAGATCAATACCTGGTCTACGCCTCGACCACCTCGATCTACGGCAAATCAGCCGACGTCCTCAACGAAGATAGCCCAGTGGAAGCGGTCAGTCTCTACGCTGAAACCAAACTCAAAGCCGAGCAAGCCATCATGCAGCGTGAACGATCTGTGGCGCTGCGTTTCGCGACCGTCTTCGGCGTCGCCCCGCGCGTGCGGCATGATTTGATGCCACACGATTTTGTGATCAAGGCCATCCATGAGCGTTCGCTGCTGCTCTTCGCCGGCCACAGCAAGCGCGCTTTTATGCACATTGATGACGCCATTGCTGCCTATATCCTGATCGCGGCCGATCCGGCGGCCGCCGCTGGCAAAGTGCTCAACGTGGGCACGCCCAAGCTGAGCCTTTCCAAAATGGAATTAGCCGAAGCCATCGGCCAACAGGTTGAATTCAAAATCGTGGATAGCGGCTTACCCGATCCCGACCGCCGCGACTTTGTGATTGATTACCGCCGCATGGAGGCGCTCGGTTTCCAGGCGCAGCGCAGCCTGGAGGACGGCATCCGCGAGCTGGTCAAGCTCTATTCAGTTTTCAATCCCTATGTGGTCTATCGCGTAATCTAATCCAGCGAACGCAAAAGCTTGGCTGGCTGTCTACGATATTCATCTGCATCCAAGTCCCCGCTTACCAATCCCGATAAGGTTTCGTGCAGCACCCGGTTGACGGGCGTCTGTACGCCCAAGGCCTCGCCGTGCCGTACCACCGCTCCGTTGAGCCAGCCGTCTTCGCTGCGCCCGCGGCCGCTGTGCAAATCGATGTGCAGCGAGGGCATCTTGCCGCCCCGGCCGCGGCCCACCGCGCGCGCCATCAGCGGCCGGGCCAATGAAAGCGAGATCCGCCGCGCTGCGAAGGCCAGCGCCCGCACCGGGGTGCCCGGCAAATCCACCACGCCCAGCCCTTGCGCCCGCATGACCGCCAAGGCCTCGCGCAGCTGCAGCATCTCCAACCGAAACAGGTCTTTGTTCTCGAAGATCTGCGCCGGGGTGATATCCAGGATGGCGCAGCTGGCATTGGTCAGCAGGTTGGTGAGCAACTTGGACCATTTCATTTCTGCGGCCTTGGCGTACATATCCGGGTTCAGCTCAGCCGCTGTCATCGCGGCGTGCAGCCGCTCGGAAAGCGGGTGACCGTTGGCGATGCCCACCCCGCGCTTGCGCTCCAGTTGGATCTGGCCCGGTCCGCTCTTGGCCACCGCGGTGGTCACCGTGCCGGCCAAAACCTTGTCTTCGCCCAGCACGTCGGCCAACGCGGGTTCGTTATCCACCCCGTTTTGCAGGCACAGCACCGGCGGCATCGCGTCCTCGCGGGCCTGCATATCCTCAAGAGCCGCCGCGGTGTCATAGGACTTCAACGCAAACAGAGCCACATCGTAGCTACCCTGATCTAGCGCCTCGCTCAAGCTGGTCGCTACGCCATATTCCTTTAACTGGTGCTCGCCATCATCCAACTTAAGCCGCAGCCCGTCCTTCTTCAGGGTGGGGGCGTTGTGCGGCCGCTCCAGGAAGGTCACTCGCTGACCCTGCAGCGCCAGGCTGCCCCCCAGATAGCTGCCGATCGCGCCCGCGCCGTAGACCAAAATACTAAGTGTGTCGTTCATCATCCATTCCCGCGAGGTGGGCCACATCGTTGAATACGTGCAGCCGCCATTGGTGGCTGGCGGGATTATAGGTGATTTCGGTCAGGCCGGTGTTCTTGAAATGAAAGCGTGGCCCTTGAAAATTGGCCTGCGGATGAATGCCCAGCATCGCGTACATCAGCATGCCCAGATAGGCGCGATGCGAGACCAGCAGATAGGCGCCCGGGGGCTGCTCCAACAGCTTTTGCAGCCCCTGGCCGGCGCGCAGGTAGAGCCGCCATTGTCCCTCGCCGGTGGTGCCGTAGGGTGTTAAGGGGTTCACAAAGGGTGGCGGTGGCATGAGTTGCGGTGCGTCGGCATGCGTGATGCCGGTTAGCTCGCCTAAATCGCGCTCGGCCCACAGCATGTCGTATTCAATCGGCGCCCCCAGCGCCTGGTTGGCGATGTCGGCGGTCTGGCTGGCGCGGTCCAGCGCGCTGGCGAAGATGCCATCGAAGTGGCGGCCTTCGGCCTGCCAGCGGTCGGCCAATGCCTGGGCTTGCAGTCTGCCTATTTCAGATTAGGACGTATTGGATTGGCCCTGGTAGATCGCCTCTACATTGGCCTGGGATTGGGCGTGTCGCAGCAATGTGAATTGGTACATTTTCGACACCTCGTCGGGGTAGATTGAATTAGCCTGCGTGCACCTCCTTCAGGTAGATAAAATCAGTGGGAACCAATTTTTCCACGTTGGCCATGGCCAGGAGATTTGAGCTCAACCGGAGGTTGAGTAATTAATAGCGCGAATTTTACCGCAAGTTGTCTAGACTACAAGGCGGAATCGGGCTGAATTTTTGGTCAGCGCTTGGAGCGGTCCTCAACCCGATATACAAACTTGAGCCCCGACCAGGTCTCGTCTATGGCGGCAATTTTCACATCCACCAGCCCAATGGCCAGGCCCATCTGCCGCACCACGCCTTCGTCCACATCTGTTTTCACATGGCTGGCTTTCTTTGGCCAGGAGATCCACAGCATGCCATCGTAGTCCAGGGCTGCTTTTAGCGCCGGCAGACGCTGTTCCAGTTGCTTGCGCTGCTTGGTGAAGAAGTGGATGAAGTCCAATTCCTGGCCCAGGCGCTGCAGGCGCGTGACTGCCTCGGGCAGGGGCCCCAGCGTCTGGGCGTAATGTTTGGGTTCGCCCTGGATGTAGATGCGGGTGGCCGGCCGGATACCCAGCTTCTGAATCAGCGGGGTACCCGAATAACCGGCGGTCTTCATGCGCGCAGCGAGCGATAGACCAGGCCGGCGATGGCCGCGCCTAATCCGGTGCCCGCCAGATAGATCCAGACCATGTCCAACGTGCCCGTGAAGACCGCCGGGCCCAGCGTGCGCGCCGGGTTGAGCGAAGCGCCGGTGAGCGGGCCGCCCATCAGGATCGCGGCCACCAGCGTCAGGCCGATCGCCAGCCCCGCCAAACGGTTATCCGGATCCTTGACCGCTGTGTGCAGCACCGCATTCACCAGCAAGAAAGTCAGGATCGCTTCCAGGACGATTGTCTGGGCCACGCTGACACCTTCGGCCGGCAGGGTGGCGCCCAGGCCGCTGTCCGCGCCGCCCAGCACGAAGACCAGCAAGGCCGCGCCGGCAATCCCACCCAGCGCTTGCGCTACCCAG
>OMJR01000077.1 GCA_900299355.1 Anaerolineaceae bacterium
CATCACTTCCCACCATCCTTCTTTTTTTGTCATTCCGAGGCGGGAAAAAAAGTCGCACCAGCATGCCGAAGCCGGTCAGCCGTGGAACCCCTATAAGCACATCTTCGGAATAAGCCCGTTCTGCAATCCATCCGCCATATAATTCCCCTATGTCCGTTATTACCTCTCGCCAAAATGAGAAGGTCAAACTAGCCCGCGCGCTGCACAGCCGCAAGTCGCGCGAGGCCGAGGGCCGCTTCCTTATCGAGGGGACCTTCCACCTGGGCGAGGCGGCCGCCACCGGCGCCCCGCTGGACTTTGTCCTCTACGCCGAGGAGCAGCTGCGCGGCGATTTTGCGCCGCAATTGCTGGCCGATCTGGGCGCCAAAGGCGTGGATTGCTTCGCGGTCAGCGCCGACGTGATGGACTCCATCGCCGGCAAGGACAACCCCGCTGGCCTGCTGGCCGTCGCCAAACAGAATTACACGCCGCTTGCCTCCTTTCTCCTTTCGCCTTCCTCCTTGCTTGTCGCCCTGGTTGAACCCGCCGACCCCGGCAACCTGGGCACCATTCTGCGCACCGCCGATGCGGTCGGCGCGGCGGGCATCATCCTGCTGGAGGGCGGCGTGGACGCCTACCACCCCACCGCGGTGCGCGCCGGCCTGGGCGCCCATTTCTGGCTGCCGCTGGCCCAGGCTTCCTTTAACGAATTCACTGCCTGGGCCAAGGCACAAGGCCTCCAGCTTTGCGGCACTTCGGCCCGGGGCGGGGTCGACTACCGCGAGGCGCGTTACCCGCGCCCCTTGGCACTGCTGCTGGGCAGCGAACGCGAAGGGCTGTCGGCCGAGCAGCGCGCGGCCTGCGACCAGTTGGTCACGCTGCCGATTCGCGGGCGGGCCACTTCGCTCAACCTGGCGGTGGCGGCGGGTGTATTGCTCTACGCCATCAGTTCCGAATAAATTCGCAAAAAATGTCAAGAAGCGCTGGTGGCCAACAGGTATAGTTAGACCCATGCAGGTCAAACGGCGCGCCACGCGGCGCAAACACCAGCAAACGCTGCTGCCCATCCTGGTCTACATCGAAGACCACCTGGACGAAGATTTATCATTGCATCGCCTGGCCACCCGTGCCGGTTTCTCGCCGCATCATTTCCACCGCGTCTTCCAGCAGCTCACTGGCGAGACCCCCCATGAATATGTGCGCCGCCTGCGCCTGGAGCGCGCCGTCTACCGCCTCAAGGTCAGCCCGGATAACGTGCTGGATATCGCCCTGCAGGCCGGTTTCCAGACCCATGAATCTTTCACCCGCGCCTTCACCCAACAATTCGATATGAACCCCAGCGAATTGCGCGCGCTGCTGCGCGAGTTCCGCGCGGGCGTAGATGAAGTCCTCGGCACCTACACATTCGCCGGTTTCAGTCTGGACAGCCCACTCAAGCTGCGCAAGGAACGCCGCGTGGAACCGATTACGCTGGAAACCCTGCCCGCGCAGCCGGTGATTTTCAAGCGCTATCAGGGACCTTACGAGGACTTACTCGGCCAAGGGCAGCATTTTTCCGATTTGTGGACTGACCTGTTTGAGTACGCCGAGGCGCAGGGGCTGGAGACCAGCACGCCGCGCCTTATCGGCATCTGCCACGACGACCCATACGTCGCCGAGTCCGACAAGGTGCGCTTCGACGCCTGCCTGGCGGTGGACGGCCCGCTGGAGGTCAGCCACCCCATCGGCTACCGCGAACTGCCCGGCGGCCTGTGCGTGGGCCGCCGCCACTACAACGGCTTCGAGGAAATCACCAAGACCTTCGCCTTTATCGGCGTCGAATGGCTGCCCACCGCCAACTACCTGCTGCGCGCCGCCCCACCCTTCGAGGTCTACCACTGCAAGACGATTGACGGGCGCCTGGAACGCATCTACACCGACGCCTATGTGCCGCTGGAACCCCTAAAAGCCCGCTAACGAGGAGACTATGAACTCTTTTGAAATGTCTGAATGGATTAACCGCCCGCCCCAAGAGGTGTTTGATTTCCTCTCTTACCCGCCCAATGCGGCCGGATATGTCGATAATATCAAGGAAGGCCACCAGGTCAGCGACGGCCCAGTTGGCGTGGGCACCGTCTTCAGCGAAACGCGCCTGGTGAATAACCAGGAAGCTACCGTCGAGCTGGTGGTCAGCGCTTACGACCCGCCGCGCACCTTCGGCATCGGCAACGAAACCATGGGCGTGGAAATCAACTACACCTACACGCTTGAACCCGAGAACGGCGGCACGCGTGTGACCTGGGCCTGCGACCTGAAAGCCAGCGGCCTCAAGCGCATGATGCTACCCATGGTGGCCGGCATCATGAAGAAGGAAGACGGCGACCACCTACAGAATGTGAAACAGGTACTGGAAAGCAGATAAATCAAAAGCGGCCGATTGACCGCTTTTTCTTAACATTGGCTGTCGCTCAAATCTCATTGGGGGCCTGGATACTTGTTGCTCTTTGTCACGTCATTCTGAGGCGTGCCACGCAGTGGCCGCCGAAGAATCCACCCGGATGCTAATCAATTCGGCCACCCAGACAATTGGAGCACCGGGATTAACAATGACTTGGGTGGATGCTTCATTGCGCAATCCGTGCGCATTCAGCATGACATTAGGTAATTTGAGTCAGCGACGACCTTCGAAACCTCCCTTTGTCCAGTCATTCTGAGGCGTGCCACGCAGTGGCCGCCGAAGAATCCACCCAGGCATCAATCAATACACAATTTTTGGTTTAGCATGGCAGCCGGCCTAACTAGGATTCGGGTGGATGCTTCATTGCGCACTACGTGCGCATTCAGCATGACGTGATGTAAATATTTCCCCCTTCAACTTTCACTATTCAATCTTCAATCAGAACTCAGCAATCAACAATCGTCAGCCCCCTACGGGTTACCCCAAATCATATACGAATCACTGGCGCAGACCTTGTCCAGCCCAATGCTCTCTAAACACACCTGGTAGGCCACCAGCGTGCCGTTCTGGGCCACCACGGCCGGCACGGTCACCTGGGTCTGGCCGCTGGCATCCGTTGGCGGGAACTGGTAGACGCTGACCCCGCCGCTGGGTAGAGTCAAATTCAAATAGGGTCGCAGGCCCTCCAGCAGTTGGGTACCTCTGAATAGTGAGGCGTGAATCACCTGTTGCTCGGCCGAGCTAATCTGACCGCGGTCCTCCCAAACCTGGATTTGTATCGCCGCATCGCCCTGTACGCTGGTCACCGGCTGGTCGTATAAGGCGGCCTTGTACTCAGCGCCCATCGGCAGCGGCGCCACCTGGCCGCCGCTGTAACGCAGGCAGGCGTTGGCATAGCACTGGCGGAAGCCGCCGTCCTCCAGCAGCTTGAACTCACTAATCGGCTGGCCGAAAATTTCGTAGCCGCCGTGTTGGGCGATGTAGTCATTGAAGACCAGCGGCACGTTGTAGCCCAGGTCGCCGCTCAGCCCATAGAACATCAAGTTGGCATTGTCCAGGCGCGGCACCATCGGCTCCGGGGCGACGCCCAGGCGCGCCAGGATGGGCCGCGCGGTGGCGCGCACATCCGTGCTGGATTGGGCATACAGCACCAGGTTGCGGTAAATCACCTCGATGCTGCCATCCGCGGTCTGATAGGGGCCGGCCAGCCGTTCGCCGACCACCGCATCGCCCAGCGCGCCCACCGTGCTCACAAATGGCTCTCCATAAGGCAAATCAATCTGGATAATCGCCGCCGGGGCACTGTTGGAGCCGCAGGAACCGCCACAGGCCACCTGGCCGTAATTCATCAACTTTACGCTGGCGTCCTCATCGGCGAGGTTTAGATAAAAGCCCAGGTTCTCAAAGTATTGCTCAACGCGGTTTTGTTCGGCCAGGAAGCGCACCCCAGTGAGCGGCAGGCCGACATAGCGTTGCCCGCCCATGGCTTGATACAGGTCAGCGAAACCTTCGTAAATGATGTAGCCCTCAACGAAGAGTGTGCCCGGCAGCCCCGGGTTGTTCAAGGGCTCATCGCGCACGCCCAATGAAGCGCCAATCGGGGCCAGGCTGTACTGCTCGCTGGGCGGCAGGCTCGGGTCAAAAACCAGCAGGCCATTGCGCAGGTACTGTTTCTGGACCTCCCCCTCGTAAATAATCGGGCTGAGGGCCGGCCCCATACGTTCGGCGCCGCCCAGGAAGCGGTAAAACTCCTCAAAGACGGTCTCCACCGGGTAGGTCGCCGCCGCGCCCACATCCGGCGACTCCGCCTCCGCGCCGCCGCAGGCGGCCAGGCCAGCCAGCAGCACAAGGGCCAGGCCGGTTTGCCAAAAACGGGGGGCGCGCCTCTTCTTGATAGTCATCTATTCATTTAATAGTCAAACGAGTGCAAAATTCTATCATGCGGCCAATTCGGGCCGCTATGCGCCGATGGGACTATAATTCAGCCATCCCCCACCCTTTTCAGCCGGAGGCTGTATGGCAGAAGCAACCCAGACCCAAACCCGACCGATGACCGAGGAGGGTGATTTCCTGCAACTCCAGGCGGTCGACCACCTGCATTTCTACGTCGGTAACGCCAAACATGCCATGTACTACTGGTGGAAGGGCCTGGGCTTCAAGCCGGTGGCCTATTCCGGCCTGGAAACTGGCAATCGCCAATACGCCTCCTACGTGCTCGAATCGGGCAAGATTCGCATTGTGGTCTCCGCGCCCTACGGCCCCAGCCACGAGATGGCCGGCCACCACCTGACACATGGCGACGGCGTCAAGGTCATTGCGCTGCAGGTGCGGGATGTCGAGCAAGCCCACCGCGAAACCACCGCCCGCGGCGGCCAGAGCGCCTGGGCGCCCCGCGAGGAGACCGACGAACACGGTGTGCTGCGCACCAGTGCCATCCGCGCCTACGGCGAGGTGCTGCACGTCTTCGTGGACCGCAGCGATTACGAAGGCCCCTTCGCCCCGACCTACAAAGCCCTAGACTACGCCGCGGACGACGCCGGGCTGGCCGCGGTGGACCATATCGTCGGCAACGTGCAGTTGGGCCAGATGGAGCACTGGGTCAACTTCTATCACCGCGTAATGGGTTTCCGCCAACTGTTGCACTTTGACGACAAGGACATCAGCACCGAGTACTCGGCCTTGATGTCCAAGGTGATGGAGAATGGCAACGGGCGCATCAAGTTCCCAATTAATGAACCCGCTGACGGCAAAAAGAAGAGCCAGATTGAAGAGTATTTGGATTTCTATTACTCCCCCGGCGTGCAGCATCTGGCCCTCTCCAGCGGTGACATTATCGAAACCGTGACCCAGCTCAAAGCCAACGGCATCGAATTCCTGCGCGTGCCGGACACCTATTATGAGATGCTGCCCGAGCGTGTCGGCGATGTGGTCAAGGAACCGCTGGACAAGATTAACGAACTGGGCATCCTGGTGGATAGGGACGACGAAGGCTACCTGTTGCAAATCTTTTCGCGGCCGATTCAGGACCGCCCCACCTCCTTTATTGAGGTGATTCAGCGGCGCGGCAGCCGCGGCTTCGGCAAGGGCAACTTCAAGGCGCTTTTCGAAGCGCTGGAAGCCGAGCAGAACCTGCGCGGCAACCTGGACCCCTACGGGGGATAAGCAGTGGTCACTTGGTCGATAAGTCTGCTTGTCGGGCAGTATTGCACCAGAGCTTGTTACCAGATTGAAAGCTAACCTCGACGAGTGATACTCATCCTGCCTGAACATATACTGACCAAGTGACTAGTGGACTAAGCGACTAAGAGACCAAAAATCGATGCGTTATCTCAGCTTTATCGCCCCCAACGATACCCAGGTGCGCCTGGGCGCCCTGCTACCGGATGACCAGGTGGCGTCCCTGGCGCGTGGCGACATGCCCGGCGATATGCTCAGTTTCCTCCAGGCCGGGCCGCGCGCATGGACCCAGGCGGAAACGCTGGTGCGCCAGATCGTCTCGCGGTGGCCGCTGGACGAGGTGACCCTCAAAGCGCCGCTAACCAGCGCGCCCAGCCTGCGCGACTTTTATGCCTTTGAGCAGCATGTCGCCACCGCCCACGCCAACCGTGGCAAAGAGGTACCGCCCGAGTGGTACCAGGTGCCGGTCTTCTATTTCTCCAACCCCAACGCTATCCTTGGCCCCGGCGAACCGGTGCGCGCCCCCGCCGCCAGCCGCGCCCTGGATTACGAGCTGGAAATCGCGGCCATCATTGGCCAGCCCGGGCGCGACATCCCCGCCGAGAAAGCCCTGGAGCATGTCTTCGGCTTCACCATCTTCAACGATTGGTCAGCACGCGACCTGCAGCGCCAGGAGATGAAGGTCGGCCTCGGCCCTGCCAAGGGCAAGGATTTCGCCAGCAGCCTCGGCCCGGTCATCGTCACCCCCAACGAGTTGGCGCAGCGCACCGCCGGCCGCACCGGCGTCTACGACCTGGAGATGGTCGCGCGCGTCAACGGTGAGGAGCGTTCGCGCGGCAATTGGCGCGATATGCATTACAGCTTCGGCGAACTCATCGCCCGCGCCTCGCAGGATATAGTGCTGCAACCCGGCGACATCATTGGCTCGGGAACGGTGGGGACAGGCTGCTTGCTGGAAATCACTATGGGCCACGGACCCTGGCTGCAGAGCGGCGACGAGGTGGTATTGGAGATTGAGCAGTTGGGGATGTTGAGTAATAGAGTCGCTTAATTAGCCTTCAGCTATCAGCTTTCAGCTATCAGCCCCTTTCCACATGAGGGACAATGCAAGATTTCCGTAATCTCAAAGTCTGGGAAAAGGCGCATGAGCTCGTTTTGGCTCTTTATGTAGCCACAAAAGACTTTCCAAAATCCGAATTGTATGGACTGACCAGTCAAATCAGGCGGTCGGCCGCCTCCGTACCCTCAAACATCGCTGAAGGCGTTGGCCGTGGAAGTGATGCCGACTTAGCTCGTTTTCTGCAGATAGCCTTCGGTTCTGCCAGTGAGTTAGAATACCAATTGCTACTCGCCTCTGAACTTAATTTTCTAGAAAAAGGTGACTACAGCAATCTGTCTGACCAGATTACCCAAATTATACGTATGCTCTCCGCCTTCATGCAAACGCTGAGAGCTGACCGCTGATAGCTGACAGCTAAAAAGGAGTTCCCATGCCCTTCTACCATTCCCTCGGCGAAGTACCCCAGAAACGCCACACCCAATTCCGCAAACCCGACGGCGGCCTGTACCGCGAAGAAGTGATGGGGCTGGAAGGCTTCTCCAGCCTTCAGTCCCTGCTCTACCACCACTTCCTGCCCCCGCGCGTGAAGGCCACCGAATTCCTGGGTCACACCAAACCTGATTACGTCGACTTCGGCGCGATTCGCCACCGCGCCTTCGCCTCCGCCGACATCCCCGCTGGCGGCGACCCGGTGGCCGCCCGCCGCATCATTCTGGGCAACAACGATGTCACCATGGGCCTCAGCCGCCCCACCAAAAGCATGGATTACTTCTATCGCAACTCGCAAGCCTACGAGTGCTGGTGGGTGCACGAAGGCAGCGGCACGCTGCGCAGCCAGTTCGGCAACCTGGAGTTCGGCCCGGGCGATTACATCGTGATTCCCTTTGCGGTCACCTGGCAGATGGAACTCAGCAGTCCCGAGGCGCGCTTCTTCGTCGTCGAAACGCCCTCTCAAATTGAGCCGCCGCGCCGCTATATGAACGATTACGGTCAATTGCTGGAGCATGCCCCCTACACCGAACGCGACATCCGCATCCCGCGCGAACTGGAAACCCACACCGAGCGCGGCGATTTTGAGGTGCGCGTGAAGGTGCGCGACAGCATCAGCAAGCATGTGCTCGACCATCACCCGCTGGACGTGGTCGGCTGGGATGGCTATCTCTATCCCTGGATTTTCAACATCAACGACTTCGAGCCGCGCACCGGCGCGCTGCATCTGCCACCGCCCACCCACCAGACCTTCAAAGGACGTGGCTTTGTGCTCTGTTCCTTCGTGCCGCGCCTCTTTGATTACCACCCGGATGCCATCCCGGCGCCCTACAACCACTCCAACGTGCAATCCGACGAGGTGATTTACTACGCCGAGGGCGATTTCATGTCCCGCCGCGGGATTGACCGCTGCGACATCAGCATGCACCCCTTCGGCCTGGCCCACGGCCCACAGCCCGGCGCCACCGAGGCCAGCATTGGCATGAAGAAGACCGACGAGCTGGCCGTGATGGTGGATACCTTCCACCCGCTGCATGTCACCAAAGACGCGCTTGAGATGGAGAAGCCAGAGTATCAGGACAGTTGGATGGAAGGCGACGGCGAATAAGATGAAGAAGCGCGAACTCTACCGCAACCTCAGCCTGACGGCGCTGGCCGCCGGGCTGATGCTGGCCGGCATGCTGCTGGTTACCCTAATGAACAGCGGCCTGACCGCCCAGGATTTCGAAGCTTTCGCTGCTCCCGAAGCTTACGCCAGCAGCCTGCTGGCCGCCGAGGGGCCGCTGCGCACGATCCTCACCCTGGATAACCTTTTCGTGCTGTTCTACACTGCGGCCTTTATCTTTCTGGCCGGCACGGCCTGGGGCAAGCGCAACCGCCTACTGGGCACTGTGGCGCTGGGCGCGCTGCTGCTGACCAGCTACCTGGACTTCCACGAGAACCACAGCCTGCTGGCTTTCCTTTCTATGGCCAACAACGGGGTTGCGATTGAGGCCAATACGCTGCTGCGCCATGATGTGCTCAGCCAGCTCAAATTCCACAGCAGCTACCTAAGCTTCTTCCTGTTTGCGTTTGTGTTGCCGGATAAAACCCTGATGGAAAAGGTGCTGCGCTGGAGCTTGCTGCTGGTCTTCGCGCCTATCGGCATCCTGGTCTACACCTTTCCCAGCCCAACCTTCTCATTACTGCGTTACCTGTTGATGCTCTCCGGCTTGCTTATCCTGGCCTGGAACGCCTGGCAGCGCGCTCAAAAGAAAGCGACCGCTTGAATGGAACTCAGCGCCAAAGACGACCTTGGCCCGCTCTACAAAATTATGGTCGCCAGCATTGTGCCCCGCCCCATCGCCTGGGTCTCGACCCTCGGCGAGGGCGGCCAGCCCAACCTGGCGCCCTTTTCCTTTTTTAACGCCGTTTGCAGCCGCCCGCCGACCCTGCTCTTTGCTAGTGGGGTGCGCGGCGTGGACGGCCAACAGAAGGATACCGGCCTGAATGTCGCCAAGACCGGCGAGTTCGTCATCAGTGTCGTCACCGAGGAACTGGCCGAGGCGATGAATAAGACCGCCACCGAGTTTCCCCCGGACGTCAACGAGTTCGAATACGCCGGCCTCCAAGCCGCGCCCTCGGTCACCGTCGCCCCGCCGCGGGTGGCCGCCAGCCCGGTTTCCTTCGAGTGCAAGGTCAGCCAAATCGTGCAAGTCGGCGACGGCGCGCCTGGCTCCGGCTACATCGTCATCGGCGAGGTACTGCACCTGCACGTGGACGACGCCATCCTGGCCGAAAATTACCGCGTTAACAGCGACGTGTTCCACCCCATCGGGCGCATGTCTGGCCCGCGCTACACCAAAACCACCGACCTCTTCGAACTTTTCCGGGAGCCGAGCCAACTCGAGCCGAACTGATATGGACATCATTACCGACCTCCAACTGTGGCTGGAAGCCAGCCCGCAAAACGCCCTGCTGGGTGTGGCTGGCCTGGCGCTGGCCGCCTACCTGGTCGCCCGCTACTTCGTAGCCCGCGGCCTGGTCTATCTCACCCAGCGCAGCCGCAACCAGTGGGACGATGTGCTCGTCGCGCACATCAAACCCTACCGGCTCTCACTGGTGGCGCCCTTCCTGATAACCTACGCCTTCGCTTATTTGTGGCCGGATAGCCAGGTGCTGCTGCAAAACCTGTCACTTTTCGTCGTTTTGTGGCTGACGGTCACCAGTGTGAATTCGCTGCTCAATGCAATCAATGTGCTCTACGAGAGCCGCACCGAGTATTCCGGCGTGGCCATCCAGGGCTATCTGGATTTGGGCAAACTCATCTTTCTGGCGGTCGGCATTATCCTCACCATTTCCCTGTTTACCGGGCGTTCTCCAGTGCTGCTGCTCAGCGGCCTGGGCGCGCTCACCGCGGTACTGCTGCTGGTCTTCCAAGACACAATTTTGTCGCTGGTGGCCAGTGTGCAAATTGCGGCCAACGACCTGGTCAAAGAAGGCGATTGGATTGAAGTGCCCAGCTTCGATGCCGACGGCGATGTGACCAATATGTCGCTGCACAGCATCAAAATCCAGAACTTCGATATGACCTTCACCGTCATTCCCACCCACAAACTTATGGAGGTCAGCTACAAGAACTGGCGCGGGATGAGCCAGAGCGGCGGCCGCCGCATCAAACGCGCCATCTATGTGGATATCTCCACCATCCACTTCTGCACCGACGCCGAACTCGAGTCGCTCAAGCAAGTTGAACTGCTGAGCGATTTCATCGCCGGGCGCAAATGGGAGCCTACCGGCGACCAGCCGGTGAGCGGCGCCAGCGTCAAGCCGCGCCTCACTAATGTGGGCGCCTTCACCGCTTACATCAACGCCTACGCGAACAGCCGCCCGGATATCCGCAAGGACATGGTGCTGCTGGTGCGCCAGCTGGATCCCGGCCCCACCGGCCTGCCGCTGGAGATTTACGTTTTCACCAACACCACTGTCTGGCAGGAATACGAAGCCATCCAGGCCAGCATTTTCGACCACCTGTTGGCCACCGCCCCCGAGTTCGGCCTGCGCGTCTTCCAGCAGCCGACCGGTCGTGATTTCGCCAGCCTGGCAGATAGCGGCAACTAGCTCTGTTAGGATGAAGTATTGTGAGTTCTGAACGCGAAAACCGCATCGCCAGCCTGCTGACCGCAGCGGGCAGCGCCCATCACAAGTACGAACAGGAAGAACTGAACGGCGAGTACGACAAAGACTGGCCGCAGTGGTACGCCGCCTGGCTGCTGGAGAACGGCCTGGCTAGCGCCTTCACGCCCCCGCCCGGTCAGCTGGCCCTGGCCGAAGCCTTGGAAAGTATCTCCGCCGAACACAAAGAAACCGACAGCGAGCAAAGCTGGTCCGAGTTCAGCGCCCCGCGCCTGCTGGCTGCCTTTTGACCCCACCCACCTATCGAGGAAGAGAATGGCCACCAAAGAAAAAGAGAGCAAACTTGGCAATGTGCCGCGCTGGGATTTGACCAACGTCTATCCCAGCCTGGAGAGTAAAGAATTTGAAGCGGCGATGAAGGACTTGGTCGCCCAGCTGGACGGATTGGACAAGTTGATGGAAACCCATCACATCCGCAAGAGCCCGGACGGCCCCGCTCAGGATTCCGCCGACACGCTGGCGCCGGTTTTGACCGAAATGCTGGACAAGATGAACGCCATGCGCCGCCTCTACGGCACGCTGAATGCCTACATCTATTCCTTCGTCTCCACTGATTCCTACAACAAACTAGCCCGCAAGCTTGAGTCCGAGTTGGACCAACAGGGTGTGCGCGTACAGCAGCAAGCCACAGCCTTTGCTGGCTGGGTCGGCACCCTAGGCGACTACCTGCCCGACCTGGTCAAGCGCGAAGGCACCCTGGCCGACCACGCTTTCTATCTGCAGGAAAATCAGCGCCAGGCCAAGTACCTGATGAGCGACGCCGAGGAAGCCCTGGCCGCCGAGTTGGGCCTCAGCGGCTCCAATGCCTGGGGCAAGCTACAGGGCACCATCACCTCCCAATTGAGCGTGGAATTCGAATTGGACGGCGAGGTGCAGAAGATGCCCATGCCGGCCCTGATCAATGTGCGTACTCATCCCGATAACGAGACCCGCAAGCGGGCGTTCGAGGCCGAAACCGCCGCCTGGGAAAGCGTCAAGGAGCCGCTGGCCGCCGCGCTGAACAGCATCAAGGGCGAGGTCAACACGCTCAACCGCAAGCGCGGCCGCGAGGATGCGATCCACTCCTCGATTGATACCGCCCGTATTGACCGCCAGACGCTGGATGCCCTGATGGGGGCCATGCAGGATTCCTTCCCCATGTTCCGGCGCTATTTCAAATCCAAGGCCAAGAAGATTGGCAAAGACGCCTTGGCTTACTACGACTTGTTCTGCCCGGTGGGCGAGACCGACCGCGTATTGAAGTTCGATGAAGCGCGCGATTTCATCATTGAGCACTTCTCGGGCTTCTCCGACGAGTTGGCCGCCTTCGCCAAGCGCAACTTCGACCACAACTGGATTGACGCCGAGATGCGCGACGGCAAATCCGGCGGCGGCTTCTGCATGTCCGTCCCCGGCGTGGACGAGTCGCGCATCCTGGTCAACTACGACGGCTCGATGGACCAGCTATCCACCATCGCCCACGAATTGGGCCACGCCTATCACAACGATTGCCAGGTCGGCAAAACCGAACTGCAGACCATCACCCCGATGACGCTGGCCGAAACGGCCTCCATCATGTGCGAAACCATCGTCACCCACGCCGCCATCAAGGCCGCCAAGTCGGATGCCGAGAAGCTGACCCTGCTCGAGTCGCAGCTCAACAACGCCTCACAGGTGGTGGTCGACATCAGCTCGCGCTTCCTGTTCGAAAAGGAAGTCTTCGAGCGCCGCGCCAAATCCGAGCTGTCCGCCGATGAAATCAGCGAGATTATGCTAGATGCCCAGCGGGCCACCTACGGCGACGGCCTGGACCCCGACGGGCTGCACAAATACATCTGGACCTGGAAGCCGCATTACTACTATGCCGGCTTCTCCTTCTACAACTACCCCTATGCCTTCGGTCTGCTCTTCGGCACAGGCCTCTTTGCCATCTACCAGGAGCGCGGCGACGAGTTCATCGCTGACTACAAAGACCTGCTCGCCAGCACCGGTGAAGCCGATGCAGCCACCCTGGCGGCCCGCTTTGGCATCGACATCCGCACCAAGGAGTTCTGGAAGAACAGCCTGGACGTATTCCTCGACCCCATCGCCGAATACGAAAAGCTGGATGCCTGAGCTTTACCCTACAAGTAAAAAGAGCCTCCCAGATGGGAGGCTCTTTTGTTTAATCCGGTTAGGGACAGGGCGGCGCCAGCACCGTACTGGTGGCCGTGGCCGCCAGGGGAAAATCCTGCGTGCCCAGTATCATGCCAATCAGCGGCATCGTCAGGCTGAACGAATAGGTCACGGTCACCTGCAGGCCGTTGCCAGCGCAGGCGTCGCCCAAATAGCCCACGTTCACCGCCACCAGGCCCACATCCGCTAAATCCACTGGCGTGCTCGACGACGTGCGCGTTCGCGCCTCAATCCCACCCGTATCGGCGGGGTTGAAGGAGCCATAAATCGCACCTTCTTCGGCCGCCTCACGCACCGCCACATAAGAAAGAAACATACGTCCCAGATCCACTGCGGCCGCCAGTAGCAGCACGAATATCGTGAAGCTCAAAGCGAACTCCATCAGGCTCTGGCCGCGCTCACTGCGGCGCAGCCGGACCTGCCTTTGCTTCAGTCTTGTTGTGGACGAGGTTGCTTCTCAATCATGGTTTTCAAATCGTGGTAAGGCTATAGCAAGTATAGGCAGGCACTGGCTGCTTTCCTGCCCCCCGACAGTACCATCCGTTGCTATTTAACGAATCTGTTAGTCCAAACCCTATATCAAGCAGATACAAAAGCGGCACCAACCTAATGCAAACGCTTTCCATCATCTCTAGGCCGCGCGGCGCCACACCCTACTTAACTCCTATTTTCAGCGCCTTGAATTCAAGCTACCCTTGACCTTACAGAATGGAAAAGCAGCCAACAAAACCGTTAATGTGGTCGGCCCTTTGCGTTGCTATTTTGCAACCGCTTTTGTAGTATTGGCCTGCGACCAAACGGTAGCCAGGGTTACGCTATAAAAGAAACAATGGATACACACACGAAGGATTTTCGGCGAAATCAAACACAAACAGCGCCTCGCCATCGGCGGGAGCTCGGTCAGGGTTTGGTGGAGTTCGCTGTAATTTTCCCCATCCTCTTGCTGATTTTGATGGCCATCGCAGATCTCAGCCTGCTCTACCTCACGGTCAACACAGTCGAGCATGCCAGCCGCGAAGGCGCCCGCATGGCCGTCAAGCTCGAAGACCTGACCACCAACGATACACGCGTGCTCGACCAGGTGAATGCGCTCATCCCGGATACCGGCCAGTACACTGGCTTCACCAGTATCACTAATACCGCGGTCGGCAACTGCTCCACCACTGATCAGGTGACCGTGACTGTATCGGGCACCTACAATTTTGTTGCCCTCAATATCATCGGTTTCACCCAAATCAACCTCAGCTTTCCCACTGAGATGCGTTATGAACTCTGCGAGTAATTGATGAAAAAAGCCATCATTCAAAGAATTCACAGGAAAGAGCGCGGCCAGGTAATGGTGCTCTTCATCCTATTCTCCACGCTGCTGTTCCTGGCGGCCCTGATGGCCATTGATCTCGGCACCTATGTCTACGAGCTCCAGCAGCTGGAAGTCGCCGTGGACGCGGCGGCTCTGGCCGGCGGCCTGGAACTGCCGGAAAGCGGCATCAACGCCCGCAACAAAGCCCTGGAATACATAGCCCTCAACGATCCGGATGTGGATCCCGACGACGTCAGCACCACCTTCCGCTGCCTGGTTGGCGACCGCGACGGCAACGGCCTGCCTGACCCCGTTGATCTGCCCGGCGTTTGCGACCCGGGCATTGGTGCGCTTTTCAGTTGTGATGGTGGTTTGTGCATCAGTACCTGTGCTTTTCTGGGCAGTAACCGTTGCAATATGCTCGTGGTCCAGGCCAGCAAAGAAGTGCCGCTGTTCTTTACCAACGTGCTCGGTCTGCCGCCAATCTACATCACCGCCAGCCGTAACGGCGCCTGCAAAGGCTTCTGCGGTAATGCGCCCAATACACCGCTGGATGTCATCATCGTGATTGACCGTTCTGGATCCATGTCCAGCCTGGACCTGGCGGATGCCAAGGCCGGCGCCCGCGCTGTGCTGGAGATCTTTGATCCACAATACCAGCATGTCGGCCTGGCGGTGCTGGGCGCCGGGTACGGCGTCAACCCCTGCAATGATTTACATCCCAGCTTGGGAGGCGAATGGCTGGCTGTTCCCTTAAGTAGTGACTATAAAAACCCAGATGGGAGCCTAAACACGAGCAGTGAATTGGTGTCTACGATTAACTGCCTGGGCAACTCCAGCCAGGGCACTGATTTGGGCAGTCCTTTGAACGATGACACCTACGGCGCACCGGACGCATTGACCGAATTGCTGAATTCGACTCGCGATGTCAAGAAGGGCATCATCTTCATGACCGACGGCGCGGCCAACGAGCCGGATCCGCTGCCCGGCCCGGACAACCCCTGCAATTACGCCAACATCCAGGCCAACCTGGTTAAAAACCAGGACATTGAAATCTTCGTCATCGGGTACGGCATCCAGAACGAATTCTGCAATGACGAGAACGGCACCTACGATTATCAATACGCCACCGTTTTGCTGGCCGCCATGGCCACCGATTCGGCCGATGACCACGGTCACTGTCTGACTCCCCTTGCGATCAACGCCGAAAACAACGATGGCGATCACTTCCTGTGCCAAGCCAAAGGCAGCGACCTGAACATTGTCTTCGTCTCCGCGGCCAGCGCTCTGGCCCCTGGTATCCGCCTGATCGGCGTCCCGTAATCGCGAATAGTATTAATTATGAAACCGACGATGGCTTTGCTGCGACAGCGCTTCAATGGCCCGTCCCGTGAACGGGGGCAGGGCCTGTTGGAGTTTGCCTTGATCTTTCCGTTGCTGATCCTGCTGATTATGGCCATCTTGGAATTCGGTATTTACTTCATGACATACTTCACCGTCCAAAATGCCGCCCGTGAAGGCGCCCGCGAAGCCTCGATCACCCCCGAATTGCAGGACGACGATGAACGCATTATTGAATTCGTGGAGGGGCTGATTCCCCTCGCTGGGCCTTTTGTCGGCTTTGAAGACGGGATTACGCTCAATGGGATTGATGACTGTCAAATCAACAACCTGGTCACCGTAACTGTCTCTGGGCAATACAACTTCGTAGCCCTCAACGTGTTGGGCCTTAATGGGATCAACCTGAACCTGCCCAGCACCACCCATTACGAACTGTGCGATCAATACACCGGCATCTCGGCTACCTCAACGCCCGGGCCCTCGCCCACCTCCGCGCCCAGCAGTACCAATACACTGGCCGCGACGCTCACGCCCACGCGTACACCCACACCCACCATCAC
>OMJR01000078.1 GCA_900299355.1 Anaerolineaceae bacterium
GCCCCTACAGTCACCTTTTATACGCTCTACCAAGCAGGCACAAAAGCTGCGCCTATCGCTTATGGCTTAAAGCTGACAGCTAACCGCTAACCGCTGCCCTTCACCACCCCTGCGCATACCAGCGCAAATACTCGGCCACATGCGCGCTCCAATAGGCTTCCTCGTGCCGCCCGGCGAACAGGTGCCACTCATGCTCAATGCCCATCTCGGTTAATAGCTCCTCAAACCAGGTCACCGAGGCCAGGATGGCCGCCTGGTCGCGGTCACCGATATCTAGCCAGATGCGCGGCATCAAATCGTCCGGAATCGCGGCCAGCCACTCGTCCACATCGCTAGCCTCGCTGACGAACACCGGCGGGCTGTGGCCGCCAAAGGCGCTGAACAAATCCGGGCGGGTCAGCCCGAAATGAATCGCCCAGCTGCCGCCCATCGAAAGCCCGCCCACCGCGCGCGCCTCGCGTTCGGCCAACACCCGGAAGTTGGCCTCCACCCAGGGAATCACCTCTTCGATAAAGGCGGCATCAAAGGGGTTATCCACCGGCTGCCGCGAACTGGGGTAGTAAGGCATCACAATCAGGAAGGGTGCTACCTCGCCGGAGGCAATCAAGGCATCCGCGGCCTCGTCGGCGCCGATGCGGTCCCATTGGTCGTCGTTGTAGGATTGCCCGTGCAGGAAGTACAACACCGGGTAGCTGCGCTGCGGCTGTTCGTCATAGCAGGGCGGCGTATAGACTCGCACGCGCGCCCCTCCTTCAATATGCGCCGATTCAATTTCGTAGACCGCTTCCTCGCTGCTGGCCTGCAGGCAGTCGGCGCCATCCAGGCTGCTGCCCGGGCCGTCCTTCTCGGCCGGCGTGGGAGTCGCGCTGGCGGTGGGGGTGCGGCTGGGCGCAGCGGTCGCCGGCGCATTCGTTTCGGTTGGCGCGGCTGGCAGCGAACCGCGGCAGGCGGCGAGCAGGCAAATTAGCAGAAGGATGGGCAGCAGGCGTATCATAGGATTGAATCCAGGAAATTATAGCTTTGCCGCCGCCGTCATTGCGAGGAGGACGGAGCGAAGCTCCGTACGACGCGGCAATCTACCTCTTGGTTGCCACAAGGATGACTAACCTATCGCCGTGACTACTGGATACAGACACGCCATGACTAAGCTGGTAGATTGCTTCGGTCGCTGCGCTCCCTCGCAATGACGAAAAAGGGCGGGTCTAAGACCCGCCCTTACTAATACTCGTTATATAGGCCCTGCCTACCAGCCCCCGCGCGCAAAGCGTTCTTCATCCCACACGTTGGCTCGGTTGTGATAACCGGCCTGCTCCCAGAATCCGAGCTTGTCTTCCGCGCGGAACTCGAGCCCGCGCAGCCATTTAGCGCCTTTCCAAAAATAAGGGTCCTCCAGCTCGTCGCGGCCGGGGATATGGCCCACCACCGCGCGCAGCGGGTAGCCGTGGTCGGGGGTCAGCGGCTCGCCATCGAAATGGGTGGCCAACAGGAAGTTATCCGCATAAGCCACCTCCAGCGGCACGTTGACCGTGAAGCCGTATTCAGCATGCTGCAGCAAGTAGTTGGCTTCCGGCTTGGGCTTGATGAAGCCTTCGTCCACCAATGTCTTCAGCGAGACGCCTTCCCACACCGTATCGAACTTGCTCCAGCGCGTGACACAATGGATGTCCATTTCCAGCTTGGTGCGCGGCAAATCGTTGAACTCGTCCCAGGTCCAGCGCGCTTCCTCTTCGACTTCGCCGAAGACTTTCAGGTCCCAGGTAGCCGGGTTAAATTTGGGAATCGGCCCATAATGCAGCACAGGGAACTTTTGGGTCAGCGCCTGGCCGGGTGGCAGGCGGCCTTCTTTACGAATGCGTTCTTCTTCCTGGCGGCGGGAATTCAGATTATCTAACATGGCATCTCCAATCCCAGTATAGGGGCAGCCTTCACAATTCTAGATGAGCGCAGACTAAAAAGCTTACACGTCCAGGCTGTCGCCGGCCTGCATCACCACCGCTTTGGCGTTGGTCTCTTTCTCCACGCGCTGGGCCCAGGCCTCGCCATCCTGCTCCACCATCGGCCAGGTGTTGTAATGGGTGGGTACCACTACTTTGGGCTGCAGCAATTTGACCGCCCGCAGCGCGTCATCCGGCCCCATGGTGAAGTTGTCGCCGATTGGCAGTATCGCCAGGTCCAGGCCCTCTTCCCCAATCAAGGCCATATCGCTGAACAAGCCGGTGTCGGCCGCGAAGTAAATCTTCTTGCCATCCGGGGTCGTCAGCAGGAAGCCGGCCGGCATGCCGCCATCGCTACCATCTGGCAGCATCGAGCCATGAAAGGCCTGGGTCAGCTTGAGATAGCCAAAGGGATGGTGGAAACCGCCGCCGATGTGCTGGCCGTGGGCCTCCAGGCCCTTCTTGCGCAGCCAGCCGGCGACCTCATTATTGGCGACGCATTTGGCGCCGGTGCGCTTGGCTATCGGTTCGGCATCCGCAATATGGTCGCCGTGTCCGTGGCTGACCAGGATGAAATCGGCACTCCACGTCCGCGGCCTTGACCACTGCGGCAGGGTTGTCGTCAAAGAAGGGGTCAATAATCAGCTTATGCTCGCCCACCGTGAGTGCATGCGTGCCGTGCCCGTGAAAGGTATAGATGGTTGCCATGGCTTCCTCCGAGAAGTGTTAAGACGCTTTATTGTAATACCCACCTATCTGTTGTGTTTAAAGAAACCTCTTAGTATTCGTAGTAGTCCCTGTGGATATGTGGATAGTCTGGCAAAACGCCAAAAAGCGCCGCTTAAGCCTCGAATTTTGGCGCAAGCAGGCGGTCAAGCCCTCCACACGGCGTTGGGATAAGGGCGTGGAGAAAGAAGCTGACGGCGGACAGCGACCCATAACGCCGCAAAGCACCCCAAAGGCATCCCCGGACTGGGCTGTTTCCTCCACCCGAATCTGGAAAAAACGTTCTAGTTTTCCCCAGAACACGGCAATTATCCACACGCGTCAAGGGACTTATCCACAGGCCAGCAATGTTAGAATGGCCTGCTTTCGAGGCCCAAATGACCCGTTCCAACAATACCACCGCCATTTTGCAAGCCCTGCTGGTGACCTTCCTGTGGTCTACCTCCTTTGTGCTCATCAAATGGGGCCTGCAGGACCTGCCGCCAGTGACCTTTGCCAGCCTGCGCTACCTGCTGGCGGCGCTGATGCTGCTGCCGGTCTTGCTGCGGCGTGGCGGGGCCGCGGAACTGCGCACGCTCAGCCGGCGCGATTGGGGCTGGCTGTCCTTGCTGGGCCTAGTCTATTACACCCTAACCCAGGGAGCCCAATTCCTGGCGCTGTCTTACATGCCGGCCAACACGGTCAGCCTGCTGCTGAGCCTTAGTAGTGTCAGCATTGCCTTGTTGGGGCTGTGGCTGCTCGCCGAGAAACTGAGTACTGGCCAATGGCTGGGCATCAGCCTGGCCCTGGTCGGCGCCTTCATTTACTTTGGGAGCTTTGGGCAGCTGCCGCTTAACGCCTGGGCGGTCGGCGCGCTGGCGGTGCTCTCTAACTCCTTTGCCGCCGTGATGGGCCGCGCGGTCAACCGCCGCCAGACCCTGTCGCCGCTGCTGGTCACCGTGGTTAGCATGGGCATCGGCAGCCTGGTGATGCTGGCCTGGGGCCTGGCCAGCGAACCCTTCCCGGTGCTGGGACTGCGCCAATGGACCCTGATTCTCATCCTGGCTTCGCTGAATACCGCCTTCGCCTTCACGTTGTGGAACCACACCCTGCGCACGTTGAGCGCGGCGCAATCCAGCGTGATTAACAACACCATGCTGATTCAAATCGCCATCCTGGCATGGCTCTTCCTGGGCGAGCGCCTTACGCCGGTTGAAATAGCCGGCCTGCTGGTCGCCGCCCTCGGCACGCTCTTGGTGCAGGTGCGCCGCAAGCCGCTGCCGGCGGACGGGGAGCTATAAGACGGGCGCAGCATGCTGCGGCCCTACGTTAATTAAACTCTGCCTGCGCTTCTTTTTAAACGCGATGCAAAGTTGATGAGAAGTAAGCAACACACACTCCCTCGCCCTTGTCATTCCGAGCGCAGCGAGGAATCCCTGTACAGCCATCTTGCAAGCAGCCATAAAAACAAACAGGCCCTCGCATCCAATGCAAAAGGCCTGTCTCTGTGCCGAAGGTGGGAGTCGAACCCACACGCCAGCCTATCTTGTCATTCCGAGGCGAGGCAGAAAACCGCCACCAGAATCGCCGAAGATCGCTAGCCGAGGAATCCTTCAAAAGCACTCTTCGGAATAGCTGCCGCCTAAAAACAAACAGGCCCTCGCATTCAATGCAAAAGGCCTGTCTCTGTGCCGAAGGTGGGAGTCGAACCCACACTCCCGAAGGAACACGAGTTTGAGTCGTGCGCGTCTGCCAGTTCCGCCACTTCGGCTTATCCGCCTGGTGGCGGATTCGGCGTTTGTTTTACATACACCACATGCGAAATGCAAAACATTATTCAGCCGAACGAAAAGTATAATCTCTCGGTTATCCAAGGTCAAGAAAGCACTCTGAATCAAAGGAAACAATAACGTATGAAACTCGCCCTTATCGGTCTACCCCAATCCGGCAAGACCACCATCTTCAACGCCCTCACCGGCTCCGAGCGCGCGGTCGCGATGAGCGCCGGCCGCATCGAAGTCCACACCGAAGTGGTCGACGTACCCGACGATCGCCTGCGCCAGCTCGCCGACTTGTACAGCGCCAAGAAAATTGTCCACGCCCAAATCAGCTTTGCCGATGTGGCCGGTGTGGGCGCCGGGGACTCGGGCGGCGGGCTCAGCAGCCAAGTGCTCAACGCGCTGGCCGGCATGGACGGCCTGCTGCTGGTGCTGCGCGCCTTCGAGGACCCCGCTGTGCCGCACCCAGCCGAATCGGTTGACCCGGCCCGCGACCTGGAAAGCCTGCAGGACGAACTGCTACTCAACGACCTGATTATTGTCGAACGCCGCAGCGAGAAGCTGGCCGAGACCCGCCAGAAAGGCGGCGGCAACCTCCAGGAAGCTGACAAGCAGCTGGCGCTGCTGGCCCGCCTGCAGGAAGCCTTGTCCGAGAACAAGCCACTGCGCGAGTTGGAACTCAACGACGCCGAGCGGCAAGCTATCGCCGGCTTCGGTCTGCTGACCCTCAAGCCGCTGCTCATCGTCGTCAACCTGGGCGAGGGCCAGGATGCGCCCGCACTCCCTGGCACCCAATCTCCCGTACTGTCCCTCCAGGGCAAACTGGAAATGGAATTGGCCCAGATGGCCCCCGAAGACGCGGCCGAGTTCCTGGCCGAATATGGGCTGGCCGAGCCGGGCGCCCAGCGCGTAATCCGCGCCGCCTACGACCTGCTTAGCACCCAAACTTTCTACACGGTCGGCGAACCCGAGGCGCACGCCTGGATGCTGGAGCGCGGCGCCAGCGCCCTGGAAGCCGCCGACACGATTCACTCCGATATCGCCCGCGGCTTCATCCGTGCAGAAATCATTGGCGCCGAAGACCTGTTGGCGCTGGGCGGCATGGCCGCCGCCCGCGACGCCGGCAAGCTGCGCCTCGAAGGCCGTGATTACACCATGCAGGATGGCGACATTATCAACGTGCGCTTTAATGTGTAGATCCACAATCGAGAACACGCATACCTTTGACTGTGGAGAACGCAGCGAGGAATCCTTGGTGCCACAGCCAAAGGATAGGAAGTTCTCGGCCAACTCTTGCTCAGAACTTCTGATGAAAAAACGTTCTGCACACTGATTCCTCGTCGCCGCTACGCGGCGCACTCGGAATGACCAAGGAAACGAAATAGCGCACCTACATTTCTCCGCAATCAAGCATCCTGTAGGGGCAGGTCTAAGACCCGCCCTCCAAAGCGATAATTCATCCGGCAACTTAGAAGGCTTCACAATATCACAGCCCCCAACCACGCTTCTGACAACCGCGTACCCCGAAGAATTTAACGACCCAGGCAACTAGCCAGGGGCGAGGCATGCCTCGCCCCTGCGGCAAGTTTGATGACTCGAATCAACCTTGTTGGGGGTCCGGGGGCGTACTCACGCCCCCGGCGGGGTGTGGGGCCTGAGGCCCCACAAAGGAATTGATCGGAAAAGCTCACCGCCGCCTAGCCCTGCGAAAAATCGCCTCATCCGCATAATAAGGCCCATGTCCGCTCAGCTACCCCTCGACCAAGTGCTCGTAGGCGATTGCCTTGCGCGCCTGGCTGAACTCCCCGAAAACTCGGTCGACCTGGTCTTCGCCGACCCGCCCTACAACCTGCAATTGCAGGGCGAGCTGCGCCGCCCCAACAACACCAAGGTCAACGGTGTCGAAGAGGATTGGGACAAGTTCGACGATTACGCCGATTACGACGCCTTCACCCACAAGTGGCTGCTGGCCTGCCGCCGGGTGCTGAAGCCCACCGGCACGCTGTGGACGATTGGCAGCTATCACAACATCCACCGCGTGGGCACCATCCTGCAGGACCTGGGCTACTGGATTCTGAATTCGGTGGTGTGGATTAAGACCAATCCCACGCCCAACTTCCGCGGCGTGCGCTTCACCAACGCCCACGAGACCCTGCTCTGGGCACAGAAGGAGCAGGGCCAGCCCTACACCTTCAACCACAATGGTATGAAGAGCCTCAATGAAGGCAAGCAGATGCGCAGCGATTGGGAATTCCCGGTCTGCAATGGACATGAGCGTCTGCGCGACGCCAAGGGCAACGCGGTGCACCCCACCCAAAAACCCGAGGCGCTGCTCTATCGCGTAGTCGCCTCCAGCAGCGAACCCGGCGACGTGGTGCTGGATCCCTTCTTCGGCAGCGGCACCACCGGCGCGGTAGCCCGGCGGTTGCGCCGCCACTGGATCGGCATTGAGCAGGATCCGGCCTACGCTGAGGCTGCCCAGGAACGCATTGCGGCGGTTGAAGTCCGCGACGAAGACGAGGTGCTGTATCACAGCTACGAGCCGCGCCGCCTGCCGCGGGTGCCTTTTGGGCGCCTGCTGGAGGAGGGCCTGCTGGATGCGGGCCAAACACTCTATTTTGGCGAAAAGGGCCAGGCGCGGGCCCAGGTGCTGGCCGACGGCGGGCTAAAGTATAATGGCCGCCGCGGTTCCATCCACCAGATTGCTAAGGATATTCAGGATGGCCCCGCCAACGGTTGGCTGCACTGGTATTATCAAGAGAGCAAAAATGGCCCCCGCCGGCCAATAGATGATTTACGCCAAAAGATCCGATCCCAGATGGAGTAGAAGACGATGAGCGAAGCTACCACTACCAAGCACGAGCAGTCCCGTTGGGACCTTGGTGATCTCTTTCCCAGCCACGATGGCAAGGAAATGGATACCGCCATTGAAGCGCTGAAGGACCGCGTTGCCGAATTCGAGGGCATGCGCGAGAGCCTGAGCGCCGACATGGATGAAGAAGAATTTTTGGATATGGTCCAATACCTGGAGACAACCACGCGCCAGGCCTACCGCATTGGCCAGTTTGCCAGCCTGTGGTTCAGCGAAGATACTCAGAACCAGAAGGCGCAAACTTTCCAGGCCAAGGTCAACCAATTGTCGGCCGAGATGCAGAACCGCGTTTTGTTCTTCAGCCTGTGGTGGAAGGCCCAGGACGATGAAACCGCCCAGCGCCTGATGCGTAATGCCGGCGAGTTTGAGTATTACCTGGAGCAAATTCGCAACTTCAAACCCTACACGCTGACCGAGCCGGAAGAGAAAATCATCAACATTAAGGACGTCACCGGCTCCAGCGCGCTGCAGAACCTCTACAGCTCGATTACCGACCGCTACGAATTCAAAGTCGAAGTGGATGGCGAAGTCCAGAGCCTGACCCGCGGCGGCCTGATGCGCCATGTGTATTCGCCGGACCCTGACCTGCGCGCCCGCGCTTACCAGGAGCTCTACCGCGTATACGGCGAGGACGGCCCCATCCTGGGTCAGATGTACCAATCGCTGGTGCGCGATTATCACAACGAGAACATCGACTTTCGCCACTTTGAAAGCCCCATTTCGGTGCGCAACCTGAGCAACGACATCCCCGACGAAGTGGTCAACACGTTGTTGGATGTCGCCGAGAAGAACGCCGGCGTCTTCCAGCGCTTCTTCAAGCTCAAAGCCAAGTTGCTGGGCATGAAGCAGCTGCGCCGCTATGACATTTATGCCCCGGTGGCCAGCTCCGACAAGCAATACGATTACGACTATGCCGTCAACCTGACGCTGGATTCCTTCCGCGATTTCGACCCCAAGGTGGAAGCCCTGGCCCGCAAAGTCTTTGTGCAGAGCCACGTGGATAGCGAAGTGCGCAAAGGCAAACAGGGCGGCGCCTTCTGCTCCTCCGGCGACCCCGAGCTGACGCCCTGGGTGCTGGTCAACTACAACGGCACCGCGCGTGATGTCTCCACCGTAGCCCACGAATTGGGCCATGCCATCCACGCCATGCTGGCCGACCACCACAACGTGTTCAACACGCACAGCTCGCTACCGTTGGCCGAGACCGCCTCGACCTTTGCCGAGATGCTGCTGGTGGACCGCCTGCTGGAGGAAGAGACCGACGAGGCCGTGCGCCGCGATATCCTCTTCGCCCAGGTGGATGACGCCTACGCGACCATCATGCGCCAGATCTTCTTCGCCCTCTACGAGCGCGAAGCGCACCAAAAAGTGCAGGACGGCGCTTCTGTGGACGACCTCAACGAAGCCTATATGGAGAACCTCAAGACTCAGTTTGGCGATGCGCTGGAAATTGGCGACGAGTTCAAATGGGAGTGGGTCTCCATCCCACACATTTACTACTACCCCTTCTATGTGTACGCTTATGCCTTCGGCCAGCTGCTGGTCTTCGCCTTGTACCAGCAGTACAAGGAAGAAGGCGATGCCTTCAAGCCGCGCTACATTGAATTACTCTCGGCCGGCGGCTCCATGTCGCCCGAAGACATCCTCAAGAAAGCCGGCGTGGATATGCGCGACCCGGCCTTCTGGCAGGGCGGCTTCGACTTCGTCGCCAATATGGTCGACGAGTTGGAGAAGGTTGCCTAAGGCGCCCCAACACGAATCAAAAGAGCCCGCGAAAGCGGGCTCTTTTTGTTGAGGGGGATGGATAAAACAGCCATCATGTAGCTGCGCACTGCGGTGCGCAGCTACAAATCCATTGATTGTCATTCCGAGTGAGCCGCGGAGCGGCGACGGGGAATTCCTGCTGCGCCTGTCTTTTCGCTAGAAAGTCTGGCCAGAAAGCATGCCTAGGCTCTTGGTTATTTGTAAGTACGCTCCAGGAATGATAAGGCGGGCGGTTCAACTCTTTAGTGTACACAGCGCCTGGCGGATTTCGCCCAGGTGGTAAGCGCTGTGCACCATCATGCCCAGGGCGTTGCCAATCGCCTCCCAACCCCAGTCCTTGCGCGCCAGGCACAGCGCTTTGACCCGTTGGTAGGTCTCACGCAGGTTGTCCTTCAACTGCTGCCATTCTTCCGGCGTCACCTTTTCCACGGTCTTCCAGATGTGCTCCCAATCAGCGTTCTCGTCTCCGTGGCCGAGCAGGAAGGCCTCGTTGTTTTCCAGGTAGAACGTGGTGTGCGCCACCTGGGCCGCCAGCGAGGCGCACTTGCCGCCCACCGGGATAGAGGCGGTTTCGGCGCTGATGGTGTCCAGCGTCTCCAGTAGGGAGGTGCCGGGGTCCAGGTAAATGCCGCGATGGCTTTCCAGGGTTTCTTCAAAGAAGTAGCGCAGCACTTTGGTAAACTCGTTTTGTGAAATGGTTTTGGTCATCAGGCCTCGAAGTTAACAGAAAAGGGGCGAGGCATGCCTCGCCCCTACGGGTTGATAAGCCGATTTACCGCTAGTCCAAATTCCACCAGCGCAAGCGTTCAATGTGCCACAGGAAGTTGCCGTTGGGGCCACCGTTCATAAAGAGGCCAAAGCGGCCGCTGGAGAAGGTGTCGTCCTCGAACTCGGCGATTTTGAAATTGTTGGCATAGATGGTGATGAGGTCGCCGTTCAGGTGGACCCCCATCGTGTTGGTCTGCTCCGAGCCGGCGTTGATGTTGGGCGACTCGGTCCAGTCAATCAGGATGGTGTAGGTGTAGGGGCTAACCGCATCCAGGCGCGCCAGTTGGAAGTTACCATCGCAGGAGAATTGCACCACGTAGCCGC